>JAFSGY010000051.1 GCA_017440575.1 Lachnospiraceae bacterium | reverse complement strand
TTGTCAAACCGTCTTCGGTTGTGTACATAATAATATTCGAATGATTCATATACGCACTCCTCCTAGGTTGGTGTATCGTTCTTCTTTGCTCTGCTCTTATACACATTGTATTGGTTTTTACATTGTGGTGAGCAGAATTCCATATTTGGTCTGGTGGCAACAAATGCTTTGCCGCAGTGCTTGCATACCTTCATGCTGGAGTTTTCATCCGTCAGCATAAAGGAAAACATCATTTGGACGCATAACAACAAGGAATTGAAATCCCAGACAATGGAAGGGCGTTCCCGTAGTTCTATGCGGTAGGTAGGTGCCACACCGCCGAAAGCCGCCATTCCCTGACGGTATAGGTTACGCTCATTCTCATCTAGTCTGTCATAATCCAGATAATAAAGAAAGCTGGAGAAGAAGGTAAATGCCCAGTCTCGGAATACTTCAACAAGCCATTCATAAGGCTCTGCATATTCCTTCTGAAAGCTCATCATAACAGCCTGCGGCTTATTCTTCATGGTCATAATCAAGGCAATCATTTCCATGCAACCCGTACTCCAACTGGATTCCACACCCATTTTGCGGAAATCAATGTTGTCAAAAGGGAAGAAGTAGGACAGATACTTCTCTGTAGAGATGCTTTCTTCCTTGATAAAATGGTTCTTTGGCAGATAGACTGCCTCGTATGTAATAAAATCCGGTGTGGTAGGCAGGGCAGTCATGAGCCCCAGCATACCGTATTCGGATACAAAGCCCATAATGGCATCCTTTAATTCTGCTTCACTTGCCTTGTTCATGGCAGTAGTACCTATGTTAATTGCGGTCAGCACAAGCTTTTCATAATCCTTGATAGGATTGTAGATGGATGGTTTGGCGTCCGCAGAAGGTGTAATATAACACTTTCCGTTTGTGGCTGTCCGCCATTCGTATTTATCATATTTCACCCAGTTGGAACTGGATTTCTGAAAGATATTCTTCATAGTAATTCCTTTCTGTATAAAAACTATTACTATCATAGCATGCCTTTATGCATATTTAAACTTCTTTTTTCTGATTTGTATCATTATTTTTCTTTTGCTTCTTGGCTTTTTCCTTTGCTCGCTTTTCCTGCTGTCTGGCAATTCTTCTCACGACCACACCGATTTCCTTTAGTAGAGCCAACTTTTCTTTATCCAGCTTTTCTATGGTAGCCGGGATATTTTCTTCATGTCTTGATAGGAAGCTTAATTCTTCCATGGTAAAAGGAAACTCTTCGCCCTGCCTGTCTACCAATATCATAAGAACCTTCTTTTCAATCTGTCCGAGAATGGTAGAGCGGACACCACGGATATTTCTGTCACTCTGATTACGCAAAGCAGCCAGCTGACTGGTAGTGAAATCTCTAAGATATAGGAAGTATATCAGTTCCTTGTGGTCGTCTTTTAATTCATAAATAATCTTGGAATAATCCTCATCGGAAAGGGAATTGTGCATTTCATATGGGCAGTTAGAGATGATATCTATATAATCTCCCTTCATAAGCTGTCGCCAGTAAGCATGATTGATAGGAGCCGGGATAACAATGGCAAGTGGTGCCACATCCTTCTTGCTGTCTATGTTTTCTCTGCCGATTTCGTGATAGCGTTCCTTGCGTTCTCTGTTGGAATCTAATAGATCCCATTCCTTTATCACTTCCTCAAAATCTGAAACCGTACGGGCACCATCCTCCAGTCGCTTTAAAGCAATTGCACGAAGCTCCCTTTTAAGCATTGTCTTATTGGGGTGTTCATCCTCCGGCTGGAAGTCATCATCCTTTATTGGGTGCAGCTCCTGCTCCAGCTCCATTTCATTAAAATGCTCTAATTCAATTTGTAATTCCTGTTGGGATGCCTCAAAGGTAATATCCTCATCTATGGAAACAGCATCGTCTTCACTGTCGAAGTTATGAGAATATTCCCAGAAGTCCAGCAATTCCTGATGTTTTCTAATGTTCATTTATCTGTAAAACCTGCCTTTGCATATTAGTCCGAGTCCATCATTCGCAAAATCGCTTCTTCGAAGCTTTCCTTTTGCTTATGTATGGCTTCTCGCCATATAGATTTATAAAAATAGTCTTTATCAAGCAAGCTTGAACAGCCTATTTTTAATAAATCTGCATGGACTCTGAAGTTTTTTCAAAAACACTTCCGCAAAACCCCTCCTAAATCTCCTATAGGTGAGGGAGTAATCTTTTTGGGATATAAAAGTATTACTTAAAGTGCGGGCTGATTTTTGTAATCAGTACAACGTCCAGTATAACATATTTCGAATAGATGTTCT
>JAFSGY010000050.1 GCA_017440575.1 Lachnospiraceae bacterium | reverse complement strand
TTCTGATTTTGTTTACAATTCATTTGTGGGTGTCTCCTTTGAATGATGATTTTGTCAACCTGCCAGTTAACAATCATTATTCTATGGGTGACACTCATTTTTTGAAAACCTGCTGTTTGTTACTTAACAGGAATGCTCCTTATAAGGAATTATATATTATAAATTGTAACACATTTTCCCCTTTTTCGCAATAATTTAGCTACAAATAACAGTACTTTCCCCCATTGGCTCTTGTGTCGAAATCTGCTTACTGCCCCAAGTAGTCGAATTCGATAGGTTTAAAAAATACTTACAAAATATTATTACATTCCCATTTCTTCCATTTCTTTTAACATAAATTCTTCTAATTTCTTCTTATCTGGTAAATGCAACATATATGTTGAAACAAACAATTGATTATCCATTCCAGATAATGCATATTCTACCATCTGCGAACCTTTATCGGTACAGAGTAAAATTCCAACCGGCGGGTTATCTCCGGGTAGCATCTCATTCTTTTTATAATAGCCCACATACGCATTTAATTGCCCTAAATCTTCATGCTTAAATTCATCATTTTTCAACTCAATAATAACATTGCAATGCAACAACCTATTATAAAAAACCAAATCAATGAAATAATATTTATCATCAATGATTATACGCTTTTGTCTTGCCTCAAAACAAAATCCCTGACCCAATTCAAGCATAAATTCTTGCAAATGATCCATAAGTGCCTGCTCTAAATCAGATTCTGTTACAGCATCTTTCGCTTCCAAGCCCAGAAATTCAAATGTAAAAGGATCTTTGATAGTCAATGAATTCTGGTTTGAATTATCTACCGGCTTCGTTAATAACAATTCCGGTTTTTTACTTATTCCAGCTCTCACATACAAATTTGTTTTTATTTGCCTGCGAAGTTCTCTGACACTCCAATTACACTTTATGCACTCTGTTTCATAAAAAAATCTTTCAAAAACATCATCAATTACCATAATTTCTCTTATATGAGAAAAAGACAAATTGGCAATTAACACTTCCGGCTTCGTTTCAAATTGGTGCGACACTGTCGCACTTTTTCCAAAATCCGGTAAATCCAATAATTCCGACACTGTCGCACCTATTTGTGGATACAATAAATAAAAATTACGACAATGCTTAAATAACGTAGAATTCATTCCTTTTTGAGAAATTTCATTTTCTAAATTTTTCAATAAATGAGTTCCATATTCTGCTCTATCACTGCCAGCCTGCTCATATTCTACAATATAATACCCAATTGCCCAATTTCGAAGTGTCATGAGTTGATTCACAGCACTCTTTGCTGCATTACCCGTTTTATAGTTTACTTGTTTTATAGAATCAGCTAATATCTCAAACTTCATATTGCCATCTCCCAAATCATAAATATTCTTGTTTGTATAGAGAGTCACCTCTCCTTTGACGCTTTATTAAAGTGTTCAGATTCGAACACCTTAATTTCGGGTTGTATATTCAATTCAATCTTCTGTTCCGCTAATAAACGCTCCACTTTTGTATAATAAGTTAGTAGGCGCAACACATAATCCGGCATCTGCCTTCTACCGGCTTCCCACTCTTCCAACGTCCGCAGCGGTATGTCAACATAGCGCGAGAACTCAGTTCTATTCATCCCCAAATCCTCTCTTATTTTCTTTAATCTTTTAATCTGTATTTCTAATTTTTCTTCTTTTTCCATACGCGACTCTCCACTCATTGTGTGGTTATTATAGCACATTTTCCACATTACTTCAATGATGTTTTCACTGTTCCCTGCGAAAGTTGGAAGAAAAATTTGTTAAAATCAGATAATCGTTTCAAAGAGAACTTGCTCCCATATGTATCAACATTTCTACACCATTTTTGACACCATTTCTTCTTAAAACTACACCAATTTACATCACGTTACGATATTTCTCCATAATCTCAAACATGACAAAAACCTTGAGAAACCGCCATTTCCCAAGGTTTTATCGCATATCCCTCTATTCATTAACATAAGTTAATGTTTTGTTAAAATTATGTTAAAAAGTAATTTTTAATTCAGTGCCATTTGTTTCGCCCGCTTTAACACCGAAGCAATCGGCACAATCAAAATTCCGGTAAAGAAATTACTGACTCCATGTATACAATCAAACGGAAAACCTGCAACAATCCATGCAATCATTCCATCAAAATTTAAGCCAAACATCAATGCCTGTGCCGGAGCATACAACACGCCGAACAAAAATCCATGTGCAGAGCAAACCAGCATATATACAAAGCGGTTGCATTTCTTAGGTAGCAACATGGTAACCGCCCACAGAATCGTCCATACATACAGATAGGGAAACCACCATGCAGAAAATCCACCCAAAAGTCCATTCAGTAACACATAAACATAAATAGGATACAATGCTTTCTTGCGAAAGGCAAGGGTATAAGCTATTGTCAGCGTTCCGAGCAGATGAATATTCGGTAAAAATTCCATTAGTAGCTTAGAGCAGTACATAACTGCTCCAAGCATGCCAAATAATGTAATCTCTCTGACATTCAGTTTCATTATTTTTCAACCTTCAGGGAATAAGCATCTCCCTCTGTAATCTCTGTCACATCAACACCTGTCATGGCATATTCACCATTGATATAAAACGCCCAATAGGTCTGGTCCACATCGTAATCGGCCGTAATACCATTTACTGTTTTTACATAAAGACCATACGGTCCTTCCTCACCTTCCAGTAAACCACATTCCTGCAGTGCTTCTCCAACCATTTCCTTATCGGTATGAATCTCAAAAGAAGCTTCTGTTCCTTCCTTGTCCACTACTGTTATCGTGAACTTCGTCTCACCTTCGCCAAGAACCTGCGTTTCTGTCGAAGCAGAAGTCGTCTGCGCTGCCTCCTGTGATGTCTTATCATTACATCCGGTTGTAAGTAATGCCATAGCCGCAATCAGCACCATACAAAGGATGAATGACAGTTTTTGTCTTACATGTGACATTTTTGTCATTTTCATTTGTCTTTTCTCCTTTATACTTCTATTTATTCGTAAATCTTTTATTTATGGATTCACGAATTTATTTTCCTTATGAAACCGGCACTCGCGGTTCTCTTTTTCAAGAACTAAGGCTTTTGCTTTATGGATATTTCGACTTCGTGCTTATGATAAGCCGCCTTCTCGGATTTCTCCAATGGCATTTCCCAAATCTGCGGCATTCGGTAGACTTAACAATATTTCTCACACTTCACGGCGACGGGCTCGTACAGGATTTACACCTGTTTCCCCATAAAGCAAAGCTATTCTATCACATAAAATGGGCGGTAGCAATCCGCTACCGCCCAATAAATACAAATATTTATTTTCAAGAAATTCCAAATGGTATCTTTGCATCACAATAGATATTTGCCGCATTTCCCGTGAAAACAAGCTTTATTTCATTTTCTCCCTCATGCAGATAAGAACCAATGTCAAAGCTATGTATTCCCCAGAAACTGACATCCACAAATTCACCGTTACAATAGCACTCCACCATTTCTTCACCTTTTACCGTGAAATATTCGCCACCAGTAATGATATCCATGTCATAATTTATTTTATATACAGCTTCGTTTTCTTTTCTCTCTACGAATGTGATCTTTTCTGTCCAGTCACCAAGATATATCTTAGCTTTTTCCGGCTCTATTTCCTTTGTGATAACCTGATTCTCATCTTCAATAACCAGCATGGTCTCTCTTGGCTGTAGACAAAGTTCTGCGTTATTTTCCATTGCTTTATAACTGCCATTCCAGAGCTTGAGAGCTATAAGAGATTTTGCTTCTGTAAACTGAACCCTTGCACATAAATCCTGCTCCCCTTCATTGGAAAGCAAATACATGGTAACTCCCTGCTTCTGTAGCTTCGTAGCACGTAATGACGGAACTGTCATATCTGTTTGCACAGCATGAAAGCTTGCTTCTTCTAACAGTTCTTCTACCTTTTCTACCTGCCAAAGCTTCTCGTTATCCATTGACTCTTCCTGCAGCTTATTAAGCCTCTCATTCCAGCCCTTATCTGTTACATTCAATACTGCCTCATATTCATACCCGGCAATACATAGCTTTCCATTCTGAATCTGAGCCTTTTCCAATAAAGCAATCGGCAAATAATTAAACTCTATCTGATTCTCATAAAGTACCGCTAATTCCTTATACGGAACTCTGTTGTTATCACATAAAACAGCAATCTTTGCACTATTTACAGAATCCGTCATCAGATAAGACAAACGCTTCATATAATCAGAAAAACGGCGATAATGCTTCCACCAGATATTGTTTGGTCCTACATCAGGCGGACGCTCCTCTTTTCTTGCCCCTGCAACGCTATAATAAAAGGCATGCGGTACAAAGAGATTCACACCTCTAAACCCAAGCCAATCTATGTACCACTTCATGTCAGCCGCTGTAAAATACCAAGGTATGTTATCGCGGAAGCATACACCAAAGCATTCATTTGCATTTCTTCTACGTCCTAAATGTCTTGCAATATCTGCGGATAGCTTTGCCTGCACAGAATCAAATTCTGTCAGCCCTCCTGTTTCCGGCGATACTCTGCGCATAATCAAATCCTGTCCCGGAATATGGAAGTAAAGCTCTTCCTCCACATCATCACTGACCTCAGGATGTCCCATCAGTGCAATCCCATGAGCCTCACTCCAGTTAGAAAGTCTTGCATAGAAAATCTCTCGTAAATACTTTTTAATAAGCTTATGATACAGTACCGTAGTCTTATTTTCTTGATGTTCGAATAAGCCGGACAACTCCTCTAAGCTTCCGCCACCAGCAATCAGTTCCTCTTCCATACCGCTTACCCATTCTCGATAACCGCCTGCATTTCTGCCAAGTGCACTAGGCTCGTCAGTAAAAAAAGCAATGACTGTATTGCCAAAATACTCTTTTAAATGCTCATAATACTGGTCATGAGTCATCTGAATAAAGGTATCAACTGCCTCCGGATTCAGAATATCTGCAGAAGCCGGAGCACCCTCTTCGCCATCATCTTCGCCAAAATGAATACCTCGTATGGTTCCGTGGGTAAAGTCATAAATTAAATAACTGCCATCCTCAAACTGTGTAATCACTTTTGCAGAAGTCGGAATATCCGCTTCTGCTTTCACTACGGTAATGCCTTTTGAGGCAAATTCCGGGTTCTTTGATACTACCATTCCATGTGCAGAGCCGGACGGATACATACCCTCGTCATAGAGAACAATCTTCATTCCTAAAGAGTCTGCCGTTTTTACAATAAAACGAACCACCTCAAAATATTCCTCAGACAGATATGGCAGTTCCTTTGGAACACCAATTCTTGGATGTAATACGATACCATTTACGCCCTTTTCCACATAGTCCTCTAATTGCTTCCGAATTCTCTCTTCATCCGGCTCATCATTAAAGAACCAGAATGGAATTGGCGTAAATTCATCGGATGGATTTAAAATATCATTTAAAACATTTATTATCTGTTCCATCGTTTATGCTCCTCATATATGGACTATATTTTTCCTTAGCCCCAATTATACAAAGTTACTTGATACTTCTTGTATTATTTTACCATAAGGCATATGCATATCAAGTCACAAAATTTTAAACACCACAAACGAAAAACCTGATGCGATTTCTCACATCAGGTTTTATACTTTCATTCTATGACATAATTCTCTCTTTTATAGAATCTACACCAAATTTCTTGATATAGCCAACTAACTCTTCCGAAACATTTACAACAGTCTCTGTCGCACGATTACACTCATCTACTATCTGGCGGAATTCTTCTACATTCTCTGTTGTTTTCTCTGCACTGTCTGCATTCTGCTGTGCAGAATCTGTCAGCGTGCTGATTCCGGTTTCAATCACATCGGTATGTGCATTCAGGTCTTCTACTTCTCCGGTAATCTCCTTAACAGAACCACTTACCTTTCCGATTTCACTATTCAGAGAACTAAAGATAACCTCTGTCTCATGAATTTTTTCATTCTGCTTTAAGAAAGCTTCTGATACTTCCTTTGTAATTTCTACACTAATAGCAGAATTATCCAAAAGAGCCGCTACAATCTTTTCAATCTGCTCTGTGGACTCTCTTGACTGGTCAGCTAATGCACGAATCTCTTCTGCTACAACCGCAAATCCCTTACCATGCTCACCCATAATCCTCTCTGCTAATTCATCATAATTCTTCATTAGTTCTGCACTCTGTGCGAGCATCTCAATATTCTCTGTAATACGCTCAATGGCATTGCCAATTGCATCGATTTTATCCTTCATGTCCGCAACCTGCTCTGCCTGCAAAATAGTATTAGAAGCAATGGTTTCCTGTATTGCACGAGCCATCTCACCAATTTCATCATTTCTCTCTGCCAGTTTATTTGCACCCATATCAAGAGTTTCGTTTGTCATATCCTGAATTCCACTGAAAATATGGAGCATTTTTCCCATAAAGAAACGAACAGTTACACCTATTCCACCAAAAATAAACAGAAATACTCCAATAATAGATATCGAGGCAATTACTGTACTTATTGTACCCTTTTCCAATAATTTTAAAATAAAGATTACCCATAACATGGTTGCCAGAAAACCGACTCCCATACCAAGCATTAATTTATTTCTCAATGCCTTTCTCTTTGTTACTTCCATTTTATTTCCCTCCATATCGTCAGATAATATATATTATTAATAGATAATTGTTTTTATCATACACATACTAATTCGTATATACTATTTGCTCATTAAATTTTTATAAATATACTCCTTAGATATTCTTGTCTAATTCTCACTACGTTACAGCATTATCCTATTACATAAAAAAGGCAATGTCTGACGTTCTCTTTACTGACATTGCCCACTTTTTCATTAACCACTATTCCATTGTCTTTAGCACCATTTCTATATGCTCCGGTAAAAATGGCTTTGTTATATACGCATCTGCTCCATACTCCACAGCCTTACTCTTCGTTTCATCCGAACTGTCTGCTGTAAGCATGATAATCTTAATCTCTTTGTTTTGCTGCTTAATATCATTTAGCAAATCCAGCCCATCAATGTCAGGAAGATGAATATCCAAAAAGATACCATAAGGTATTTTTGTCTTTATCTCCTCATAAAGCTGTTCACCATTTTCCACTACTCTGACATTCTTATAACCATTTTTTGTAAGAATATCCTTTACAGCCATTCCGATTAATTGCGCATCATCACATATAATAAAGTCTTTTTCACTGGCTCTTCCTAACAGTTCATCCGTGGTAACCTCAAAATAATCTGCCAATGCACACAGCATAATAACGTCTGGTATTGACTTACCAGTTTCCCATTTAGAAACCGCTCCAACAGACACTCCCATCTCTTCCGCCAACATTTCCTGCGTTATACCACGCTTTTTACGAAGCTCTAAAATCTGATTTCCGATATACATATTAACACCTTCCAATCTATCTATGTTTTACAGTGTTAACAATAGCTATTGTTGTTTACATTTATATTATAGAACAGCAAAACTGAAAAGACTATCGAATCGTATTCAAGGAAATTCTACGGAAAAGAAAATTTATTCCCTATAATACGTCGCCTGAAATTCCGCATTAATCTCTGCGATTTCCTTCTCACCATTGATATAATCACGATACATATCCCAGAGATCAATGCCACAGTCCTCCAGTCCATCGTCCTGTGGAAGCCATTCTTTGATTAATACAATACGTTCTTCTTTGGTGGTGTCTTTTATTAATGTGCTTTTCATATATTACTTTCATCTCCTATAATGCGAAAAATGATAAATGCTTGTTTCTTGTATGATTTTACGCCAATTCATGATATCTTTTAAAACCCGTAAAATAAACACTTTCTTTTCTTCATTATCTATAACGTAAAATAATAAATAAGATTGATATACTTTTTTATGTATAATATAGCCTCTATATTTTAATCCTGAATCTGAAAATTTTAACGGAAAGTTACCCATATTATTAACTTCTCTATTCAGATTACTATACAATTTATCTGCTGCATCCGGGTTGCATAAATCCACATAGACATACTTTACTAAATGAAATATATCTTCCGTTGCTTCATCCGTTACTAATACCTTATAATTCACTCTCTATTTTTTCCTTGATAATCTGAAAGGCTTCTTCTACAGTATGAACTTTTCCAGCCTCCATATCATCAATTCCTTTATCAAGATAAGAAAATAATGTTTTCATCGCTACTTGATTATTTGTTATACCATTGTCTTTTACTATAGCTTTCATTAACATATCTCCTTCCCATTATTTCTGCTATTATTATACTTAATCTTCATATAAAAGTATACATTATTTTGTCGAATGTATGTTTGCTTTATTCTATCATATTTATCATCAATGTGCAATACATACTATTTGTATTGAAATGTATATTCTAGCATAAAAATGAACCGCCCTCTATCTCCTCGACAAAAGACGGTTCATTTCTCTATCGCATTCGGATAAATCCGACTCAATCTCTCATCATCAAATCTTTCATCCATAATCTTCTGCCAGGTATGTTCAGCCAGAATGTCATTCTGTCTTTGGGTACTTCGCACAAGCGCCATACTTGATACTGCCATATTACAACACATAAATACAATCATAATCCATGTCAAAACCGTTCCTAGCTTAACTGGTATCTTCTCAATCCATGCAGATACCTTAGGATAGATTCCCTTAATCCAGACCACTGCTGCAATTCCCCAAAAGAAACAATATAGCAAGTTAATTCTTCCTCCTAGATTGAAGCGGATATGACTGTAATCCCAGAATACCTTGCCAAAGACAATCTCCGTAAATACACTACACACATACTCATATGCTCCACCAAGCACAACGCCGGCAAAAAAGAGTACTCTGTCTGAGCTATCCTTATACTTATATAGTAGAACCGTAAAGACTGCTATTGCCAAGCCCCATACAATACTAAATGGTCCCCACACAACACTGCTTCTGCTCATCCATACACCTGCTGTAATACGACAGAAAATGGTTTCCGTAATATCCCCAAGAAATGCACCTATGATAAAAAGCCAGAAAACCTTAAATACACTACAGCCAGCGGCGAAAACCACACGTTCAGACAAATCCTTCTGTTCTACAGCCTTGGTCTGCGGATAAGCTCTTTTTCTTCTCTTATCGACTCTTATATAAATATTCTGACTAAGAGAAGCCGTTATCCTGTTAAACCATTTATCAACCTGCTCCCATTGCTTTGCCTGACTCTCTTTTCCATAAAGAGCTATCAGCGTAGCAAGGATATCTAATACCAATGCAACAGAAAGCACCCAAAGCACAATTATGACTAAGGTATGCGGTAGCATGTCAAATCCCTTTAACAGCAATGGATTCACCCATTTTATCATAACTGCCGCAGCAATACCCAATAGTTCGGAATCCAGCAAATGCGCATATCCATCAATATTCCACCGCTTATCCGAATAGTCCCACCATCTCTCATGATAGATTCTCTCTATCAGACGGCCCGATACCCATTTAAAAACAGTAATCATAATCACAGAGCCTATGTATAACCAGACTCCCTGCAATTCACTTCCAAAAACGGTAATAAAGATTGCTGCACCACCGTACAAGGTACAAAAAGGCAGATTTACCAATCCTTTGTTTACAAACTTTTTTTGCACTACTGCTGCTACCACGGTTTCATATAGCCATCCTATAAAAGAATATAGTAAAAACAGCCATAATATTTCACTTCCTAAAAAAGGCATCATGCTTCCTCCTTTATTACACATTACTTATAACGATTTGCATTCTCCTGAAACTCCTTACTAAACTCCGCCTCAAAGAGCTGTTGCTCTTCCTTCGTAACAGGAAGCACTATCATTCTTTTCTGCCAGGAAGATAAATACATAGCATTTGACAATAGCAGACTCTTTATGCCTTCTTCACCTTGTACCATAAGAGGACATTTTCCCTGAATACAATCTACAAAATTTTGTAAAATTCCCTTGTGCATTGGATTCTTTGCCTGACATTCCACCTCTTTCCATGTACCATGTAATTTAGCAAAAGCTTCCGTAGCGGTCTTGCGATATTCCCTTTCCTGAAAACCTAGCTCACAAACCCTTAATCTATCATCTTCACACACCAGCAAAGCATCTTCTAAAGAGATTTCCAAACGATTGATTCCCGGTGCTTCTCCTGTCGTAGAATAAAATACTCCCGTTGCTCCATTCTCGAATTCCAGATATGCCGTTACTTCATCCTCTACTTCGATATTGTGATATTTTCCTTCTTTACAAAAAGCCTGCACACTCAGCGGCATGCCACAAATCCATTGTAACAGATCCAGATTATGAGGGCACTGATTCAGCAGAATACCACCTCCGTCTGTACTCCATGTGCCTCTCCATGCTACCTCATCATAGTAGATGTTTGGACGATACCAATCGGTAATTACCCAGTTCACACGCTTGATTCTTCCGTAAATACCCTGCTCAACAATTTCCTTCATCTTTTGATACATAGGATTCGTTCGTTGATTGAACATCATAGCAAATACTTTGTCTGTTCCTTTTGCCGCTTCATTCATACGACGTGCCTGACTGCTGTATACACCGGACGGCTTGTCACAAAGTACATGTAAGCCTGCCTTAAAAGCTTCCAGAACCTGTGATTCATGAGCATTATGTGGTGTCACAATCAATGCCGCATCTGCCGTCACCTCTCCCTTTCGTATAGCAGCAAAAAGCTCATCCGCAGACTGATAAATAGGAATCTTTTGCTCCACCAATTCCTCTAACCCATCCAAGCGTTCCGACCTTACTCTTGTCACTGCCGCAAGCTCCACATCGCAAATCGTTCCATCTAATATCATTTTGGCATATTTGCTTCCCATGTTACCCATTCCAATAATCACAATTCTTACCATAGTAAAACCCATGCCTTTCACAAACTTATCTTAATGCTCTTTGAATATTCTCCCTTCTCCTCTTCTCCAGCCGCTCATACACCTCTATCTCTTCCTTGGTAAAGCCCTCATATACAATCTGCTCAAAATCATTAATAGCAAAAAGAATCTCAGACAAAATACTATCTGCCTCTTCCGTTACTATATACTCCTTTGTGCCCGATTCTTTCTCCTCTTCAGACTGCTTTGCCAGAATCATTTCCTTGCCCTGTAATCTTGTCAAAGCCAGTGTTAGAGTACTTCTGCTAATATTAAGAATCTTTGCCATTTCTTTAAAGGTACAGTTTTCATGGGGAAGACTCAGATAATGTAACAGCTTTACATCAACGGTAGTCAGGTCATTTCTCAAGGCTACCGTGTCAAATAACATATCCTGCAGCTTCTGTTCTCTATATAAGTCAAAAAATAGTCCCTCGCCCTCCTGAACACCTTCACTGACAGAGGTTCTCTCGGCACCAAGCTTATAGGTTCCCGGCAAAATCGGAAATGCTACTGCGCCGTCATTGGCTACATCAAACAGAAAACGGTACACCTGCATCCTTCTCTTTTCATAATCCTCTTCACCAAAAACGTCCTTATAAAAGGCATTGTAATAGCGAAATACCGTTCGCTTCATCTGAACTGTTTTCTTCATACTCATGCCCTGTGAAACAAGCGAACCTTTTGTTTTTACATAATAATAAATCGGAATCTTCAATACATAGATAGACTGTATGTGACGAATATATTCCAGATTAAACATAAAATCCTCACACCAGCTAATCTCACTATCCATTCTAAGCTGATATTCTTCTATAACAGAACGCTTATACAGCTTATTCCATAGTACCCCATAATAGAAATCTGCCGGATTCTGCATCATATTCGTAGCAAAGGTAAGTCTGTCCATAAGACCATCCTCTTCAATAGCACCTTTCTGGGAAACTCGCTCGTTGATAACACGATAAAAGTCTGTAATTACCATATCGCATGCATTTTCCGCTATCGCACGCACAAGACTTGCCGTAGCATCCGGCGTAATCCAGTCATCACTATCTAAAAACTGAATATATTCCCCTTTAGCCATAGAGATACCCTGATTTCTCGTATCAGACACACCAGAATTCTCTTTATGCACGACTTTTATGCGGCTGTCCTGCAAAGCATATTCATCGCAAATCTGTCCCGATGCATCACTGCTTCCATCGTCCATCAAAATTACTTCAAACTCTTTGTAGGTCTGATTCAGGATACTATCAACACATCTTCTTAGATTTTTCTCTGCATTATAAATTGGTACAATAATACTAACAATTGGTGCCATTTGCTATCTACCCCTTTTCTATCAGGCTCTAGTCCCATAACTTCTTACCAAATATAATAGCATTAAAAAACACGTTTGTCAGACTTTTCCCCGACAAACGTGAAAGATTTTGTTACTATTTTCGTACACATTCTTTTATCATATCATACGTCATTTGAATTGCTTGCTGTGAACCTTCCTTAGAAAATCCATGTCCTTCTCCAATTAGTACCTGCAATCTGGCATTCTGATATTCTCCTATTGCTGTCTGGCTATAGCTTACTGGTACCACTTCATCTTGATCTCCATGAATAATAAGCACGCGACCACCAAACTCTCTGATATTAGCAAACGTATCAAATCCTCTCATAGAAGTAAAAAACTTCTTCCCCAGCTTCATTCCCCAAAATTCTTCCTCTTCTGGTATATCTTCTGTATTTTCAAATTTTTGATTCCAGTTATCTGCAATACATAATGCTGGAAATATCAAAATCAGTCCTTTTATTAATCCCTTTAGCTCATTTGCCGCCAAAGCACTGACTAATCCACCCTGACTTTCACCAAACAAAAAAACACTGTCCTTATCTGTATTTTCCAGACTACTAATTCTATCATAAACAGCTAACAAATCTTCTTTTTCTGTAAAAAGGGTCATTTCTGTCGTTGGCATACTGCTTCTGGATGTCACTGACCCTCCACAAAAATCATAGCAATAAGAACCAATTCCTCGCTCAGCCAGATATTGAGCATATCCCTCAGCGCCCTTTCCGCTTCCATTATATCCATGACTGAATATAACCATTGGACATTTGGTTGAACCATCAGGAGTATATAACATCCCATATATCTCTCTTCCATGATGTTTCATACACATTTCTTTTTTTTGCATGCTGTACTCTCCTCTTTTTTATTTCGATAAAAAACAGCCAAAGCTTAATTAACCTTGGCTGTTTCTCTCAATCTATCTATTTCTTGCTACAGAATGTCTCATACTGCTTTCTGCATTCCTCCATAACAACATCCAATCCGGCAGCTTCCAGCTTATCTATAAATTCATAATATTTTGCTTCTGTTTCGTCTCCAAACATTCCAAGATTAAAGCTTGAGCTATATTCTCCTACAATCGAATTAATTACCGCAAGCTCTGTTTCAACCGGCTGACTATCAAATGAGAAACCTGCTACAACTGGAGCATATTCCTTCTTCTCACAAGTTTCTCCAAAGAAATTGCTTCTTGGGTCATCACTATACTCTCCTAATGTCTCTCTGCCCGGGATACCCCATGCCCATGCTCCCCATGGATATGCATCTGCTGATTCTGCCGGAGTTCTCTTTCCGTCCTCTGTTACATTGTAGTGAACACCTTCGATTCCACCCATTACAAGGTTATTAACCTCAGGGAAGCCCTTGATACAGTCAAGCACAAGTGCTGCTCTTTCAGGAATCTGTGAACTTGCAGGGATTGCCATCATATCATTTGCATAACTGTCTCTTCTAGCCTTTGCATCCGGCGTAACATCATAAACCGCAAAGGTTCCTACTCCGGCATCCTCCATCTTCTTACCTGTGCTAACTGCTGCTGCATTCCAGATAATAGATGCTGACTTACCACTTTCAAAGTTAACCTGTGGATCTGATGTATCATTGATTCTGGTTGGTGACCACACATTATGTGCTGCCATTTCTGCCATTTCCAGATATAATTTCAGACAATCCTCTGATGTATACTTGTAAAATACATCCTTGTCCCAGTCGGGCAAGCTTCCATCTTCGTTTGTATAATACATAAAGTCATAACCACTTGCCAGTGCATCTGCTCCTACATGCTGCCACCACAGATGGTCACCGAATTCGTTAGAACCTCTCTGACCATTTGCATAAATACCATTTTGTGTCTCGTTTTCAGCCAGCACATACAAAGCTTCTTTCATGGAATCCCAGCTGTTAATCTCACCAATATTATACTTCTCTGCCAAGTCAGAACGAAGTACGAAAACATTATAGCTTGTAAAAGTAGAGAAATTCTTAGGAATTGCATAAATCTTTCCACTGATAGATACCTGATCCCAGCTTTCCGGTGCCTGCTGCTCATAGCTGTAAGGCATATAAGTCTGCAAAAATTCCGGTGTCAGCTCCTTAAATGCACCATTACCAACCTCTGAATTGTAATTACACCATGAAGAAGTGTACATTAAATCAACCTTTTCTCCACCTGATAACAGAAGAGAGTACTTTGTTCCCAAATCTCCCCAGCTGATAAATTCTACCTTTAATGTACTATTAAGCCATGGATTCAGATACTCTTTATTTAACTTTTCCAGTACCATGTCCATATCCTGTGGTCTCTCACCAACTGCATAAAGAGCGATTTCCTCATGCTTGGATAAATCAAATCCCTTATCTCTGTAAGGACTATCCTCGGATATTCCTGCGTTTGCATCCTGAATTTGTCCAGCTGTTGCAACAGCCTCTTGTTCAATATTTGCCTCTTCCTTTGCTCCGCATGCCATCAAAGACATTCCCATAGCTGTTGCCATCGTTAAAGACAGCGCCTTTTTTAATACCTTTCTTTTCATTGTAATCCTCCTTATTTTTACCATCGCTTTTCATTATCCCTTAACGGAACCGATGGTCATTCCCTTAACAAAATACTTCTGCAAAAATGGATACAGTAAAATAATTGGTCCGGTTGCCACTACTGTCATAGCCATCTTCATACTTTCCGTTGGAAGCGTTGCTACTACCATACCTGTCTGATTAGCAATTCTTGTCATAGATTCTGCACTATTCAAAATGTTCTGAAGCATATATTGCAAATTCCATTTTTCATGGTCAGACATATACAACATGCAGTTGTACCAGTCATTCCAATACCCTAGAGCGGTGAAAAGAGAGAGTGTGGCAATCAACGGTTTTGACAATGGAAGCATAATCTTAAAATAAACCAGACTATCACCTGCTCCATCCATTTTCGCTGATTCTACCAGCTCATAGGGTATTGCTTTCATAAAGTTTTTCGATATAATCATGTTCCAAACGGAAAATAATCCCGGTACAATTAATGCATATAACTGATTGTTAAAATGCAGTACCTTTGTACACAACAAATACGTCGGAACCAGACCACCACTAAACAAGGTTGTAAAAAAGTAAAAAAAGGAAAAGCCGTTTCTCCAAGGGAAATCCGGTCTTGAGAGAACATAGCCTGTCATGGTAACAATTAAAATTGCCAAGACCGTTCCCACAAGTGTGACAAAAATAGTTACTTTATAGGCATCAAAGATAGAATTCGGACTTTCCAAAATAATCTTATAGCCCTCCAGAGAAAAACTCTCTTTATTTAAGAAAAAACTAAATCCCTTTGTTAATATTTGTTTTTCGTTTGTAAATGACCCCACTAGAACCAGATAAAATGGAATGACACATACAACAGCAAACAATGCCGTAAGTGTATATCCAATACCATTAAAAATCTTCATATCATAGGAAGTCTTTATTTTTGATGAATGCTTCTTTACTTTCATGGTTACCTCCTAATATAATGCATAATCCGGGTCTATCTTCTTAATGGAGAAGTTCACGAGATTAATCGTAATAAAGCAGAGTACGGACTGATACAGACCTGCCGCTGCAGACATACCCATATTTGAAGTCGACATCATGGAACGATATACGAAGGTGTCTAAAATATCTGACGTTTCCAGTAAAATCTGGTTATTTCCTACCAACTGATAGAACATACCAAAGTCTCCTCTGAAAATACCTCCAACAGAAAGTAACAGCATGGTAATAATCGTAGGCTTCAAACATGGAATCGTAATACTAGTAATTCTCTGCCAAATATTTGCACCATCGATTTTTGCTGCTTCATAGATTTCAGGACTGATTCCCACGATGGCAGCCAGATACACTACTGTTCCATATCCTGTTGACTTCCATAACTTCATAAGTACCATTACAACAGGCCATTCCTTTGCCTTACTATAGATATTAAAGCTTTCCAATCCCAAGCTGTTCAGAATATTATTCAATACACCATGGTCTCCAAAAATGTTTAGCACAATCGTAGCCACAACTACCCACGAAATAAAGTGCGGCATAAACATCATTGTCTGTGCAACCTTTTTGAATTTTTTACGAGATAACTCATTTAAAATGATGGCAAAACCAACTTCACTGACTAATCCAGTGATAATAAACACTGCATTGTAAAGAAGCGTATTTCTTGTTAAAGGCCACAGCTTATTAGACAAAATCATATAGCGGAAATTGTCAAAGCCAACCCAATCACTTCCCCAGATTCCAAGCTGATAGTTGTATTTTTTGAATGCAACCACAATTCCTGCCATTGGTATATAGCTAAAAGTTATCACCATGATCAAGGATGGAATCAACATAAGCAGTAACGTCTTATTTCTTTTCAGTTTTCTTGCTATCGATACTCCATTTTTCGCTGGAACATCTCTTCCTTTCATATATGTAACCCTCCTTTGTACAGATGTTTTGTATCTGTGACAAGCCCATAATAACAACCACTTTTTTGGTTTTCAATCTTTTTACACTTTACATAACTTTTTCTGTATCGCATGCATATTCATTGTGCTATTTGCACATTTTGTATACTTATTTTCACAAAAGGATAACGGTAACATATAAAAAGTGATATGATTATTTGGGGAGGAAAATCAAATGAACATTAATGAACTTTTTTTTGAATTGAAAGATATCACAATAAATGCTTCCATGCCTATACCATTCTGTAATTCAGATGAAGGTATTAAGCTTCTTCTTCCTGCACCATATTCTGCAAAGGCAGGCACTATATTTGCCGGCTCTCTCTCTGACTGGGATATGGCATTACGCCAACACTTGATTTATGATGGATGCACTTACTTAGTCTGTAGTAACGGAGAAACACCTGAGGTTCCCTCCGGTAATTTAAATATTAATGTATTTTTTTTGGATGCTTCTATGCGTATAGTCCTTCAACGACTTTCAACCTTATTTTCAAAAAAGCAAACCTTAGATTCCTCTGTTATTTCTAAGCTATACCGTGATTTTTGGAATGACATCTTATCCATGCAGCTTACAACCAAAGCGCAAATTTTAGAGCGAATTCGCCAGTTTCCTTACCACATGCATCGTCATATAGCCTGCATTGTCATTCGTCACTCACAGCCTCATCATGAAGCTACTTTTATACATAACATCACCTGCATATTGCAGGAGTTTTTCCATGAAACGAATCTTTTTTTCACAGGAGAAGAGTGGATTATACTATATTCTCAAGAGGAAGATACTTCTGACACATTAAGCATCTCCTACGATTCCTTCTCTAATCTATTGGAAAAATACCAGCTTGATGCAGGACTTAGTTATGTATGTCAGCTTCCTGATATACTTCGCACATTGTATTTAACAGCTTCTGCTGCCATTGATCTTGGAAAAGGATTAGGAATCGCACCATACAAGAAACGTATTTACACGTATCATCAGTATAATCCTTACTATGTGATACACCTCTGCTCACATAGCTTTAAAGAATTACATAAGACAGAGAATCTGGTATATCTGACACACCCGGACATTACCAGACTCTATTATTATGATGTCGAAAATAACAGTAATCTTCTTGATGTTTTATCTGCCTATCTGTCTTGTGGGCAAAACGTAAATCAGACCTCACAAATGCTCTATATGCATCGAAACACTGTTTTAAATAAACTTAATAAAATTGAAGAATTTTTACAGCATGAGTTCGACTATAATACGGATCATTTTCTATTACTGCTTTCCTGCATGATTTTACGATATCAGCATCAATATACCCAGCGTAAGGTTTCGGATTATTTTGTCTCTCACCGCTTTGAATTTGCACCATCAAACGATACAGATTTTGACAAATGTCCGTAATAAAAACACCTAAAGCAGATTTTTACTTTTTATCTGCTTTAGGTGTTCTTCTATACTCTCTTTCTTTCCCAATAATCACCATATGTAGTTCCATCATGTCCGTTAATTACTTCCTTAGAACTCACATAGCCAAGTGCTGTTAATGCCCTGATTCTCTCTGTTGCCATAGGAACTGCTTTCGTTGCAACCATATCACATGCAAACCATCCGTATGCCGGAATCGTGATTAACTCTAAGATACTGCGTAAACGCATTTCTTCCTCATAATCACTTCTTACATCAAGCCTCAGAAGTCCGCACTCATGAAAATAGTCCTCTGCTTTTCTGTTAAATAGTTCTATTGTTCCGATTACTTCCTGTGTATTCTTATCAACAATCGACCAGCGCACATAGCATTTTCTCTGATATTCTAATTCCCAGAAATCAATCATTCTATGCATATCTTCCATGGTCGTCACATAGAAATCACCAGTGCAGTTATCACTGTTAAAAATCGGAACTGCTTTTTTATCAGAATATACCTTTAATAAGTCTGCTGCATCCTCTTTTTTTATCTTGCGGATGAGAAATAATTCATTTTCAATGCTTGGACAGGCTTCGTATACGTTCATGTTTGTTCGTCTCCTTTTGTATTTATTTTTTCATTATTTTGTGCCGAATACATGTAATCCACAATCTCTTTGTCGCAGTTTTTTATATGATAACAAAAGAACTACGACAACAGTATGTCATAGTTCCTGATATAACTTTAAAATCTTTTCTGCAGTTTCAATTAATCTTTCTTTTACCCACTCTGGTTCTAATACTTCTACTCCATTTCCAAGTGCCATCAATGCACCAAACCAATGAAATTCCCGTGGTACAATATAACAGCTTATGTCACAGTCACCATTCTCATATTCCTGCTCCACTTTCCCATTCAGGTATTCGATTACCTTCGCTTTTACACTTTTTCCGCACCTAATGCATACTTTTTCTATTGCTTCCTCTGACTTCTGCTCCATGTTCTTCAGTATAGCATTCGGTGATTCGTGACTTTTTTGAAACATTATTTCTGATATTACAACCTTATCCATTCTGACAAGCTTGTACATCGCATATGCCTCTTTTGAAGAAGAATATGCAATCAAATACCAAGCATACCACCGATATATGATAACAATTGGTTCTACCGTATGCATTTTCAGTTCATTTACCGCATTCGTATATTCGAATATAACCTGTTTTTGTGCCTGAATTGCTTCCCTCAGTAGAGCTATCTTAGCTGTATCACGCTCTTTTAAAGTAGAAAAATCCAGCTGAATGTCCTGCTTTTTTTCTCCGGCAATAGACTCGAATTTTTCAATAGTATCATCTACCTTCGTATCCTCCATGGCAGATGCCAAACCCTTTAATGCCATGAGTGTATATTCATATTCTTCTTCTGTCATAGTATTAGCATTGATAGTAAAGTTCTCTGCAAGGTAATAGCCTCCATTTACTCCAGTCTCAGCGACGATTGGAATGTTGGCCATACAGATAGAATCGATATCTCTTTGTATAGTCCGCATAGATACTTCGAACTTTTCCGCCAACTCCTTTGCAGAGGTCTTACCATGATTTAATAGATAGATTGTGATTGCAAATAATCGGTCTGTTTTCATAACTTCTTACTATTAAAACTCCTCCCATTTTCTTCCGTCTAAATCCTTCGCTATCAACTCAATATCTGGCATTTCCTTATATCCAAACATTTCTGCCAAATTAAATAATTTACTTTTTTGAATTGCATTTTTACTTGTTTTCTTAAAATCAACTGGTATGAATTTCTCTACTATGAAATATCTGTGTTCTATATTTTCCAAATTATATCCATAATTATAAGAACGTCTAATAGCTTCTTGTATTCTATTTTTTTCATCCTGAGATATACTAGCTCCATTTTCAGGAACAAAAACAATTTCTCCATTTCCTTGAACTGCTAAAATTGTTTTTTCAAGTTTACCCACAGCCTTTACAGCTTTATCTTTATAAAGGCCTATATATCCATGTTCTGAATACCCTCTCTCTGATTTATCATAATACAATTTCAAATCCAGATTGTCTTGCAATGTTGTTCCGACTACAATAGCCCGCATCCATTTATATCCGTCTGGAATGTCTTCTTTCCCAAATTGATTTAAATGTGACATTAATTGTTCTATCCGAAAATGATTATCTAACTTTGTCTCTACAACAATCTTAAAACTTTTCTGACTTATAATAGCATCTGGCGTAGAGCCATTCCCAACCACTTGTAAATCAAATGAGATTTCTGGTGTATCATTTTCTCTTAAAATAAGATTATTCAACATCGTGTAAAACTTATCAGAACTATAATTATATAACCGAGATAACATCAACATTGCATTTGATGTGTCTACATTCTCTTTTCCATGATATCTTTGAAAATAATGTATTTTCATATCTTCTACCTCTATTCATTTTAAAAAAATAATAATATTGACTTATCTGCTTCTAATAACAAATTATCAATAACCGGGTGAATCATACTTGTATCAGCAATCACGTTTATAGCACAAAGCTTCCTGCCTGCATCCTTACTTGATGCACCGCAATGGAATGCCTGCTCCGTAGGCATTCCATAATCCAAAACAATCAGTCTATCATGACAGTCTGGATTCGGTTTTATTCGCAAAGTGGGATATTGCTGAACAAAATCATTTACTACAGCCGATGTCAAAAAGCCTCTTTTCCCATGACCATTTTCGGTAAATAGAATCACTTCTACCCCCGTTTGTTTCTGTGACAAAAGCTGTAAAGTCTTCGTATTCATATAATCATCCACCACATAAATACTTTTTTTGGCTTGCTGGTAAATATCTATATATATGCAACATCTGCTTCAAACTTCTGACCTTTGTATATAACAAAGTTTTTGAAATCCTTATCAGAAACAAAATTTTCGTTAAATGTGTCTATGCTTTTTTGAATATTTTGAACATTATGCTCTGTTTTCTTCTGTCTGTCAGCCATACTTGCCATCTGCACAGATATTTCGGATACTCTATCACTTAGAAGATGCATCTCTGATTGAGTAACAAACTGTTGATTCTGTCTTATGTAATGGCGCATTTCTCGAAATGCACGCATAATAAATATGCTTTGTTGTTCTGCAAGTTCTCCTCTGAGAACTGTTGCAAGCATATAAATTCCTTGTTCCGTAAAAGCATATGGTGATTTCTTCACGTGTAACCCTCTTTTATTACCACTTTCGTTTAAAGTCACAATTTGTGACTTTAAACAATTCTCTGGAATTTCTTCTTTTTCAAGTTAAAACATAAAGTCATGTGGAAAACGTGAAATAACTCAGTCCTTTCTTCCATTGTATTCCTCCAACTCCTCTATCTGCTTCAATGCTTCCATATACTTCAACAATCTTTTTTTCTGTGCTTCTTTTAATCCATGAAAATCTTCTATTATATGTATATCTGTATTTGTAATCACAAAATCCTGTTTCGTTTTTTCCATTTCATTCTCTTCATAATCCTCATCAATACCTTTTCCAGTAAGCAATTGCTCCGGTGTTATCCCCAACACCTCACAAATAGGCATAATCTTTTCTGCCGTCGGATTCGTCTTTTTCGTTTTCCAATCACTGATGGTACTGCCAGATAAACCTACTTTTTTTGCAAATGAACTTTGTGATATATGTTTATCATTTAAAATTTTAAAAATTCTCTCACTTATAATCATAGTCATGCTCCTTTTTTTCTGCTGGTTATCATTGATTTTATGGATATTAATAGCACAACTTTATCTTCGTATATGCGTATAGGTCTGTTGTTATAGTCGTATATACGTATACTTTAACAACATACATATGAATCGTCAAGTTATTTCATTTTTATCTTTATTCTTACATTTAAAAATGCACCCTTGACTTCTATCAGCCAAAAGTGCATAAAACATAAATTTCTATTTACTTCTATTTAACAGACACACACACTCGCAATGCTCTGTCCATCCAAACATATCCACCGGCCAAGCTTCCTCAGCTACATACCCCTGCTTCTTGAACCAGCCTAAATCTCTTCCTAAGGTCTCAGGATTACAGGAAACATATACCACTCTGTCCGGCTTCAGGCTTCCAACAGCCTTAACAAAGGCTTCGGTACTTCCACTTCTTGGCGGATCCATGACAACAACATCAACTTTTTCTCGTTCTTGTGACATGCGTGTCATATATTCTGTCGCGTCAGCAGCTACGAAACGGATATTCTCGATATGATTGCGCTTTGCATTCGCCTTTGCATCTCTTACCGCATCCTTATTCAGCTCAATCCCAAGTACCTTTCCTGCTTTTGATGCCATCGCCATACCAATGGTTCCGATACCACAATACGCATCGATTACTGTCTCTTTTCCGGTCAAGGCTGCTGCCTGAATCGCCTTCTTATACAACACTTGTGTCTGTGCCGCATTGACCTGATAGAAAGAATTAGGAGAAATACGGAATCTTAGACCACACAAAACGTCCTCAATAAAGCCCTCACCATACAAAGGCTTATTCTTATCGCCTAATACAAATGTCGTATTCTGGGAATTGATATTCTGTACAATCGTTGTAATCTCAGGATGTCTCTTTCTAAGCTCAGACACAAAGTTATTCTTATGTGGGAACTCCGGTGATGCAGTAACTAGTACCACCATTATCTGCTTCGTTGACATTCCCTTACGAATCAGGATATGACGCATCAGCCCACGCCCGGTATCCTCGTTATACACCCAGAGCTTAAAGCTTTTAATCAGCTCGGTAACTGTTTTTATAATAGCTGATGCCTGTGCATCCTCAATCAAACAGTCCTGAATCGGTACAATTGTATGCGTTCCCTCTGCATAAGTACCTGCAATTACGTCATCTTTGCTTCTTCCGAAAACAGCATGTACCTTATTACGATAATGAAAAGGATAATACATTCCGGCTACATCATTGACCTTACAATACTTTCCGATATGTTTTTCCACTAACCCTTTCTTCTCTATCAATTCCTCTTCATAGCTTGTCTTACCCATATGACAAGCACCACATTTATCTACATATGGACATTTTTCCTTTATCATGTCAACCTCCAAAATTAAATCAAAAAACTGCTTATGTGTCCTTAATCATAACACATAAGCAGTCAAATATCTAGCAACCTATTCTCTTTCATCCCAGTACAGCTTATCACTGTCAATGGTCTTCGATGTAAATGGTGTTCCATCTGCTTTCTTATAGTGCTTGGTTGCTTTAATGACAATATTTGCTCCTACAAACAAAATCGGGATATTCGCAAATACAATTAAAATATTTCCAAGGTCTGAGAATGCCCACAGATTACCAAGCTCTAAACCTGCAAGATTACTTAAAATACCAAATGCTACTGTAAAGATTCCAATTACTCTTACTGTATTGGTTACCGTCTTAGACCTGCTGATTCTGTTTGCCGCAATCTCTGAAAACGTAATCATACCAATCAGACAGGTATATGCAAAGAGACAAAAGCTAAAAGAAACCAGCACTGTCATAACACCATTTAACACCGTTCCCGGAGTCAATGTTGTAACTGATAGATTAAAACGTCCAAGCTTATCTAACGTCTCCCATGTTGCAGCCTCAGAACCGTTCCAGCAATGAGCCATAATAACAACAAATCCTGATAAGGTGCAAATAATCATGGTATCAAGAAATACTCCTATTGCAGAAATGACTCCCTGCTCACAAGGGTCATTACAATCAGCAGCTGCTGCTGACATGGTAATCGTACCCTGACCAGCCTCATTTGACATTAAGCCACGCTTTACACCCTGTACCAGAACAGTACCAAAAGCTCCACCAAATACCGCTTCCGGTGTAAATGCACCGCCAAACACTGCTTTGAAGAAATACGGCAACTCACCCAGATTCAACAATATCAATATAACAACCGTTACAATATATGCAACAGCCATGATAGGAACCATCGTATTGGTCAGCTTTGTAACCTTTTTGATACCGCCAAACGCAAGAATCGCTGTCAATACGATAACGATAGCTGCCACAACATAGGAAAATACGCTATCAACAGGAACTGTACTTCCCGTTATGGTTCCTGCCATCTCCCCAATAGAAGATACTACATTGTACCCCTGTGCCGGAAGACAGCACATTGCATACAGAATATATAAAACAGATAAGCCAATTCCTACCCATGTCTTATTCCCTAATAATTTCTTTCCATAAAACGGCAGACCACCGACGAATTCATCGCCCTTCTTTTCCTTATAAATCTGTGCAAGCACACTTTCTGCATAGGCAATCGACATACCAAAGAATGCAGATACCCACATCCAGAATAAGGCTCCCGGTCCACCAACTGCAATCGCACCCGTTACACCAACAATATTTCCAGGTCCTACTCGCATCGCTGTACTCAGGAAAAAGGCTGCTGTGGAAGAAATTCCCATCGATGTCTTTTTATTCTTCGCAAGGAGTTTTATTCCTTTTTTAAAATGTGTTACCTGTACAAATCCAAGACGGAAGCTAAAATAGATACCACTTCCCAATAAGAGTATTACTGCCAGTGAGAAATTACCAAGAACCGGTATCGACTGATACCATGTAAAGTTTGTCGGAAAATCCCATAAAAAATCCGATAACGGTCCGATAAACGCAAAAATCTGATTAATTACCTGAAATAACTCCTGCATATAAACTCCCCCTATCCTGCAAGCCCAATTTCAATTAACTTATTAGTTTCTGCAAACTGTTGCTTCTGCCTTGTTCCATCTGACATCATATTCGTCGCCGCACCAAGAATGACCGTAATCACTGTCTTTTTACTATTTCTTGCTGCTGATACAAAGCACAGACCGGATGAGCTTGCAGAACCTGTCTTTCCTCCAACAGCATAAGGATTATAATATCCGGAATCCACTGTAAGAAGCGCATTGGTTGTCTCCAATTTTCTCTCCTGTGAAAGATTGGTTGCCGGAACAGTAACCTCTGTCTGCGCAATAATACTCTGGAACAGAGGATACTTCATCGCCTCTCTGGTAATAAGGAAAAGACTATAAGCATTCGAATAATGATTATCCTCCGGATAGCCTGATGTATTGACAAAGTTCGTTTCCGTACAACCAAGTGCTGCTGCCCTTGCATTCATCATAACGACAAAATTATCAACACTTCCTGCCACAGCCTCTGCCAAAACATTACATGCATGACAATCAGAAACCATCATCACGCTTTGTAATAACGTAAGAACATTCATAACCTCACCAGCCTTAAGACGAGGCTTTACATGACTAGCATCGCTTGGAACCCCGGCAAGCGCACTAGGTGATACTACAACCGGTGTATCCAGTGTAATCTGCCCCGCCGCAATAGCATCCATTACCAATAATGCAGTCATAATCTTAGTCGTACTTGCTGGCGCCAGTCTGTCCGTTGCATTCTGTGCATAGATTAATGCACCGCTGTCTGCATCTCCCACAAGTGCTGCCTTAGCATCCACACTCGTCAGCTTATAAGCCTGCGTTCCCGTACTTACCGACAACGCTTTTCCATAAATATAATACGTAACTCCATTTATATTTACCTGAAAATAGCCATTATCCGTGATTCCTGTTACCTGTACCGGAAAATCACCCGGAAAAACAGCTGCAATTGTAGACGGATCAGGCTGAACAAATACCTCTGCCCCTTTTCCCGTATACAATACTCCTTCTGTCGGAGTCACACTAAATTCTGCTGCCTTTGTTGTCATTCCTCCCAAGAACACAACCATAGCAAACACCGTAAGTAATCCTTTGATACCCCTTATGTACTTCATCCTTTACCTTCCTAACTCTTTTATCCAAATAGTTCCTTCAAATGTTCTAAATAGTTCTTCATAACCTCGCTGCCTGAGAATTCCTTCAATGCCTCTGCACAGGAATAATAATACCAAGCATGCTTATCCTTATCATGCTGATTGAACTTCTGCCACATACTATCTCCTACATGGCGCCATTCCTTTAACAATGACTCTGCATTCGCCGCCTTATCCGCCAAAACAATAACCTTCACCGGTTGTTCTGCCGTCTGCAAATGTTGTATCGTCTCCTGTTTACGAATTTCCCAAGTATCGCTTGCCGGAATCCCTGGTCTCTTATCTTCTGATTCCGCATCAATATAGGCAGCGACTCTCTCTCCAAACTCTCTTGCAATATCTTCCAGCGTAACTTCCGTATCCTCCACCGTATCATGAAGAATGACTGCTGTCAGAAGCTCTATATCATCTGTCAGCTCCACAGCATAATTCATTGCCATAATAATATGTGCAAAATACGGTATCTTTGTTCCCTTACGATACTGCTTTCTATGTGCATTTGCAGAAAAAGCATAAGCCTTCGCCAGCCTCTCGTCAAGCCCATTTACCAAGGGAAAAAGTGGAAGCTCTCCTACTTTTATTGCTGCATCCTTTTTTATCCACAGCTCCTTGGGATTTTCTGTGACATTTTCCACAGAATCTTCTCCATCATATACACAAATGGGGATTTGTTTCTCCTTCATGCCACAGTAACACGGACACCCCTTGCCGCACACCTGCTCATCCAGACAGGTATTCAACACACCGTGGACTGCTCTACAGTAAAAGTTTCCCTTGCTCATCATGCTTTTGTTCCTTTACTCTTATCTCTATCTATCATTCTTCTATTCTTATTTCTTTTTGCGGGTAAACTCCAGAATCCAACCTGAAGTCGCCTTACCATCCTCATTTTCAAAGGAACCATAATCCAGCTCACAGTCAAAACTGATTCCCTGTTCTGCCTTAATATCCGCAAGTACTTCGTTCAATACACTTTCCATCTTGGTACTTTCCGAACCAACAATCGCATTCTTATAAACGGTACTAAAATTATCATATTCATAACGAATCGCACGATTAATCGTAATCTTAAGATCCTCTTCTGTTCTGATTGGTCCCCATAAACTGTTTTCCAAATATTCATTGCGATAATTCACAAGATAATCCTTCTGTGTAGCAGGAACATCATCCTCTTCCTTAGACACCTTTTTATAAGCCTCTAATAAAGTAAGCTCCTCTTCTTGCAAAATGCAATTATCAATCGTTGCATTTCCCATGAGATAAGAATCCAGATACTTAATATAAGTATTCGCATCCATCTCTTGCACATCCTCAACGTCAAATGCTCGAAGCTGTGAATTCGTAAAGAAGGAAAAGGTTCCTCTTGTCAGCTTTGCAATTTCCTCCGCTCCATAGGATTTTCCAGTGCTTTTATCTGACTTTTCCTCCAATCCATATCCGGGAATATAATAAGTTCCCTTCAAATCAATCTGAAACCAACCGTTTGAAGTAATGCCGATTACATCTACCGGAAGATTTGGTTCTATTACCGTAACGATCAAAGACTGAAAATCCGGCGCCGCATACACAACCGCCTTATCATTGGTATACATGATCGCCTTACATGCCGTTACCGTATAAGCAGATGCTGCCACAGTATGATTACCTTCTGTTCCTGCTAACAGCAGCACTGCCAATATACACGCTACCAGTTTTAATATTCCTTTGCTCCCCTTTTTTCTCATGCTGTCTTCCCCTTTCTGTTTATACATCCGTAATTCAGTCCAGACTCAAAAATCCTACGATTTCCTACTTCCAAATCCCTACTCTATCCTCTGGTGCCACATACATGCCATCACCTTCTTCGATGTCATAGGTCTCATAAAATGCATCACAAGAGCTTAATACTGCATTAACTCTTACCTTATTCGGTGCATGGGTATCATTGCTAAGCAGATACATCTGATAAGCAACTGTCTCCTCACTTGCCCAGATATAAGCAAGCTGTGAAAATGCCTCTGCTACCCCTTCGCCATCATCTTCTAAAATAGAAGTAATACATGTCATCGCTCCTAAATCAGCAATGTTCTCCGACAAGGTCAGAGAACCATCTACCTTCATTCCAGCAACCTCATAATTCTCATAATAATCTACAATGGATTGCGAGAGTTCCTTGTATCTTTGAAGCTCCTCCTGTGTCCACCACACGTTATAATTACCATATTCATCATATAAAGCACCATTGGAATCAAAGGCATGGCTGATTTCATGTGCAATCACATAACCAATACCTCCAAGATTACTTGCTTCATCGCCCTCCGGATCATAAAATGGAGGCTGTAAAATCGCTGCCGGAAATACGATTTCATTATTTCCTGGATTATAATAAGCATTTACAGTCTGTGGTGTCATGCTCCATGTGGTACGGTCAACCTCACGGTTCAAATCCTGCAAGTTATCTTCAATTGACACCTGCATGTTCACAAGAAGATTAGACAGTAGACTTCCCCCCTCAGAAATTGGCGTTACCTGCATCATCTCCATACTGTCAGGCCATTTATCAGGATATCCAATTTTTACCTGCATGGTATCCAGCTTTCTGATAGCCTTTTCCTTAGTTTCCTCACTCATCCACTCCTGATTCCGAATAATATCTTTATAAGCTTCCTTTATTTTATCAATCATTGCCTCTACATCGGCCTTACTCTCCTCAGAAAAATACTTCTCTACATAGATTTTTCCAAAATCCCAGGAAAGCATATCCTGTGTAAGATTCATCCATATGTCTTCTTCATTCAGACTACTGGTAACACCATGAAGCTGCCTATCTAAATCATCTGCCAGTTTGGCATACTCCTGCGTGGAATACTCTGCCACATCATTTAGCATGACAAAGGTTGAAAAATCCTTTAATACCTCTAGATTCTCTTCTACCAATAACTCGTTAATCCTCTTTGCCTGACTAACATCAGAAACAATATAGCTCTCTGCTGAATCAACACGGAGTGTCTTTAGCATCTTTTCTACATCAACATTGGTATACAACGCCTGAAGCTCTTCCTTGTTAAAAACATTATAAGTAATGGAAGGATCATAATATTCCTCCATCGAAAGAGAACAGGAACAAATATCACGCAACAATACATCAATCTCACTTACTGTATCCGCTGCCTCATCCTGCGACATACCGAATTCCTCCAGCATATCCCTCATATAATCATAATATACATCCACATATTCCTGCATTTGTGGATTTTCTAAATATTCCTTGCCAATCAGAGTGTCTGCATACATCAAATATACCGAATTCATACTGGAATCTGCCATATCCTGATCGATATAATATCCACCCACAATACTGCTAAATCCAAACTCTCCACTCAAGGACGCCAGCGCATTCACATATTCATCAATGGTCGTTGCATTACGAATGGTATCCATATGCGGCTGCAGCGGTCCGAGCCCCGTAGCATTTCGATTCTCCATATTACTAATGCACTCATACAGATCCTTTATCTTCTGCTCCGAGGTCCCTTTAGGATAGATTTTCTCACTCTGCGACAGCTCCTGAATAATCTCATCCATATCATGATCCGCTACCGCCATCAGTTCACCAAACCACGTCCACTGTGCATCCGTATCACCAAGCTCTACCATATCCAATATGTCGTTATTTACGTATTCATAGAAATCATCCTGATATCGTACTTTATCTGCTGCTCTCTGCGCTTCGTTCTCTTCTTCCACCATTTCAAGACGAAGCTCTCCCTCAGATGTATCAATACTGTTTAAGAAATGAATGAATGGTGACAAAACACCACAGCCTGTTAGCTGTACCGTTATTACTCCCATCAACAATATCGCTACGATTTTTTTCTTCATTTACATAACTCCATTTCCAATACAACTCTCCTCACTATTTTATACTAAAAAAGGGGAAAGTACAACACAATACTATGTCTAGCTTATCAATTTTCTGTCTACTCATTACTATCCCATTCGTACCTAATTTACGAATAATATCCGCCACACTTTCGTGTTAACATGATATAATGAATATAAATTATTTTAGAATCGAGGTAAATTATGATATGAAAACAATTGCAATCATTCTTTTGGTACTTCTTGTTCTCTATTTGTTGGCCATTAAACCGCGTATCCTGCAAAGGCCAGATTATCAGCCTTTTTTTCAATATAAATATGCACACCGCGGACTCCATAATATGAATCCTTATCTCAAAGAAGAAGACAATCCATATTACTGTAACGGCGGATGTTTTCCCGAAAATTCCTATTCTGCCATCAAACGCGCAGCAGACCAAGGATATGGTATTGAATTCGATGTCCATTTAACCAAAGATGGTATACCCGTTGTATTCCACGATGACACCCTGAATCGTGTCTGTGGCGTAGACGGTTATTTAAAGGACTATACCTTTGAAGAATTACAGCAGTTTCGTCTCATGGGTACTGACGAAAGAATCCCTGCCTTTGCAGATGTTTTAAAAGCAGTAAACGGCAGAACTCCTCTTATTATTGAATATAAGGTAGAGAAAAATACCGATGCCCTTTGCAGTACTTGTAATGAGATTTTAAAGGATTACAAGGGATTATACTGTATCGAGTCCTTTCATCCCATGGCAGTACGTTGGTATCGCACAAACCGTCCGGATATTGTCAGAGGCCAACTATCTGAAAGCTTCATGAAAACCCAACCAAGTGCCTTATTTTTCCTTCTGGCACATTTACTCTTTAACTTCCTAACAGCACCGGATTTTATTGCCTATAACCATAAACACCATCAATCCGTATCCAGAACCTTATGCCGTAAGCTATACCACTGTCTATCCGTAGCTTGGACAATCCGTTCTCAGGAAGCATTAGACAACATGAAAACACATTTTGATTTGTTTATATTTGAGGATTTTATTCCTCTTGCATAAAAAATACTAAATGTTGATTATTTATGTAAATTTACCAAACATTTTGTGTGATATTACCTATATCATCTTACGTAAACCTGTGTTATACTAAGGTTGTTATATCGGATATGGAAATTAACGGTAAGCATTTTCCACGAACCCTTTAGGGAAGCCGACCGACACAACTAACATACTACTTTACATTTATACTTGAATTATTACTAGATTATACGGCTTTAGCTTGCATGGTTTTGACATCAGGGAACGACAGCAGGAATGACATCTAGGGATTGACAGCAGTACAGACATCTAAGGTTAGACATCAGGAATTGACATCATGGACTGACATCTGGATTGACTACTTGGACTGACATCAGGATTGACATCATCGAAAATGCGACCTTATCGCCATATTATAACATTAAGGCTCCTGTTATACAGGAGCTTTTTTATTACATTTAGCACTTTATTTCGTTTTTACCAAAATTTTAAATGAATTTTTGTCATTCCATACAATTTTTTAATTATTTACATAATTCCAAAAAATTCACTTGAAATTGTTCGAAAAATTATGTATTATTTAGAAAGTCACTAACACATTCCCCAAAGTGACAAGAATTAGGAGGTTCCCCCATGAAAGAAATTAATTTTAATTCCCTTAAGAATGATTTTGATGCAATCTGCAATCAGGTAAATCAGGATAAGGAGGCAGTTACTTTAACCTTAAAGAGCAATCGTAAAGTTTATATAATGCCAGAAGAAAGCTATGACAAAGTTGAGCGCTTTGTTATTACAACTCTTTCCCCAAAGACACTTTCTTCCCGCATGTAATTATATAAGTAACTGGAACAAAGCATGAACACAAAACCGGCAGGAGTCAATGGGAGTCTCCTGCCGATTTTATTTCTTATAGTAACTATTAAAATTTAAGCTTAGCTTTGGCTCTCGCCATATTTGGACGCGCTGCCACCTCATCACGATAGCATACGGTATAAACAAGTGCTCCTAAGATAAAAGCAACCATGACATCTAACATAGAATGTTGCTTCAATAAGACAGTAGAACATATAATACTCACGCCTAAAAGCATTAATCCTGTCTTAATCACTTTATGCTTTTTCAGCAGCTTCGTTCTCCACACCGCTATCATTACTGCCAGCGAATTATACACATGAATGCTTGGAAGCACATTGGTCGACGTATCTACAATATAAAGCTGTTTCACCATATCAATAAAAATATTATCTCTTGCAAAAGTTTTCGGTCTTAGATGGTGACCATTCGGAAATACCGCAGAAATAATAAGAAACACTGTCATTCCTGCAATCAAAAAAGCAACCAGTTTATTGCCCTCTTCTTGATCCTTGATTCCCAAATACACCACTGTCAATGCCACATAAGCAAACCATAACAGATATGGTATAATAAAAAATTCGCAAAACGGAATATAAGCATCAATTCCAAAACGTATTATATAATAGGAAGTATTTCTCTGTTCCAAATAAAAAAACGTTATCAGATACAGCACACAATACACCGCCATAATCACCAGTGCCTTATAACTGCTGCACCATTCTCTCAATGACTTTTTTGATAATCTTTTCATTGTTTATCCCCTCTTTTCTTTCAAAAAGCAATTATAGGTTATGTATATTTCATTGTCAACATAAGTCTTAAATCTTAATATTTTTATAAGAATTATTGCTACTATTCACTCCATTCCAACAACGAGTAATAAATTATATACGAATCACGCACTTAAAATGCACTAATTTCTACTATTTATTGACATTTATATCAAAATTTCATGTAATATTTCTCTATTATTTTTCTCTTTTTCCATATACTTCTATTTGAAGTCTTAATTTTTTTATTGTAATATAATTAATGTACGTAACCATGAAGGAACTGAATAATTGGATGGTTACTGTTCACACAGTAACGAAAGGTGAGGACATAGAAATGAAATTTGATTTACATTGTCACACACAGGAAGGTTCTTTGGACGGAAAAATTCCGGTTCTGGAATACATGAAAACTCTACAGGAAAAGGGCTTTAACGGAATGCTTGTTACGGATCACAATTCCTATAATGGCTTTCGTAAATACCGTGACCATCATAAAAATGCATTAGAAAACTTTGTCGTTTTAAAGGGCATCGAATACGATACCATTGATGCCGGTCACATCTTAATCATTATGCCTGAGCATGTGAAGCTGTTATTACTTGAATGTCGTGGACTTCCCGTTCGCATTTTACAGGATATTGTTCATCTTCATGGCGGAATACTTGGTCCTGCACATCCCTGTGGAGAGCGGCACTTAAGCATTACGCAGACTAGAGCTTACAAAAGAAATCCTGACATCATGAAACGATTCGATTTTCTGGAAGGCTATAATTCCTGTGAATCCGAAGAATCCAATCAAAAAGCATCCATGCTTGCACAAAAATATAATCTGGTAACCTTTGGAGGCAGTGATTCTCATCATTTAAATTGTGTTGGGACAGCTTATACGGAGATACCTGAAGTAATTACAAAAGAATCTGACCTGATATCCTGTGTCAAACGCGGTGTACAACTTACAACCGGAGGTTATTATTACACAGGTACAGTAAAGCAGAGAATTGGTATTCTGAATCATGTTTTAGTAGAATCTTTCTGGTTCTACAATCGTTTTGCCAGTCTTGCAAGGGCACATAGAAGAAAAACAGCAATGCAGCTGCTTCCTTAATAAGCAGAAATGATATAGACGTTAAAATGGATGCCATCCTTTTGTAGATGGCATCCATTTTTATATTATGAACTATGGTGTTGGCAAGGTAGGAATAGCAACATTAGGCATTGTCATTGCCTGAAGCATTGCTAAATCATACTTGTAAACCAAGGCATAGGTAGAGGTTGGATAGAAAGTTTCAAACGTTACGGTTGCATAATTGTTATCCAAATCATCCAGATAAAAAAGCTGCCCATCTGGTCCCCTCTCAATTAAGCGATACTGTCTTGCCATAATCTGATCCTTAGGTTGTAGCTGAAGAACATATCTTTTAGCTCCATTGGTTCCATAGATAATTCCATTTTGATCAGACAGTGCCATATTATAAGAACAAAGATATGTATAATCTTCAAGGAAATATGAAATATATTCTATAAAAGCACTTCCCTGCAAACGTCTTTGGGCTGTCATAGTAGTCAGAGGATGAAGTCCGCTATCTGGTGAAATCTTACAAACAGTATCAAACCTGATATCCTTTGTAGTGTCCTTTTTACTATTCCAAGGTCCTGACTCATCTGTTGCAGAATAAACATATTTTAAATATGGATACGCTTTTTCACGAAACTTCTGCGCTGCATCATAAGAATCCATAATAAACATACACTGCGATGCATTTGGTGCATTTGCAGCAATACTATCAAGACTTGTGTACTCTATGGAATTAAAATATTTTGTTTGGGGAATTGTCCCACCCACACGGAATATTACATTACTATTTACATTAGCAAAGGATGTATTATCTTTTATAAATGTAGTTGCTGAAATATTTACCTTCTTAATACTTGTCTTATCTGCAAAAGCAAAGCTGCCAATCTCTGTAATACCAGCTCCAATGTTGACGGTATGTATGTCCAAATAATGCCACGGACGCATGGTATACGTTGCTGGTGTATAGTCAGGAATTGCTCCTGTTCCTTCTATATATAAATTACCATAGAACTCTCTTACTGTTATATTAGTCCCTGTAATGGTCATAACACCACTTGCATCGGTTATCCAGCCACCCATATCTGCTTTTACACGTGCTACCGGAAGCATACTCAGAATCACAGCCAGACATAGCGCTACTGCTATTACGATTTTTTTTACTCTTTTCATAATACTAACCCCCTGTTTCCTGTCTAGTCTTTTATTACGAAAGCTCATGCTCCATACGAAGCTTGCTAGTATGCATACTCATCACCTTTTCACGATACGCATCATCCATAATAACCTGTTCTAAGGTATCCATGTCACCTTCTTCTAGTAAGGTTTTTAATAATTCATTATAATTACGAATAATATTCTTTTCTAATATTTCCATTTCATTTCCTTTTTCCTGCATGCCGATACCCCTTTCTTTGTGAACGCTTAATTAATTTATATTATCATACATTTCCTTCTTTTTCCACATTTCAGATAAATCTATCATCTTTTCCTGCTGTCTTTATCTGCAAGACACCACTCTCAGGTTCAAAAATAACCGTTCTAGGATAATCCTCTTCTACCTCCATCGCTAATACAGGAATTTGGCACTGTGCTAACTTCTTCTTAACCGCTTCCAGATTTCTGGAAGAAATATCTTTTTCTATAGGAACAAACTCCGACTTAACAACATGAGCCGCCCCTGCAAGCTTTACTGTCAACCTTGACCTTACTGCACCTGCAAGCACCAGCTGACGAATCATTAGGTCAATTCCTGTATCTGCAAACTTCGGATATTCCTTTTCCTGTGTTTCTTCAGGACTTGGGCATGCTGGAAGCATAATATGAAGAAGCCCTCCTATTCCTTTCTGCGCATCACGCATTGCCACCGCTACGCAAGAGCCCAAGTCTCTTGTAATCAGTTTCTGCTTCCCTCTTGAAAGCTTATAATCTGCCATATTTACTAAGATTGTATCTTGCATGTTTTGCCTCCATTAATTTGATAGTAATAAAAAAGGATGGTATCTATTTACCATCCTTCTATCCTCATAATCAAGCTTCTACTTTATCTGTCCTGCATTCAGCTCTGTTACAAATTCCTGCTTCATGGCTTCAAAATCCATCACTGACATACTAATACATGCCAAATTTGTCAAGCCATACCGCTTTGGAGTCTGCACCATGTCTTCCTTACCACATTTCTCACATCTTGCTGATAAAAACGTGAGATTCTTACAAGCTGAACAATAAAACATATAACGCTTGCTAATCTTTCTCGTACTCATAAAAGCTCCCCCTTATTCACTTATATCCCCTTTTTCCTTCATCCATTTCCACATATCTTTGGATATGTTTATTTTATCACATTAAATATCATAATTCTATTATTTTTACTCAAATGCATAAAAAAACATTAAATTTCTGAAAGAAAACTAGGATATTTGTCCAAAATATAGTAATATAAGATAATAAACACTTTATTTATCCAAAGGAACAAATGACATGAAAGACAACTTATGTACTTTATCACGCATCCTTGCGCGTATATGTTTCCTGTTTCTTTTTCTCGTTACTATCTTAGGCATTGGCATAACTGCTTCAAACACATCTTCAGAATCCGTTACCAGCTTACAACACGTTTGGACAGACGAAACAGGAGAACCTTTTCAACTGAATCAGTTTCAATACACAAATCGCACAGATTCAGAAGGAAAAAAAATATATTACACATTACCAAACGTAGCTAATAATACTATTATTATGTTTCGCTGTCGCAACATGTTCATCAATATCTATAGAAATGGTGAACGAATCTATCAAGACAAACAGACATTACCTACTATCTTTGGTACTTCTCCCGGAAGCCGTTGGCATACCATCAGCCTTAATTCTTCTACCGAACCAGTTTTACTGTGTTTAGAGGGTTTTGGCTGCTTTACGGATTCTGATGGACTTATTGATAATATCTATATAGGAGAACCAACAAAGGTCTATCGCAAAATAGTTTCCAGTCGTTTCTTTTCTTTCTGTGTTGCTCTTGGACTTCTGTTTTTAGGTTTTGTCCTACTAATATTATGTATTGCCTTTTTTAACAAAAGAAGAGATTTATGCCTTGATTTATTTTATCTTGGTACTGCAATATTATGTGCGTCCAGCTGGGCAATCACGGAATCCTTACTATGTCAGTTGTTTTTTGCACGCTCCGAGGTCATACACCTGATTACTTATGCTTCATTGATTATTATTCCATTACCGTTTGCCTTGCTTGCCGCACATCGTTTTACCGGTAAACTCAAACTTTTTTCCATGGTATATGCCATTGTAAACTGTGCAAACATACTCCTTGTAACCTTTTTGCATATTACAGGAATTCGGGAATATCATTATACATTGACACCAACTCATGTTTTATTTGTTTTTCTCATCCCGCTTATTCTAGGCTTGTTACTAAGCTATATCAAATATAAGGAAAACCAGAAAAAAACATGGCATCTTGTAATTCCGGCACTTGTTATTGTAGCGGTATGTCTGATTACTGCGCTCACAGAATATGTGCTTGGATGGTTTGGTGACTATTCCGATTATACGCAAATTGCCTTGATTACTTTTATGACTTGTCTAGTTATCTATCATCTCCAACAAATGGTTGATGTACTGCAAAAAGGCATGCAGGCAGATGTGCTGCATAAGCTTGCTCTAACCGACCATCTGACAGGACTCTATAACAGAACTGCCTTTGCCGAACATCAGAAACAATATCTGGAAACTATGATGAAGAACTCTGTACTTGGTATTATTCAGTTTGATGTCAATAATCTGAAAACTGTCAATGATACGTTTGGTCACGAAAAGGGAGATTATCTGATTCAGCTTGTTTCTGAGGGACTGAGTACAAGCTTTGCAGAAGCCGGAAACTGCTATCGTATGGGTGGGGACGAGTTTCTCGTTATTCTGACAGGAGATGACCCTCAGAAGGACTACGAATATGGCATGCGACTACTCCATACCTACTGCACGGCACATAACACTCAAAAAAACATCGAATTCCCAATTGTCATTGCACATGGCTTTGTTATGGAATATGGACTTACCTTATCGGAAGCAATCGAAAAGGCTGATGCCCTCATGTATGAAAATAAAAAAGCTCTAAAATTCAAGGATAGAAAAGAAAAAAGACAGCCTCTATAATGAGGTCTGTCTTTTTACCTTTTTATCATTCTGCTCATCAAAGAACTTTGTCAGATTCTGCAGACAACGGATTAATACCTTCATCTCGTCTTCTTCCAAATCCTTTACAATCGAATGAATCATACGTCTATGAAAATCTCTGTGATGGAAGAACGCTTTTCTTCCCTTTTCTGTCAGTTTAACCAGAACCACTCTCTTATCTGTCGTGCTTCTCTCTCTTATAATATAACCTTTGTCTTCCAGACTGCTCATGTTGGTGGTCAATGTACCTACCGTTATATTCAGACTCTTGGCAATCACAGACATACTTCTTGGCTCATCATTACCAATTGCTTCTATAATATGCATATCATTATTGGTAATATCCTTGAATTCCTCTGTAATCACAGCTTCTGCTTCAATATCCATCACATTATGAAATAAATTAACCAACAGCTCATTTAACGTGCGGTTCGTCGTTTTCTCCATCTTTTCACCAACTTTTCTAATTCCAAATCATAACACAGGCTCCATAAGTAAGTCCTGCACCAAATCCTGAAAGAACTATTTTTTCTCCCTTTTTCAGCTTTCCTTCTCTATTCAGCTCATCCAAAAGAACAGGAATCGTTGCTGATGACATATTACCTACTCTGTTCAGATTCATCGGGAATTTTGATACATCCACCTTTAATCTCTTTGCGACACCTTCCAGTATGCGCACATTTGCCTGATGTAATACAAAATGATCAATGTCCTCTACAGTAAGACCTGCTTTATTCAAAGCATCCTGAATGCATACAGGAACCTGCTTTACAGCAAATTTGTAGACTTCCTGACCATCCATATGAACAAAATTGTTCTCTTCGCCAATTGCTTCTGTAATATATGGATTAGAAAGCTTTCTCTCCTGGCAGCTAAGCACCATACCTCTTGCTCCGTCAGAGCCTTGTGAAATGCTGATAATGCCTGCTTTTTCTTCTGTTTCTTCGCATGCCTCTACAAATGCTGCACCTGCACCATCTCCAAATAATACACAGGTACTGCGATCAGTCCAGTCAATAATCTTAGATAACACCTCTGCACCTACTACCAACGCATTACGGTAAAGACCTGTCTGCAAATATGCATACACAGTGCTTAACCCGAATAAGAATCCGGAGCATGCCGCATTTAAGTCAAAGGCTACTGCATTCTTTGCTCCAATGATTCCCTGCACCTGACAGGCTGCACACGGGAGAAGCATCTCCGGTGAACAAGTAGCAACGATAATCAAATCAACATCCTCTGCTTTTTTTCCTGCCATCTCTAACGCAAGCTCACATGCCTTTGCTGAAAGGGAAGCAACGGTATCTCCTGTAGAAATTCTTCTCTCAACGATGCCTGTTCTCTCTCGAATCCATTCATCAGAGGTTTCTACAAGCTTCGCCATATCAAAATTTGTTACTGTATTTTCCGGTAAAGCTCTGCCTGTACCGGTTATATTAATCATCATTATGCAAATTCCTCCATAATGTCTGCGACTCTCTCAATTTTATCTGCTCGGTATGCATTACTTCCGCAGAAAATAAGACCTTCGTCCAGACGTCCTTCTACTGCATTAATCAACGCTTCCGTAATACAATATGGCGCAGTTGCCGGCTTACAGGTAACGATACACTGCTTACACCCACGCATAAAGCGCTCTCCCGCATTTACCTTATCCAAAAAAGCATTATGAATTGCTCTTCCCGGCATTCCGACAGGGCTGCTCACAATCACAATATCTTCCTTTTTCGCATTGATATATGCCTGCTTATAAGCATCACTTGCATCGCATTCCTCTGTGGTAACAAAACGGGTTGCAAGCTGTACTCCTGAAGCCCCCATGGAAAGATAATGCTCCATGTCCTCTCTGGTATAAATTCCTCCTGCTACAACAGCCGGAACCTCCATTTCCTTCGTCATGGATAAAATTGCCTTTATCTCTTCATCATAAGTTTCTTTTGTATAGCTGTCTATTTCTTCACGACTAAAGCCTAAGTGACCACCAGCCGCCGGTCCTTCAATGACAACCATATCCGGTTTTCTATTGTACTTCTTCATCCAATATTTTGCAATTACACTTAATGACTTTGCACTGGATACAATCGGAGCAATTTTTGTCTTAGCACCTTCTACCAATGCCGGTAATGTCATCGGCAAGCCAGCTCCTGATATGATTAAATCAATACCTGCTTCCACAGCAGCCTTAACGTAATCCTCATATCTTCTTGTGGCTACCATAATATTCACTCCAAGAATTCCACCATTCGCAAGCTTTCTTGCCTTAGCAATCTCTTCACCGACTGCCTTCAGATTCGTCTCTATTGGATTGGTCTTGAATTCCGGGTCGCGAAAACCAATCTGTGCGGTTGAAATGACACCAATACCACCTGCCGCAGCAACAGCTCCGGCAAGCTTGGAGAGGCTTACGCCTACTCCCATACCACCCTGTACGACCGGTATCTTTGCACAGAGGTCTCCAATTCTTAATTCTTCAACTTTCATAGCTTTTCCTTTATATGATTACTAGAAATTACGGAATCTGTCATAACGCTCCTGAGCGATTTCCTCGCCGGATTTACCACTGTATTTTTTCAGGAACAGCTTGATATTTTCCTTCATAAAACCTGCAATTGCCTGTGCTGTCTTACGGTCTGCACCACCAAACTCAGGAATAATCTGCTCTACCACACCAAGTCTCTTCAAATCCTGTGCTGTGATATTCATAATCTCACTAGCTTCCTGTGCACGGTTAGAGTCTTTCCAAAGAATAGAAGCAAAACCTTCCGGAGATAAAATTGCATAGGTTGCATTTTCCATCATCCATACTTCATTACCGACTGCTGTAGCAAGTGCACCACCACTGCCACCTTCTCCAATGAGAATACACAATACCGGAACCTTCAATGCTGACATTTCCATGAGATTTCGAGCAATTGCTTCACCCATTCCGCGTTCTTCTGCCTCGATACCGCAGAATGCACCAGGTGTATTAACAAAGCTGATAATCGGACGATTGAACTTTTCAGCCTGTTTCATCAGACGAAGTGCCTTACGATATCCCTCCGGCTTTGGCATACCAAAGTTACGCTCCTGGCATTCCTTAAAGTCCTTACCCTTTTCATCCGCAATAACGGTAACTGCCTGACCATCAATAAATGCCAGACCGCCAATCATTGCTGCATCATCATGGAACGCTCTGTCTCCATGCGCTTCCACAAAATTATCAAAAATATAAGAAATATAATCACTTGCAGACGGACGCTCTACCTGTCTTACACCCTTAACCTTTTCCCATGCGGAACGAGGACTGGAAAACCATGTCTGCTCCTTTAAGGTCTCACTTAACTCAAAGTGGAAGTCATCATTCTGCTTGAAATCTGCAAACTCCTGCTTTCCATTACACTGATGTGTCTTAATTAAGAAGAAAATGGTCTTTTTCAGGTTTTCACGCTTTACAATACCATCAATAATTCCATGTTCTACCAGAAATTCTGCTGTCTGAAAGCCTTCCGGAAGCTCCTGCCCGATTGTCTGCTTAATAACACGAGGTCCAGCAAAACCAACCAATGCACCAGGCTCAGCCATAATCACATCGCCAAGCATAGCAAAGCTTGCCGTAACACCACCGGTTGTAGGATCAGTTAAGATAGGACAATATAATAAGCCTGCTTCTCCATGCTTCTTAATTGCCGCAGAGGTCTTTGCCATCTGCATTAAGGAAACAATACCCTCCTGCATTCTGGCACCACCGGAACAACAGAAAATAAATACCGGAAGCTTTAACTCGGTTGCCTTTTCAATCGCACGGGTAATCTTTTCTCCCACTACATGACCCATACTGGACATCATGAATCGGGAATCGCAGACACCAAGTACGATATCCTCACCAAATACCTTACAACGCCCAACGGTAACTGCTTCTTTTAAGCCTGTTTTTTCTCTTGCCGCAGCAAGCTTTTCCTCATAGCCTTCAAAATTCAGCGGATTGCTTACCGGCATATCCTCAAACCAAGGCTCAAAGGTCTTATAATCCGCTACCATACGAATACGGTTATTGGTTCTTACACGGAAATAACCACCACATTCGTAGCAGACATACTTTTTCTTAATAACAGTCGCCTTATCTACCATCTTGCCGCATTTAGGACATTTAATGACACTCTTATCTTCTTCCACAGGTGCAGCCGGCTTTTCTGCCTCAGCACCCGGCTCTGTATCTTTGCTCTTTAACTTATCTTCTAATTTGTTATAGAGATTCAGCGGAAACTGTCTTCCTGTCTTTACTAACTGCATCTTTCCCATAACACTCATCTCCTCTAGTCTCCGATAGCAAAGGTAAGCTCCGCCTTTGCTGCAACCTTACCGTTTACGGTAGCAACTGCTTCACCTACACCGATAGGCCCTTTTACTCTTACAATCTTGGTTTCCAGCATTAACACATCACCGGGAACCACCTTCTGCTTGAATTTTGCTTTATCAATTCCTACAAAATATGCCGTTTTCCCTTTCCACTCAGGAAGCCCAAGCATAGCAACCGCGCCGGTCTGAGCCAATGCCTCAATAATGAGTACACCCGGCATAACCGGATTTCCCGGAAAATGACCCGCAAAATATGGTTCATTAAAGCTTACACACTTTTTACCAACTGCACGAACGCCCTCTTCCAGCTCTTCTATCGTATCAATCAGCATAAACGGATGTCTGTGTGGAATAATGTCTAATATTTCTTTTGCTGTATAAACTGCCATGTCTGTTACCTGACCTTTCCTTATGCCTCGTACTTCTTCACAAGAATACTGGTATTATGACCACCAAAACCTAAGGAATTGCTTAATGCATAGGTAACATCCTCTTTATAGCTGGTCTTACAGTAATTCAAATCCATCTCTTCCTCAGATTCCTGTAATCCTACGGTTCTGTGAATAAATCCATTCTCAATTTCCTTTACACAGGTAACAAATTCAATCGCACCTGCTGCACCGAGTAAATGTCCAATCATAGACTTAGTAGAGTTAATCTTAATATTCTTAGCATGCTCACCAAATGCAAGCTTAATTGCTCTTGTCTCGAATAAGTCATTGTGATGTGTACTGGTTCCATGAGCATTAATATAAGTAATGTCAGTAAGCTCTGCTCCTGCATCCTTTACTGCATTTACCATAGCTCTTGCTGCTCCTGCACCATCCTCAGCAGGAGAAGTAATATGGAATGCATCCGAAGAACATCCGTAACCTACAACCTCTGCATAAATCTTCGCACCACGAGCTTTTGCATGCTCAAGCTCTTCCAATACAACAACACCGGCACCTTCACCCATAACAAAGCCACTTCTGTCCTTATCAAACGGAACGGAACATCTTGTAGGGTCTTCACAGGAAGACAATGCTGTTAATGCAGTAAATCCTGCTACACCAATTGGTGTAATAGAGCTTTCTGTACCACCTGCAACCATCACATCTGCATCACCATACTGAATGGTACGAAATGCTTCACCTATAGAATTGGTTCCTGTTGCACATGCAGTTACTACGTTAATACTCTTGCCCTTTAAACCAAAAGCAATGCTGACATTTCCTGCTGCCATATTGGAAATCATGAGTGGTACTAATAATGGAGCTACCTTGCTTGGTCCTTTTTCTACCAGCTTGGTATGCTCTTTTTCCATAGACTGTAAACTACCGATACCATTACCAATCGAACAGCCTACCATGTATGGGTCTTCCTTTTCCATATCAAGTGCTGCATCTTCGATTGCTTCCTTTGCAGCAGCTACTGCAAACTGGCAGAATTGTTCCATTCTGCGTGCTGCCTTCTTATCCATATACTGAGCTGCATCAAAATCCTTTACCTCTGCTGCAAGCTTAGCCTTATACTCTGCTGTATCAAAATAAGTAATTGGAGCAAAACCAATCTTTTCCGCACATACGCTGTCCCAAAAAGCTTCTACACTGTTACCGATTGGAGTGATTGCACCCATACCTGTTACTACGACTCTTCTCTTCATATATAGCCAATCCTTTCTCTGCAAACCTTATCTGATTCCTTCAAGGCTGCCTGTTACATGGTCATTCCGCCATCAATGCTGATAACCTGACCTGTGATATAATTCGAATCATTGCCTGCCAAAAACAGAACAAGCTTTGCAACCTCTGCTGCTTCTCCCATTCTTCCAAGCGGAATCATCTGCTTTAATCCGTTCTGTGCTTCTTCCGGCATTGCCTGTGTCATTTCGGTATCAATGAATCCCGGTGCAATGGCATTGACACAGATTCCTCTGGAAGCAAGCTCTCTTGCAACACTCTTAGTCAAACCGATAACACCTGCTTTGGATGCGGAATAATTTGCCTGTCCTGCATTGCCCATAACACCGCTTACCGAAGAAAGATTAATAATCTTTCCGCTTCTCTGCTTTAAGAAACTGCGTGATAAATGACGAATCATATTAAAAGTACCTTTCAGATTCGTATTTAATACCGCATCATAATCTTCCTCTGACATACGCATCAGAAGTCCATCTCTTGTAATTCCTGCATTATTTACCAGAATATCTACCTTCTTGTAAGTTGCAAGAACATTCTTAACCATCTCTTCACTAGCCTGAAAATCTGCCACATTACACTGAATAGCTTCTGCGGTTCCTCCTGCTGCCTCGATTTCCTTTACTACCTCATCGGCACGCTCCTTGGAACCATTATAATTTACAATCACTGTTGCCCCGTTTGCTGCCAAGGTCAACGCGATTTCTTTCCCAATTCCTCTGCTTGCTCCTGTTACCAGAGCAACCTTACCTGCTAACATATTTTCTCTCCGCTTCTGCGATGCTTACATCGCCTCAATAACCTTTTCCAAGTCTTCGACTTTTTCTATATTCATAACCTTAACATCCTTGTTAATCTTACGCATGAATCCGGTTAATGTCTTGCCCGGTCCAATCTCAATAAAGGTGTCAACGCCATCTGCTATCATATTTTCAACACTCTGCTGCCAGCATACAGAGCTGGATACCTGCTTCTCCAGAAGTGCCTTGATTCCGTCTGCCTCTGTCACGTAAGAAGCATCTACGTTACATACATATGGAATCTGCGGCTTCTGAATGGTAACCTTCTCCAGCTCCTCGCCAAGCTTACTACCTGCTCCCTCTAATAACGCTGAATGGAAAGGTCCACTTACCTTCAAAGGAATACATCTCTTTGCACCTGCCTCTGAAAGCGCCTGTGCTGCCTTACCAACAGCCTCCTCTTCTCCGGTAATAACAATCTGTCCCGGACAATTATAATTCGCGATGGTTACAATACCCTCTGTGTTGTCACAGATTTCCTTGATTTTGTCTGCATCCATGCCCAATACTGCTGTCATGGCTCCTCCTACCGGATAAGCCTCCTGCATAAGAATTCCTCTCATTCTGATTAAGTGGAATAAATCCTTAAGCTCCATAACCTTTGCAGCAGCCAGTGCTCCATACTCTCCAAGACTTAAGCCTGCACATACATCAGCCTTAATTCCCTTTGCTTCTACAACCTTTAAAATGGCAACCTCTGTAGCAAGCATCGCAATCTGTGTATACTCTGTTACATTCAGCTTGTCATTTTCGGTAAAGCATAAAGACTCCATATCAAGTCCAGTTGCTTCTCCTGCAAGCTGATAAACTGCCTTTGCTTCCTCATAGGTATCAAAAAAATCTTTTCCCATTCCTACATATTGTGCGCCCTGACCTGGGAACATAAATGCTACTTTACTCATTTTGTATTAACCATGCCTTTCTGTACTAATGGTTTATTGTACTCCCATAAGCTTTTTCGCTTCGGTTACAATCTCTGTGATAATCTCTTTACATGGCTGTTCCTTCTTTACAAGACCTGCAATCTGTCCTGCCATAACAGTACCATTTACCACATCACCCTCAACAACTGCCTTACGAAGCGAACCTAATGTCAGCTTCTCAAGCTCCATGAAATCTGCACCCTCTTTTTCCAGACGCAGATATTCCTTTGTCATTTTATTTCTGATAGAACGTACCGGATGACCTGTTGACATACCGGTAACTGCTGAATCAATATCCTTTGCCTTTACAAGCTGCTGCTTATAATTGTCATGTACAACACACTCGCTTGCTACAACAAAACGTGTACCAATCTGTACTGCTTCCGCACCAAGCATAAACGCTGCTGCCATTCCTCTTCCATCGGCAATACCACCTGCTGCGATAACCGGAATATTTACGGCATCCACTACCTGTGGAACAAGAGCCATCGTTGTTGTGGAACCAATATGTCCACCACTTTCCATACCCTCTGCTACAACAGCATCGGCTCCGCCCCTCTCCATAAGCTTCGCCATTGCTACACTTGCCACAACAGGAATAACCTTAACACCTGCTGCCTTCCACATATCCATATACTTAGATGGATTACCTGCTCCGGTTGTAACTACCTTTACACCTTCATCCACGATGACCTGTGCAATGGCATCTGCTTCCGGATTCATCAGCATAATGTTTACACCAAATGGTTTATCTGTAACTTCTTTTGCCTTCTTAATCTGCTCTCTGACAAATTCAGCCGGTGCACCGCCTGCACCAATGATTCCCAGTCCTCCGGCCTCTGATACAGCTGCTGCAAGATTATATTCTGCAACCCATGCCATACCACCCTGAATTACCGGGTATTCAATTCCCAGAAGTTCTGTAATTCTAGTTTTCATATGCACTCCATTAATTACTGATGGCTCTCAATATACTCGATAACAGCACCTACAGTTGTAATCTTCTCTAAGTCCTCAGAAGGGATTTCTACGCCATATTCCTCTTCGAAAGCCATAACAAGCTCGAATAAGTCAAGGGAATCTGCCTCTAAATCTTCCTTAAAACGTGTATCTGCTGTAATTTCTACTCCATCAAGGTTTAACTGCTCTTCAATAATTTCTTTTACTCTTTCTAACATTGTTTTTCTTCCTTTCTTTTTACTGCATGAACAGTAACGTTTACTTTCCTATTTTGTCTGTTTATGCAAATACTTTGACTTTCAAATATTTTGATTATCAAAGTATTTACTTGCTACAGAATATACCATATGGAATAGATTGTCAACCATTTTTAAAAAAGAGTAAAAAAAAAGAGCGAAATCTCGCTCTTTTCGAATTGCACATGTCCCCCAACATGTTTATGCAATTCATTCCCCTTTTATGGATACACACATCCATTGGATTCCCCTAATCCACGCCCTTTTACACAAAAGACCTTACTCTATGTCATTCCATGCAGCTTCCTTTTGGAAGCCACACAGATAGACTACAATTTTACAACCGGTTTCTTGACAAAGGAACCTGTTACACTATAATATGGCTTTCTGCTAAATGCCTGCTTCGCCTCAGGTGCTACGCCTGTTGTAGCAAGCTCACGTTCTGTTACTTTCTTATATTCTGCCATCTCTCGTTCGATATAATCACTTATTACCTGTTCTGCTCCCTTACCTTCCATGAAATCCATAATATGTCCCCCTTTAGCCAATATATAAAAAAACATCATTTGTAAAAACATTTTATTTTACACATACAATATTGTAGTTTTATTTATAATTGTCTGACATTTATAGTTATATCACACATATTATGTGATTTCAAGTAGTTTTCAGAAAATTTTTATTTTTTTAGAAAAAGTGTGTTCATCTTTATTTTTTTGAAGATTCTTTTTTCTTACGATATGTGATAACTCCCGCTACAGAACCAACTAATGCTGCTAATACTGCAACTAAGACACCTACCACACCACCTTTTCCTGTTTTCTGCTTAGCAGTTCCTGATGTTGCTTCAGTAACAGATACTTCCCCTTTTTCTTCTGTTTCCTGACTATCAGTTACCTTCACTATTTCATCTCCCTGAACCAGCACCATAGCTGAAATACCCTCTACAGAGACATGTTCTACCGCTGTACCAAGAGATACACAACCTGCCTTTTCATCATTTACACAAATATCCCATTCACCGGCTGGAAGTGCCACATTTACAGCTTCCTTATTTGCATTGAAAATAACTGCAATCTTGTCTGCTGTCTCCCCATTTGGACTTCCTTCGATAGTATAAGCTACTACATTTGCATCAAGACCACTCATAAAGACAAGCTTTGTCTGAACATCAGATGCCTCTGTCATTCTGAGCGCTCCATGAGCCTTACGGAATGCAATCAATCCCTTATAGTAGTCATAGATTTCCATGACATTTGCCTTATTATCCCACTTTATGCTGTTAGTAGAATCCGGTGAACAATAACTATTTTCTTCAAATCCACCCTCTACAGTTGCAGATGGCTTACTACGAAGCATTTCTTCACCTGCTTGGAAAAATGGCACACCCTGTGAAGTAAGAATAATCGCACTTGAAAGCTTATTCATCTTTCTTCTATCTTCTTCACTATCATCTGCATTCGCAATTGCAAGCTTATCCCAAAGAGTATGATTGTCATGACAGGAAACATAGTTAATACTCTGTCCCGGCTGTCCTGACCAGCTTCCATTTGATTTCACATTCTCTGATGTCATAATCTGCGGATGATGAATTGCTCCAACAACACCAAGCTTAATGGTCTCTTCCATGCCCTCTTTACCATTGACAAAGCCTTTTTCTAAGGTATCAAATACATGTCCCTTAATACCGTCACGAATATCATCACTAAATGCACCAATACGGTCGAACTGATAAGTACTACTCTTTAAGCTCTGCTTGGAAGCTGGTAACATACATTCACCACCTGTCCATCCTTCACCATACATCATAATAGATGGATCAATCTTATCTAATGCTTCTCTAATTGCCATCATAGTCTATTTATCATGATTAGCCATCAAATCAAAACGGAAACCATCAATATGATATTCTGTTGCCCAATATACAACAGAATCTACCATATATTTTCTTACCATTGCTCTTTCAGATGCTGTCTCATTACCACATCCCGAACCATTTCCATCTTTTCTGTAATAGTAACCAGGAACGGTCTTATGGAACCATGAGCTTTCTTCATTATAGGTATGATTATAAACTACGTCCATGTTGACACGAATACCATTTTCATGAAGTGCCTGAACCATTTGTTTCATTTCCTTTACACGAACTTCACCATGGAAAGGATCGGTACTGTAAGAACCTTCCGGTACGTTATAGTTCTTAGGGTCATATCCCCAGTTAAACTGATTAGAATCTGTCTTACTCTCATCTACCGTAGCATAATCGTAGCTTGGCAGAATCTGAATATGTGTTACGCCCAAGTCTAAAATGTGATCAAGACCTGTTGCAAGTCCTTCACTGTTTGTTGTTCCCTTTTCTGTAAGTCCAAGGAACTTACCTACATTCTGAATTCCTGATGATGCATCAGAAGAAAGGTCTCTCATATGCAATTCATAGATAACCGCATCTGTTGTATTGGTAAATTCTGGTCTGACATCCTCGCTAAATCCTTCGGGATCAGTAGAATCCAGATCAATAACCATTCCTCTGTCACCATTTACACCAGTAGTTCTTGCATATATATCTACGGTTTCATTTACCTGATTACCAATCTTAACAGAGTATGTATAATATACTCCATTTAAATCTCCCTCTTTTTCACAAACCCATGTCCCCTTCACATCAGCCTGCATTGGCAACGTTTCCATTAAATTGTCTCCGTCACCCTCTTTATACAAATTCAGTGATACCTCTAATGCTGTTGGTGCCCATACACGAAATGTTGTCTTTTCCTTTGTATAAATCGCGCCTAAATCATCACCATCATACGCTAACTGTTCATCAAAATAAGTAGAACCAATTATCTTATCCATAGATATCTGACACCCTTCATAATCTTCGCGGTCAACACGATAGGCTCTTGAAAGCTCTAACGGCTGCTCCATTTTTAATACTACATCCTTGTCTGTTACGTTTTCAACAGAAGTCACCGGATATACCGTTCCTTCTTCGTCTGTAACGACAAATTTTTCTGCTGCTGTTACATCAACCGGCTTCGATACCGAAATCTGAACGTCCTGACTGGAAGTCTCGCTAAATGCCGCACTGGCAATTACCGGATTGTAAACAACCTCATTTACATCATACCATACATTTGGATTCCCCTCTACCAAATACACATCAAGCTTATTCTCTACAGCCTTAGTCAAATCAACCTGATACTCTATTGCTGTATCCGCATTTCCATCCTGAAGCACCTTTACACCTGCTGTGGTAACGCCTTCCTCCGGCTTCATACCAACCTGAAACAACGCCCCAAAATCATCTGTTTCCACATAAGGATAGCCTCCTCCAACCGTATCCCCAGGCCATGCATAGGCTTCTACGGTGTCAGTACTATAGCTCTGTTCAAAGTTGTAATAATGAACATCCAGCTTCATGGCATCCTCTTCCTTATACACATCAAGTCTTGCCTGTTCTAATGCTGCAAAATCAAAGCTCTCCGCCCCTTCCGGCGCCTCTGTTGCAAATTCAACCTCTCCACTGGTTATCCAGATTTCTACAATGTCCCCATCCATTGCTACAAATCTGTCCTCGGCCACATCCTTATCCTCCCACTGATTCAAACGCACGATAAATCCGATACTGGCTGGTGTACGATTCGTCTGATATACCGCAATCTGTCCAAACGAATCCGATTCTGTAAAGGACACCTGTTGGCCATCACGCCCTTCTTCCCAGATCCAAAGATTCCAACCATCGTAGCTGTTATCGCTTCTTCCCCCATAATGCACAATCAGTGTCTTGCCTGCTGCCTGTGCTTCCATGCCTGGTGTCAGACATGTCAATACTGTCATTACCAGCATAAGAAAGCTCAACAAGCCTCTTGTTACTCTCTTTCTCATTTGTAATCCTCCTTCATCATATAGGGCTTATCCCCTATAGCTATGAGTATAACATAGAAAAATTATTTGTCTATACTAATATTTCGTATTTTTTCGAAATATCTGAAAAATATGGTTTCTTAATATGCTTGCACACAAAAAAGACGTAACCCCTAAGGGCTACGCCTAAAATCATTCATTTTTACTGGATAGATACTTCATCCCATGTATCAGAAGGAACTAATGCAATATAGGTCTTACCTGTATTCATTTCAATCTGTTCTCCTGTTTCCTGATCCAGGAAAAGAGTTATATCTGACTCACCAGACTTAATCCAAGAAATAGGAACCGCCTTACCATTTGTCAAATAATAACCATTATCACCACTACCAATAACGTTATAAATCATATAACCATTCTCATCTAACTGTGAGAAGCTACAATCTTGAAGAATAACATTTTCAAAGGTAAGAACAGCATTATTATGCTGTGGATCTACATGTGCATTTCCATATTCATAATAATCATAGGTTCCAGTTTCTTCATTATATTTTAAGGTAGAACTATTGTGTGGAAAAGGAAGCTTAACCTCTGTAGCATCCATTGCGCCACTCTTTTCAGCTAAATCAATCTCTTCATCAGAGAAAACAAAATGTTCACCCTCGTAATGCTCATTATACTCTGTACTATAGTTAGAATTGCTAAAGTTCTTATCTAAATCGCCTTCCAGAATATATTCTGTATACTCTCTGGACTTTCCGTTATCTACACGGCCAAATGTTCCACTAAAGTTATTGGTATAACTCTTCTTGAGATACTCATCAATATAGAAAGGACCTCCATCATGGCACACAACAGCATTCCATTCTGCTGCCAACATAAAGTTAGTAGGTCTTGCACTACGGATACTTCCGAACTGCTGAATCTTACCCCAGTCCTTAACAATTGCCATCAAACGTGTAATTCTTCCGTTTGCTGTACTATTCATAATCTCGTATACAACATCTGCCTCTGTTAATCCATAATGAGGAAGTGCTGTCTTCTCATTATCTACCATAACAGCAATCGGACGCTGATTCTTCAGGCTCTCATCAATCCACTCATTAGTAATCTCACTACGATACATTCCTTCGTGGCTTTCTTCCTCTACTACAGTCTGCTCTTCCGTGGAAGCCTCTTCTGTTACTTCTTCCTTCTTATTATCCACTGCATTTTCTACGATACTGTCAAACGGTACCTCTTCTACTGGTGCCTGAACCTCTTCCTTACCACCACATCCTGCTAAGGACATGGTAACAACAGATACCATCATAAGCGCTAATAAACTTTTTCTCTTCATTTGCTTTCCCCCTATATTTTTATCTTGTGCATTGCTCTATCTTATGCAATGGCTGGTTTTATACTCTTTTTCTCATATCATATTAAAAACCGTGCGAATAGCTTCGAGTCCTGTATCTATGCACGTTACCTTTACAGTTAACTCCGCCAGGCACCCTTACGGCACATATGAAATCCACCTTAGTGCTGCTGCATTCCTGCCCTGACACGGTTCGACGGCACATATTGCGTAAGACCCAAACTTCATCGC
>JAFSGY010000049.1 GCA_017440575.1 Lachnospiraceae bacterium | reverse complement strand
GCCTTATCTGTAATGATATTACCAATCATCATATCAAAAGCCTCTGGCTGAATGTGATTTACTTCCATATTCTCACGCACTGCTTCTACTGCGCATGGGTCAAGGTCAGTTCCAACGGCATGCTTAATACCATACATAAGAGAAATAATTGCTAAAATACCACTTCCCGTACCTACATCAAGAAGCTCTGTTTCCGGTGTAATGTATTTTTTGAGCTGTCTGATACAAAGCTGTGTTGTCTCATGCATACCAGTTCCAAATGCAGTACCCGGATCAATATGAAGGATCATTTTATCCTTATCTTCTTCCTTTACCTCTTCCCATGATGGAATGACAAGAAGGTCATCAATATAGAACTGATGGAAATACTGCTTCCAGTTATTAATCCAGTCAATATCCTCTGTCTCTGATACCATAACCGTTCCTTCACCAATCTCCATAAAGCAGCGAAGGTCATCTAATTCACTCTTAATCTTCTCCACAATCTCATCTACGCTTATCTCTTCGCCCATAAGCTCCAACGTGCCATCTTCCTTTTCTTCTACGAAAAAGCTAAGATATGCAATCCCATCGTCTTCTGGTCCATCCGGCAGAATATCCACAAACATCTGCTCTTTTTCTAATGGAGTGAGCGGAATCTTGTCCTCAATCTGCGCACCCTCTAATCCGATATCATACAGTGTACTGATAATAATATCCTCTGCATCTGTAATTGTTTTTACCATAAACTTTGTCCACTTCATTGTTTTTACCTCTTTCCTACCTTACTTATATGTAACCATATTTCTATCGTAATTACTCCTTACCCTTTCTTATCCCCTGCTTTTACTAAATTCATTTTCACATATACTTCTGTTTTGTGCAATAGATAACGAATTAATATCAATGATATAATATGCCATTCATTCGAAAATTAAAAGGAAGACCGATTTCTGATTATATCTTGAAAACTGTCTTCCGAAACTATTATGAACTATAGCATTTTTTATTACTTGATTATTAAATATCTCACTCTACTATAATTCTTATAAAGTCTTATCACTAATTTTTTCCTGAATTTTTACGTTGAATTATTAATACAAGCAATGCTACAACTAATGCTACAATCACTGCTCCAAGAATAACAAAAACTATCCACATGTTCTGCATGAATTCTGTTGTTTCATCCACTGCATCGTCTTCTTCATCTACATCCGCTTCTACAACCTCGACTTCCTCTTCTTGCTCCATGTTCTTCATAGATTCCTGAATATTTTCCTGCTCCTTAGCATCTTCTTCCTCAATTTCCTGTTTTACTTCAGAAATCTTTTCTTTTAATGTATCACCTAAGGAATTCTCTTCTGTTAACTTTACCTCTTCAATCTCTTCTATCTTTGTATTTCCTAACGAATCTTCTCCTGTCATGAAGTTATACACTGCTCTATTCTCTGTAATGTAATAATACTGCCATTCCATTATCTCGTAATAGGCTTCTGCTAATTCCGTATCATAATACTGAAATCCTTCATAAATATCACCACACACTTTATCTAAATATATTTCTAATGTTGCAAATGCTGAATCATACGAATATTCCATTAAATAATGTAAGGGCATTACGTATAAATAGAAAGAGAACATTCTTTCAAATATTGTCATTTTCCCCCATTCTTCTTCTGTTACTCCAGCATATGTAATAAAATACTCTTTATAATATGTTCCTAAATCTTCATCACCAAACGCACGTCTAACATTCTCATATTTCTCATCCACCATAAGATTACTAGCTTTTTCCAGATATTTATTAAATACAGCATCTGCCTGCTTGTTTCCTGTATGTACAGAATATTTTTCTATTACCTCTTCCCTAGTCATACCAGCATCGTATTCCTCATCTGCAAATACAGTTATGCCCATGTTAAGAACACATACCAACACCAATACCATTGACAAAATCTGTCTTTTTAATTTCTTTTTCATCTTTTTACTTCCTCTCTCTTCCCATCATAATGCAAACATCTCTACATTCTTGTTAATGTCCTCACTAAGTTTACATAAAAAACAACTGTATGTCTAGTTTTTTATAAAAACAAAGAACTGGTCTAAGACGTTTTCCTTAAAACCAGTCCCTATAGCTCATTTATTTAAAAAACTTTCTCTTCTTATCCTTCTTGTCATCGCTGCCGGAATTCTTATTTTCCATATTCTTGACAGCTTCAAGAGAATTACCTGTTTCCTGATCAAACTTTCTAAGCAATTCTTTTGCTTCATTAGAAAGCTTATCTGGAACCTGTACGACCAAGGTAACGTAATGGTCACCACGGATATCCTTATTTCTTAAGGATGGAACACCCTTACCACGCAGTCTGACACGAGTATCTGTCTGTGTTCCTGCCTTAACATCATATACAACCTTACCATCTACGGTATCAATCAGAATCTCACCGCCAAGAGCAGCAATTGCATAAGAAATTGGTACGGTAGAGAAGATATTCATATCCTGTCTCTGGAAGATTGGATGTCTGTCTACCACAACCTCTACGAGTAGATCTCCTCTTGGTCCACCATTTACACCTGGCTCACCTTTATCTCTTAAACGTACGCTCTGACCATTGTCGATACCTGCTGGAATCGATACTTGAATCTTCTTTCTGGAAGAAATGTATCCACTTCCATGACAATCAGGACATTTCTCTTTGATTGTCTTACCGGAACCGCCACAATCAGGACACACCTGAGAATTACGGAAGGTTCCAAATGGTGTGGAATGCTGTGTTACGACCTGACCACGTCCACCGCATCGGCTACATGTTTCAGGGGAAGTTCCCGGCTTTGCACCAGTTCCATTACAGCACTTACATGTATCTTTCAAATTCAGATCAAGCTCTTTCTCCACACCAAATACTGCCTCTTCAAAGGTAATACGCACGCTGGTACGAAGATTTGCACCCTTCATAGGACCATTACTGTTTCTGGAACTTCTACCGCCACCAAAGAAATCACCAAATATATCACCAAATATATCAGAGAAATCTGCGCCACTGAAATCGAAACCACCAAATCCACCGCCGGCTCCGCCTCCTTCGAAAGCGGAATGACCAAACTGATCATACTGGCGTCTCTTATCCGGGTCACTTAATATTGCATACGCCTCGGAAGCTTCTTTGAATCTCTTCTCCGCTTCTGCATCTCCCGGATTCATATCCGGATGGTACTTCTTGGCAAGCTGTCTATATGCTTTTTTAATACTGGCATCATCAGCGCCTCTTTCGACACCTAACACCTCATAATAATCTCTCTTTTGCTCTGCCATCTATAATCACCTAAACCTCGCGGTAATCTCCATCTACTACATCATCAGCGGCACCGGCATCCTGTGTCTGGGCTCCACCCATGTTGCCCATATCAGGACCTGCTCCTGCAGCACCCTGCATGCTCTCATACATCTTTGTGAAAAGGTTCTGTGCCTTTGTCATTAATGCTTCCTGCTTGCTCTTTAATTCAGCAACCTGATCATCTGTCATTTCAGCATCCTTTGTGCTCTCAAGGAATGCCTTAAGGTCATTTACATCTGCCTCTAAAGAAGCCTTCTCGCTAGCATCAATCTTGTCGCCTACTTCATTTAAAGCCTTTTCTGTCTGGAATACGAAGGAGTCAGCATCGTTTCTAGCGTCGATTGCTTCCTTTCTCTTCTTATCCTGTGCTTCGTACTCAGCAGCTTCCTTAACTGCCTTCTCAATATCAGCGTCAGACATG
>JAFSGY010000048.1 GCA_017440575.1 Lachnospiraceae bacterium | reverse complement strand
TATCAATAATAGAACGTACTCTTTCAAATTTACTCCCCAAAAAGTTTCTTAAATGATACATTGTGCACCTCCAAAATAATATTGATAACTTTTTTGTTAGATATCGTTGAAAAAATGATAGATAATCTTCTATTATCCATAGGAAAGATGAAATAAATAGAGAATTTACTGGTTTATATATTAAAGTGTCTTCTGGGATGTTTTGTAGTAAGTATATCTCTTTGCTTTGACATTGCCACTTGGGTATAAATTTCTGTAATATTGATTGAACTATGTCCAAGCATTTCTTGAATATAGCGAATATCGACATCGGCTTCTAAAAGGCATGTGGCAAAGGTATGGCGAAACATGTGCGGTGTAATATGTAATTCTATAGAGGCGAGAGCAGTATATTTATTAATCATCCTCCGTACCGCTTGATCGGACAGAGGCCTTCCAGTCTGATTGACAAAAAAGTATTTACATTTTTGTATTTCATTCGCATATTCATTTCTATATTCGTGTAAAATGTTTACAACATCGTCATTTCCAATTTGTATTCGTCTCTGCTTTGCGCCTTTTCCATATATCAGTATACTTCTATCATATAAATCCACATCATTTGTTTTTAAAGTGCATAATTCAGAAATTCTCATGCCAGTAGAGAAGAGAATTTCGATTACAGCAATGTCTCTGAGAACATTACGTTTTTGGTATTCTGTTTTGACAGTTGAGCGTTGAGTATATAATGTAGAGAGAAAAAGCTCTAATAGGTATAGTGGAATTGTTTTGGGGAGAATTACAGGTTCACGAAATCTGATTTGTATTTTGTTAAAGGGATTTTGGGCAATAATTTCTTTGTAATCCAAATAGTGAAAGAAAGCTTTGAGAGAAGCAATTTTCCTTTTTGATGTTTTGGGCTTAAAATTTTGATGTAATTGAGCTATATAGCTTTCTATAATAGACGGGGTTATGTCTGGGCTATTTGTTATGGGCATTGATTCTGTAAATTGTTTTAAGTCAATTCTGTACGCCTTTAAGGTTTTTGCGTCTAGTCTTTTTTGGGTCTGACAGTATTCTAAATATGTCTTGATATCAGTTTGTAAGTTGTTCATGGTCAAATCTCCTTTGTAAAATGGTATTTTTGGAATATATCTTACATGGAGAAAATAAATATTTCATCTGTTAGGTGGAATATAGCGTATAAATATCTGATAGTCAAAATTAGGTCTAAGATAGGAATATAATTCTTTCGTACAATCAAACTATATAAAAAAGGCAAGGAAGACATAGCTAATGCAGTATAGTTCGATTGTACACCATTTGCAGGAATATCGTAAAAAGCGAAATATTCTGCAAACAGAAATGGCAGAGCATCTTAATATTACGCAAAGTGAATATAGTAAATTAGAACTCGGCAAAACGAAGCTGTCATATGACGTGTTAAGTAGGCTTCATAAGCATGGCTGTGATATTGATATGCTAATTACAGGTGAAAATGCGGAGGAAATATTACCAAGTCTTGAGAAGGTTTATATTGAAAGCGATAATGTACGTTTTGTTAGTTGGTTAAAACTGTGTGAATGGGCATTAGAGCAGTGGCTGACTGTGGATGAAAAAGAAGCAGGGATTGGGAATAGGCTGTTAAAAATATTTGTTAGCGCAGACAGTGATATGACACCTTTGGAGCGATTAAGAAAAGCATATGGCGTCTCACAACAGCAGATGGCAGATATTGTTGGTGTGAATATTAAGAAGTATCGTCAATTGGAAAAGGGAAAGATTCAATTAGATGCAGAATTAATGGCGAATATCTATGAAGCTACAAAATGTAAGCCTAGCTTCTTTATGGATGAAAACAGTTATTATCTTTCCGTAATTAGTGAAGAATGTCGGTATGGAAAGAATAGAGAGGAACAGTTGAACACGTTGCTGTCTATGCAGGAAAAGTTTGAAGAGAAATAGAAGTACAAATGATGAAGAAGAATGTTTTAATTGTTGAAGATAATAGAACGTGTATGGATGCACTGGCAGGATTGACAAGAGAATGCGATCCTTCCAGTGTTATTTATTGTGCATCAGATGCGGGGATGGCATATAAATATGCCATGGAAAATAGAATTGATTTGTTTCTGGTTGATATTATGCTGGACAGCAGAGTGAAGAATGATGTATCAGGTATTGTTTTTGTTGATAAGATGAGACAGCTGGAGCGTTATAAGTTTGTGCCAATTGTTTTGGTTACGGCATTAGAGGATCAGGCAATGGTTGCTTTTCATAAGCTGCATTGCTATGGCTATATCGAAAAGCCTATTGATTTTGATAGAGTAAGGAAGACGATTCGGGAAGCATTGCAATACCCTATTATGGATAAGCGTGAAGATCAATATGTTTATTACAGAAAAGATGGAATTCTGTATTCGATTGATACAGAACAGATTGTCTATATGGAATCTTATATGCGGACACTAACTGTGTATTTGCTGGATGAAAAGATAGAGATTCCTTATATGACATGTAATGCTATGTTAGAGAAACTGAATTCGGAGGAATTTATACAGTATAGCAGAAGTGGTGTTCTGAATCGAAAATATATTGATTACATAGATGATGCGAACCGCTATATACGAATGAAGAATGGCGCAGTGCTGGAATTAGGTTTGATTATAAAAAAGAAATTTATACAAGAGTTGAATTATGGTAGTTAGAACGATAGAGATGCTGTTGGAGTATGTCTGCATTATGCTGTGCATTCATAAATTATCCAAAGAAAAGATTAGAATTAATATTTGGATGGTTTTGATTTTTTTAGTAGAATGGATAATGATGATATGGATGGAAAATGAATCAATATCATTTCTGAGAAAGGCATTTATTTATGTTAGTTTATTTTTTTACACAAGATGCATTGTGTCTAAAACATGGAAAAATGCAATAAAGATTTTGGGGTTAATGACAGTCATAGTATTATCTTTGCAATTATTAGTTATGCTTTTAGCAACGATTGTTTTGAGGCGAGAACAACATATAGGAATAATAGTAAATATTGTTGTTTTATTGATTTGTGCCATTTGGAAAGAAAAGTATTGGAGCGCATTAATAAATGTATTTAAGAATATTAATGGGTTAATTGTCAGTGCTATAATATATGTTGGACTCTTGATAGAATTGCTATATATGAGTAGTAAAAATGGCACATTAAAGTTTGCAGACTCCATACAGTTGTGGCTTGAGATAGTGATACTAAGTTTATTATTTGTTTATCTTTTTATCGAAGAAAATAAAAATAAGCAGAAGGTTAAAGAATTACAGATGTATCAATTGTATAATCAGGCGTTTGAGGAAACCATTGCGACGATACGAATTAGGCAACATGAATTTAAAAATCATATCAATGCAATAAAATGTATGAGATATTCAATTCAGAATAAGGAAGAGTTAATGGTTGCGCAAGAGCAATATTGCAATGATGTATTACAAGAGAGCGAAATAGGAAATTTACTGAAATTACAAATAGAACCGGCATTAGTAGGTTTTTTGTATGCAAAGATAACAACAGCAGAAGAAGAAGGGGTTAATATTAAATATAAAGTGGAGTCCATTGAAATCGTAGAAAAGATAAAGGTATATGAGCTAATTGAACTGATAGGAGTATTGTTTGATAATGCGGTAGAAGCATTGGAGGAAGATGGCAGCAAAAGGATAATTCTTGAGTTGTTAAAAAATAAGAACGGTTTTGAACTGGAAATAGCCAATATAAGTCGAATTTATACCAATAATGAAATGGAACAGTTTTGTATTCGAGGTTACACTACAAAAGGTGAGAAACATGGGATTGGATTAGCAAGGGTAAAGGAAATTGTAAAGAAAGCCAATGCAGAACTATTAATACAAAATCAGATGTATGATGATGAAAATTATTTGTCGTTTAAAGTATCTTTTAAATAGCAGGAGATGTGAGAGTAGAAAAGGAACAGAAATGTTCCTTTTGCTATTTTTCGATAGGATATTCTGGCTCACCAAAGAAGAATAAGCTGTTTCCAGTAGTAAATATATCACCAAAGGATACATCTGCCACTATTATAAAAAAAACGGACATAATGGTATTCACAAACTTATTAAACACATTTCTCACCTCATCTCTTTTTTAATTTTGCTATAATCAGCTGCACAGAATGCAACACAATAGTCCAGAATCCAACTGGTGCCAGATTGGTATCGTAAAATAGGGCAGTTAGAATCGTATCGTAGGCAGTAGCAATGAAAATATGAAGTCTAGTACGTCTGACAGCTTCTGGCGGTAATGGTGGTCGTGAGTCAGACATAATAGGACTTAAATGATAATTAATTACAATACAGATACCTAATGTAACAAGTGCAATGCCATAAGGCGGAATACATGTGCCAAGTGGTATTGTAACTATATAAAAATAGCCGAATGAAAATACTAGACAAGCCCAATAATGTTTGAAATGCAATCCACCGGAAATAATACGCAATGGCAGCAGGATTATCATGGAATAGATAAATTCCTTTAGATGCTTGGTGATTGCAAAAAATAAAATAAACAATATGATTTTGCTTCCTTCATAAACGATGCAGGAAAGAAAATAATTTACTTTGGCCTTTTCTACAGGGGCTAAGTCTGGAACAGAATCCAAATAATCGGATATGATACGCACAATGCTTCACCTCTGTTGAATAGTGTATTTGTTCATGGCAGGAAAAGAGGAATTATGTCATAAACAGTAAAAAAACTGTTTTGTAGATAGGAAAATGCAAAATAAAACGAGTTTATTCGTGAAAATATTAGGTTCATGCGCAAAAATATAAAAATAGTTCCTGTTTCATTAAGATAAAAGAGAACAATAGGTAATAAAATCTTATACGAAAGAAAAGAGGTTGAAGCATGGACAATATTTTATGTAGAGAAGCTGGGATTCGTATTAGGGAGATACGAAAAACAAAAGGAATGACAAGGGATAGGCTTGCAGAAAAAGCAGGAATTTCCAGTAAATTTTTATATGAGGTAGAACAAGGGAAGAAGCGATTTTCAGCAGAGGTATTATGTGGCATTGCTAAGGTACTGGATGTTAGCTGTGATTATATTATGTTTGGAGAACAGCTGGAAGGTGATGAGAAGACAGGGATTTCAGAGGTTATTTCGCTTTTTGACAGCAATCAGAAGCAGAAGCTGATACCAGTATTACAGGCATTGTACGAAATGTTGGAATAACAATTAAAGTGGTTAGTTTATCCTATGGGATGCTAGTAAAACAATAGGATTCATGATATGATTACATATGTATGAAAGGTATGATTATATTATGAATAGATGGGATAAAAAAATATCAGATATTGTATTGCTATTGCTGACCATAGGAATCAGCATGTTATATATTTCGTTAATATTTAATTCTAATATATGGACGGATGAGGCATTTACTATTGAATTGGTCAGTGAAAATTCAGTAAGGAATATTATCATGGGAACGGCCAATGATGTTCATCCGCCTTTGTATTATCTTCTTGTTAAGGTCTTTATTTCTATATTTGGCTCAAGTATTCAGGCGTTCAAAATAGTATCGATTATTCCGATGACGCTGACTATGTTGCTTTCCTATATTTATATTGCACCATGGTTTGGCAGACGTACTGCAATATTGTTTGTGCTTTTTTTAAACGCCATTCCATGTGTCATGGAATACGGTGTACAGATTCGAATGTATAGCTGGACGATTTTTTTTATTACATTAGCGGCTTTATCTGCTTATGGTGTCTACCGTGCTGAAACGCCAAAGCATTGGATACTTTTGAGTATCAGTGCTTTGTTTGCGTGCTACACTCATAATTTTGCGATGATCAGTGCGGTTTTTATCTATGCAATACTTGGCTTGATGTTAGTGATAAAGAACAAACGATTTCCGTATAAATGGCTGCTTTCTGGAGTTTTCGTAGGAGTATGCTATATTCCATGGCTTGTGGTACTCTTTATCCAGACGAGGAATAGAGTAGATAATTATTGGATTGAAGAAATTACGGTAGAAACCGTTTTGGGATATATATCAGATATTTTTAGCTCCAGGATTCCTTTTACGACGGAAATTTTCACATTGTTGTGCGCAGTTAGTTTGCTGTTATGTATAACATATATTAAGAGAGTACGGGAGAAGGCTTTATATGCAATATATCTGTATGCGATTCCATTTCTGACAGCCTTTACAGGCATCATGGTTTCTATATATGTAACTCCATTTTTTATAGCACGTTACTTACTTCCTTGTATGGGGCTTTTGGCTCTTGCGTTGGCTATTACCTTTGGGAGAGAAAAAAAGGTTCCATATGTGTTTCTGAGTCTCTTTTTGGTAAGTATGATTGCTAATTCTTATTACATGAATTATGAGAAAGAGTATAACAGTACGCATACAGAAGAGCTTTTGGCGTATATGAATCATAATCTAGGAGAAAAGGATATCATTTTATATAATTATGAGATTTATGGTTTCATATATGAGTGCTATTTTGACGAGGAGCAGCTGTGCTTTCTTGGGGAAATGGACTTTAGTTCTGATTACGATACGATATGGTATTTTGATAGTTGTGTATCGCCATGGCTGTCAGAGACTACGCTTATAGAGCATGGACTGAAAAAGGAGTATATCGCAACACTTGGCATTGAGCAAAATGATTTTATTCTATATAAGATATCTCGATAAGGCGTTTTTACACATTGCATGATTTTATAGAAAGGCATAATGACCAAATGAAAAAAATGATTGCTATTATATGGATAATTATGACAGTGACTTTTTTTTGTATTGTACCTATGACAACTATTAGGAATACGGTTATTTCTGAAAATCAGGTGTCATATGATCAAACAATACCTAGTATTGCACATGGATATCAGTTGATTCAACAATTCGTGCCCCAATTTGATGATATTGAACATATTGATATTTATGTGAATGCTTTGGAATGCGACAAAAATAATGGATATATATTAGGAGAAATTAGGGATTCTGACCAGACGCTGATTTACAAAAAAAAGATTGCATTATCCGATTTGCCTGATTATGGATGGATATCAATTGTTTCCGATATTGGCTTGCAGGCAGGTGAAACTTATTATTTGTTTCTTGATGCTATTGATACTATTGATGACGGACCTAAGATTTCTTTTTATGCTAGTGAAGTAGCTGCTAGTGAGGAAGAAAAGGAACAGATGTTTACTTATGCTGCCTTTCCATTGGAGAACTCTATGTTGAAAGCACGCTTTCAATATGGAATAGAACTTCCTAAAACGGATTATATCGTGTACTATCTTTTTCTATCCTTTGTTATATTTATGATACTTTCTAGATTTCCTTTACGAAAGGAATAAAAATGTAGTATAATTTTATGTAATCAATAAAAGCTATCATGTATAATGGTAGCTTTTTTGTTGAATGCAAGCCTAAGCGCTTGCATCTTCTATGTATAAGGAGTAAAAAATGATTTTAGTTATAGACTGTTTTAAGCTTGTAAAGGGTGCAGGTAAGAGTATTGGAATCTATAATCTGGCACTGAATCTGGTAAGGAATCTGGTTGCAGAGAAGGCAAAAAGTACGGATTCAGCGATTCAGAATACAAGGATTCTTGTATTGGGAACGGAGCATAATGCCAATGATTTTCAGATGGATGGTGTAGAATTTATCTCCATGAAGTACAATCCGCTCAATAAGCTTTTTTGTATTTTTTGGGAATTGTTTCTGGTATCCTTTTATGCGAAAAAATATAAGGCTGATAAAGTCGTGTACCCTAGAGGATTTTCCTCTATGCTGCATTTGACAAAAGAGATGATCATAGTCCATGACATGATTCCGTTTTACTATGATAAGCATTATCCGGGATTTTTCAACAAGCTGGAGAACTTCTATATTATGTGGAGATTAAAGGCTTCTATTAAGCATTGTGATAAGGTTATAACCATTTCACAGGCTTCGAAGCAGGATATTCTCGAATATACTCATGTAAAAGAGGAGAAAATAGAGGTAATTAATAACGGGTGCAATTTGATTAAGCCAATAGAAAATCAAAAGCAGGACTATTTTGTGGCGATTACATCAGGACTTCCACACAAAAATGCGGAGGGAATTGTGAAGGGCTATGAGGCTTATTATAAAAGAGTAGCAAATCCGTTGCCATTAAAAATTATTGGGATAGCAGATTGCGATGCGTATGATATGTTATCTGAGGCAAAGGCGCAGATAGAGTGCTTTAAGTATATTGCCTCCAATGAAGAGATGCATAAGATGATTGCTGATGCAAAGGTGTTTATATTCTTGTCCTTAGTGGAGGGCTTTGGATTCCCGCCATTAGAGGCGATGCAATTAAAAACAGCTGTTATTTGTTCGGGAATTAGCTCATTGCCTGAGGTGGTAGGAGATGCAGCGTTGCTAGTGAATCCGACAGATTATGAGGAAGTCGCAGCAGCAATGGAGAAGCTATCACTCGATACAGAACTACAAAAAGAGCTGATTGAAAAAGGCAGCAAAAATGTAGGGCGTTTTTCATGGGATAACATCATCAAGCAGTATTGGAAAGCGCTGCTTTAGAAGGAACATAGAAGGATAGAGATATGAAAAGATATGACAAGGTTATTATCGGTGCGGGTCTTTATGGCTTATATTCAGCACTGTTTTGTGGTGAAAAAGGACAGAGTGTTCTGGTGCTGGAGAAGGATCCGACACCGTTTCGCAGGGCCACATATATTAATCAGGCAAGGGTTCACCAGGGATATCATTATCCAAGGTCTATTTCTACTGCCTTAAAATCAGCCGGTTATTTTGAACGTTTTAACAAGGATTATGATTTTTGTATTAATCGGGAATTTGAGAAGGTTTATGCCACATCAAGCGAATATTCATGGTCAAGTGGTGAGCAGTTCAAGAAGTTCTGTGATGCAGCAGGGATTCCCTGTGAAGAGCTACAGCCGGGAAAGTTTTTTCAGGAAGGCATGTGTGATGGAGCGTTTTTGACAAGGGAATATACCTATGATGCCATGATTTTGAAGGATTATTTTCTAGAGAAATTAGAGTGCTTAACGAATGTTGAGATTTGGTATGGTGTGGATATTGTTAGCATTGGGAAGTTAAGTGATGCGTATGAGCTGACACTTGCGGATGGCAGGAGTATGCAGACAGGCTTTTTATTGAATGCAACCTATGCTTCCACGAATCAGATTCTTGATATGCTTGGCTTTGAGAAGTTCAAGATTAAGTATGAGTTATGTGAGATTATACTTTGTGATGTGAATGAGAAGCTGAATAATTACGGATTTACGGTAATGGATGGACCGTTTTTCTCGATTATGCCATTTGGTAAAACGGGGCTTCATTCCCTAACCTCGGTTACATTTACGCCACATACCACAAGCTATGAGCCAACTCCGACATTTTCCTGTCAGGAGAAGAGCGGTGGATATTGCAGCGCTGCCAGTCTTGGTAATTGTAACGATTGTCCGGCAAAGCCTGCAAGTGCTTTCCCCTATATGGCGAATCTTGCAAGAAAATATCTGCGGGAGGAATACGGTTTTACCTATCATGCTTCCTTGTTTTCCATGAAGCCAATTCTGATGAGCTCGGAAATTGATGATTCCAGACCAACGGTGGTGAGAACGTATTCGACCAATCCTACTTTTGTAGGGGTTCTTTCCGGAAAGATTAATACAGTGTATGACTTAGATGAGGTATTGAGCGATGACTAACGAAAAAAATAAAGAGAAGAATTTTATATCGGCAGTAATCTATGTGCATAATGCAGAAAAGCGTGTAGAGGCGTTTTTACGAGCCGTAATGAAGGTGATGGAGGATAATTTCGAACATTCTGAGATTATCTGTGTCAATGATGATTCGGATGATGACAGTGTGGCTGTGATTAAGAGCGTGAGTAAGGAGGCACAGCATACATCTGTTTCGGTATTGAACATGAGTTATTATCATGGACTTGAGGTTGCCATGAATGCCGGTGTGGATCTTTCTATTGGAGATTTTGTTCTGGAATTTGATTCTACCATACTGGATTTTGACGAAGATGAGATTATGAAGGTATATCGTAAGTCATTAGAGGGCTATGATATCGTGAGTGCTTCGCCGAACTGTAGACAGAGAGCTACTTCAAATATTTTTTATTATATCTTGAATCGTTTTGCGGATTATTCTTATCAGATGCAGACAGAGCGCTTTCGTATCTTGAGCAGAAGGGTGATTAATCGAATTAGTGGCATGAACAAGACGGTTCCTTATCGTAAGGCAGTATATGCCAATTGCGGTCTGAAAACAGCGAATCTGAAGTATACGGTAACGGCTGGAAAGTCAGCTGCTGTGGATGATAAGAGAGAGGAAAAGTATCGTAGGGATCTGGCAGTAGATTCCTTGATTCTATTTACTGAAATAGGGTACCGTTTTTCGATTACTATGACAATTGTTATGATGATGGTTGCGGTATTGGTTGCAGTTTATTCGGTTGTGATTTATCTGCTTAGTACACCGGTAGCAGGCTGGACAACGACAATCTTCTTTATGGCATTTGCCTTTTTTGGGGTATTCGGGATACTTACCATTATTATTAAATATTTGCAGATATTAGTGGATTTGGTGTTTAAGAGAAAGAAATACAGCTTTGAAAGTATTGAAAAGCTTACAAAATAGGAGGACCTTTAAATGGTAGCATTGGTTGGTTATACAGGATTTGTTGGAAGCAATATCTATGCAAAGGGACAGATTGATAAGGCATACAATTCGAAAAATATAGAGGATGCATACGGTTTAGAACCGGATTTGCTGATTTATTCAGGACTTCGGGCAGAGAAATATCTGGCAAACAATGCGCCCCAAAAGGACATGGAGCTGATTGAACAGGCAAAAGAGAATATTGCAAAAATAGCACCGAAAAAGCTGGTTCTGATTTCAACCGTAGATGTCTGGAAAGAACCAAACGGAAAAACAGAGGAGGATGCGATTAACTGTGAGGGGCTTCATGCTTATGGCTTGAATCGCTACCGTTTGGAATGCTGGGTGAGAGAAAATTATCCGGATGCTTTGATTATTCGTTTACCGGGACTTTTTGGAATTAATATTAAGAAGAATTTTATTTATGATTATATAAATGTAATTCCTTTTATGCTAAAAGAAGCGAAGTTTGCTGAGTTATTGGCAAAGGAGCCTGAGTTGTTAGCAGAATGCTATGACTTACAGGATAACGGATTTTATAAGTGCAAGGAGCTTCCATCAGAGAAGCGGGATGCACTGAAGGAGTGTTTTAAGAGACTGGGATTTACGGCATTGAACTTTACAGATAGTCGAAATGTATATCAGTTTTATCCATTGGAGCGCTTGTGGGATGATATTCAGACTGCATTAGAGCATGATATCAGATTGTGGCATCCTGCAACGGAGCCGGTTTCTGCGGCAGCTGTTTATGAATATCTGACAGGTGATGTATTTTGCAATGAGCTAGGTGGAACGCCAGTTTTCTATGATTATAGAACCAAATATGCAGAAGTTTTTGGTGGAAAAGATGGTTATATCTGTGATAAAGAGCAGATTTTACAAAGGATTGCTGAGTTTGTAAGCAAAAGTTCCATCGCTGAAAGCGATTTAAATGGGAAGGGTGAGTAGATGAGACTTGCAATATCAAATATCGCATGGACTGTAGAGCAGGATATGCAAATGTATAGATTAATGAAACATATGGGCTATGAAGGCCTAGAGATTGCACCAACCAGAATCTTTACACAGAATCCTTATGAGAATCTGGAAGCAGCGTCACAGTGGCAGCAGGAATTGGAAAGGGAATATGGTCTATGTGTGCCATCTATGCAATCTATTTGGTTTGGTAGACAGGAGAAAATCTTTGGAAACAGGCAGGAGCGTGAACTTCTGGTAGCCTATACCAAAAAGGCAATTGATTTTGCGGCGGCAATAGGTTGTAAGAATCTTGTGTTTGGATGCCCAAGAAACCGTGCTATCCCGGAGGGTGTGTCAAAAGAGCTTGCAATTCCGTTTTTTAAGGAGCTTAGCGCATATGCAGCAACAAAGAGAACAGTAATTGGAATGGAGGCAAATCCTCCTATCTATAATACGAATTATATCAATGGTACGAAGAGTGCCTTAGAGCTTATGGGACAGATTGGAGAAAAGGGTTTTGGACTGAATCTGGATGTGGGAACCATGATTTGCAATCAGGAAGACGTGGAAGTGTTGGAAGGAAATGCTGCCGGAATCAGTCATGTACATATCAGTGAGCCGGGGCTTAAGCCGATAGAAAAGAGGAGTATTCATAAGGAGCTGGCTGCCTATTTGAAGGAAAATGGGTATTCAGGCTTCGTATCCATTGAGATGGGCAAACAGGAAGTGTTTGAGGAAGCAGCACTGGAAGATGTTATGTGCTATGTGAAGGAGATATTTGGATGATTTACGAGAAGCAGGAAGGTGTACCAAAGTTTGCGTGCACAGAATATAGTGAAAAAACGAAGGATTATGTAGTGTTAATTCCTATCATTAATGAAGGTGATAGAATTAGGAGAGAATTGCAGCGCGCAAAGGATTATAAAGTATCTTCATATGCAGATATCGTAATTTGTGATGGAGGTTCTACGGATGGCTGTACGAAGGAAGAAATATTGAGGAGTCTGGATGTCAATACACTTCTTGTGAAGCAGGATGTCGGTAAGCAGGGGGCACAGCTTCGTATGGGTATCTGGTGGGCGCTACAGCGAGGATATCAGGGAATCATTACAATTGATGGAAATGATAAGGATAGCATAGAGGATGTTCCGCATTTTATTGAGAAGCTGCAGGAGGGGTATGACCTGATTCAGGGCTCTCGTTTTATTAAGGGTGGAAAGGCGGTTAATACGCCTTTTATCCGCAATGTATCGGTAAGATTAATTCATGCTCCAGTGATTTCTCTGACTGCAGGACAGTGGTTTACAGATACGACGAATGCGTATCGCGCATATTCCGCAAGATACCTCATGGATGAGAGGGTAAAGCCGCTGCGTGATATTTTTATGACCTATGAGTTATTGGCATATTTATCAGTAAGGGCCACACAGCTTGGAATGAGGGCGTGTGAGATTCCGGTAACGCGTGCTTACCCGAAAAAAGGAAAGACACCGACTAAGATAAGCTTCTTTAAGGGGAATAGTGAACTGATGAAGATTCTAATCTTGAATTTATTTGGAAAATATAAGCCATAGGGGTTTACATAAAAGTTTTCTTTGTGCTATAATCCACACGGTTATTAAAGTTTTATAAAGTTTTTAGAAATAATTGAGGGAGAAATGGAAAACGTAAGAAGAAAAAACAAAATGATTGAAACCTATAGTCTATTGTTGATTGATATGGTAAGCGTGCTGGTTGCGTATTGGCTATCATTGGTTTTGCGATTTGATTTAATCAAGGAGGCTTATCCGAAGCAGTATCATGCAACGGTAGGAGCGTATATTTTGATTTTGTGTCTGCTGTATACTCTGTTTTTAGACGGAAACAGAAACTTTTTTGGGCGTAAACATTGGCGTGAGCTGTATTATGTGGTTCGCTATACGGCAATCATCATGGTAGGCTTGGTAGTCGTTTTATATTTGAATCAGCAGGCATATGAATTTTCACGTTTGATTTATGCTATTTTTGCAGTGACCAATACGGTGATTACATTTGCGGCGCATATGATATTTAAGAAGTTTATGTTGAACTATTATCGCAAGAGCAACAGTAACAATAAGATGCTGGTTGTAACCTTAAATATGCTTGCAGACGAAGTGATTACCAAGTTCAAGAAGGAAAATGCTTGGGATCGTGATATTACAGCGATGGCACTTTATGATGTACAGAAGCAGGGGACGTCATTTAAGGATATTCCGGTTGTGGCTTCCAAGGATGATTTGTTTGACGTGGTTTGTCAGATGATGGTAGATGAAGTGTTTATCTGCCTTCCGGGTGTATCTATGATGGAGATTCGTAATATGGTAACCAAATTCGAAGAGATGGGATTGGTTTGCCACTATAATGTAGATATTTTCAGCCATTATAATCCGAATACCTTTGTTCAGAAGATGGCAGGCTATTCTGTGATTTCCTTTACCTTACAGTCAATGGATTCCAGAAGGCTGCTAGTTAAGAGACTGATTGATATTGTAGGTTCTCTGGTTGGTATTATCATTACGTGTTTGATTACGCCATTTGTAGCACTTGCCATTAAGCTGGATTCTCCGGGACCTGTGTTCTTCTCTCAGACGAGAATTGGTAAAAATGGACGTCGTTTTAAAATATGGAAGTTCCGTTCCATGTACATAGATGCAGAAGAACGCAAGAAAGAATTAGAAGCGCAGAATGAGATTAAGGGATTGATGTTCAAAATGGAGCATGACCCACGTATTACAAAGGTTGGTAACTTTATTCGTAAGACTAGCATTGACGAGACACCGCAGTTTTTTAATATTTTTCTCGGCGATATGAGTCTTGTAGGAACTCGCCCGCCAACAGAGGATGAGTTTGAGAAGTACAATGGTTATTACAGAAGACGTATGAGTATCACACCGGGACTTACCGGAATGTGGCAGGTAAGTGGACGAAGTGATATTCAGGACTTTGAAGAGATTGTTAAGCTTGATTTGGAATATATTGATAACTGGTCGTTGGCATTGGATATTAAAATTTTATTTATGACGGTATTTACCGTATTGGCAAGAAAAGGCTCTAAGTAGCCTTTTCTTTTTTGTATTCATTCCTGCTATGGTTGACTACGTTATTATAAAAATGCTATAATCAGAACGACTTTGGGTATAATGATGGATAAAGAATCTGTTATTTTTATAGATAGCATGTAGGGTTAAGGTATACTATGGGAGAATTTCGATATTGTGAAATATTAAAAACAAATATCTGCGTTACCAATATGCAGGAGACAATCGCATATCTTCAGGCACATTTAGAGGAGCTACGGGGAAAGTATATCTGTGTGTCTAATGTTCACACAACGGTTATTGCTTATGAGAATGAGGAATATCGTAAGATACAAAATGAAGCTGTTATGGCATTACCGGATGGTGCGCCACTGTCAAAATATAGCAGAACACATGGATTTCCAGATGCTATGCGTGTGACTGGCCCGGATTTGATGCTGGAGTTGTTTACACTGTCAGAAGAAAAGGGGTATCGTCACTTTTTCTATGGTTCCACACAGAAGACTTTGGATGATATGAGGGTTACGATAGAGCAGAAATATCCGAAGATGCAGATTGCGGGAATGTATTCACCTCCTTTTCGCAAGATGACGCCGGAAGAAGATCTGGAAGCAGTGAAAATGATAAATGAAGCGAAACCGGATTTTATTTGGATTGGGCTTGGAGCACCGAAACAGGAGATATGGATGGCAGAGCATCAGGATAAGGTGACTGGTGTCATGTTTGGTGTGGGAGCTGGTTTTGATTATGTAGCCGGATATATAAAACGTGCGCCTATGTGGATGCAGAAGCTTTCTATGGAATGGTTTTATAGGTTGTTACAGGATCCAACACGCTTGTGGAAGCGATATGTGGTGACCAATGCGAAATTTATGTATTGGACACATAAGGGAAAAAAGAGAAAGTAGGATTGTAACGGTCTTATCCATAGGGGATAAGACCGATTACATAGATGGGAGAGTATTATGAAAAAGAAATATGTTTTAGGGATGCTGGCTGTTTGTATGCTGGCATTGTCTGCGTGTGGGAAAACAGCGGATACTGCATCAGTTGATGAGTGTTCGTGCAAGCATTGTAGATGCTGCACTTGTCAGCAAGAAGAACAAGTGGTAGTAAATGCAGATGAAGTTTTTGAAGCTCAATCTTCTGAAAAGTCAGAGGTAGAATTACAGGAAGATTTGCAGACTGAGCCTGTTGAAACACAGATGAGCACAGAGACTACTGAACAGGAAACAATGACGCAGGATGGAGTAGTGGAAGAAGAAAAGCCGGTTTCTCAGCTTTCCGAGGGAGAAAAAGCTGCAAGAAAAGCATTGCAGGCGAATCTTGCACAGGCAAGAGAAGAACTCTATGCGTTACCGAATTCGATAGAAAAAACGCAGAAGATTAATGAGATTGATAAACAAATTTTGGAAAATAATGCAGTTGATTTTTCAAATATGTCAATACAGTTTTTTGGTGATAGTATTACAGAAGGAATCTGTGGCAAGGTTGATGAAGGTGGACGATTCGTTAGTTTTGTTAATTATGCAAACGATTATCTGAAGTTTGGAACCTGTATGAATCATGGCAAGGCAGGAAGAATGTTCTCCGATTATGGCGGACAGGAACTTTCGCTTAGCTTGAATATGGGAAATATGTTTAATAATAGTGCTAATGTTTCTGTAATCTTTTTGGGAGCAAACGATTATCTTACTGACAAAGAAGGAAAGAGGTATGGAGATATAAATGCACCACAGGGTACAGCTGGTTATATAGGTTCTTTGTATTATACGATGAGAAATTTGAAGGCAAATTATCCGAATCAGGAGATTTTCTTTGTAACAATGTATAATATTTCAAGGACGTCTAACAGTACTTATACGGATGTGGCGGGGTCACCACAGCTAGGAGACTATATGGATGTTTTACGCCAGATTGTGTCACAAAATGGTTATCACTTGATTGAATTGTATAATACGGGATTTATGGATTGTACAGATTCAGCAACGGATAAGGCTTATTTAGCGGATGGTATTCACCCAATGGATAGTGGTAATAAGGTATTAGGAGAGCATATTGCTGCCGAATTATCATTATATTACGGTCAGAAATAAATAGAAGAGAGAAAGATTTTGTGGGAGTAATCATGGAAGGATGGAATCAGATAGAAGCTGCTGTGCTGATATGGATACAGGAGAATATTCGTACAGAGCTTCTTGACAAGCTGATGATATTTCTGTCAGCAATAAATAATTCGGGAATGATAGCGATTGTAGCAGTGATTCTTCTTTTGATTTGGCGAAGATACCGTCATGTAGGAGTAGCTGCATTTGCATCCTTGTTTGTTGAGTTTATTTTTGTTAACGTGTTTTTGAAGAATCTGGTACAGAGAACCAGACCATATGTGGTAAATGAAGCGTTGACTTTATTAGGAGATATGCCTAGTGATTTTTCCTTTCCTTCTGGTCACACAGGCTCTGCCTTTGCAGTTGCGGTGGTAATGTATTTGTGCATGCCAAGGAAGTATGGTATTTCAGCACTTGTAATAGCTGCATTGGTTGCATTGTCGAGGATTTATAACGGTGCACATTATCCCACAGATGTACTGGGAGCTTTGGCAATAGCGATATTGACAGGTGTATTAGCTTGGAGATTGGTGTATCCATGGGCAGAAAAATGGTTACATAAGGCAGAAGATGCGAAGAAGGAGTAAGTACAAAGGTGCAGATTTTATATTGGTTCATGCTGATTTTTATGGTAACGCTGATGCCTTTTTTATTAGGAGCGATACCGGTTAAATATATGAATAGCTTTCAAAGAACACCCGCAATGATGTATTTATGTGGGTGGTTTGTGAGCTTTTCTGTATTTGAACTGGTTTCCGTTCCTTTTATTTTATTAGAGAGAAGCTTTACAGAGGTTGTATTTGTATACAGCATAATCATGCTTGGGATATTGGGAATTTCCTGCTGGTTGGGGCGTGATGCTCTGAAAGAGTGTCTGCAATGGAAAAAATGGGTATGCGCCTTTGGCGATATGCCTTGGTGGACGAAGCTGGCATGGCTCGCAGTAATTGTGCTAATTGCCATGCAGATGATTCATGCCGTGGTGTTTGAGTATTATGATGGTGATGATTCTTATTATGTTGCGCAGGCGGTTATGACGAATACCTTTGATTCCATGTATGTAAGAGATAATTATACAGGGTATATTTATCCATTAGACATCAGACATGCTCTTTCGCCAACACCGATTTATATTGCATGGATGTCAAGGATAAGTGGGATTCATCCGACTATTATTGCACATAGTGTTCTTGCGCCTATATGGCTGTTTTTGATGTACTGTGTGTATAGCCAGATTGGAAGGCGGCTGCTTATAAAGTACAAGGAATGGCAACCGGTTTTTTTGATATTTTTGACTATCTGGTTTTCATATGGAAATATTTCAATCTATACAACAGAGACCTTTATCATGACCAGAACATGGCAGGGAAAGGGATTGATGGCAGGAGTTATTCTTCCGGCATTGCTGTTGTGTATGCTTTATCTTACTGATAAAAAGGTTTCAAAAGGCTGTTGGATGTTATTCTCGACTGTAATCTTATCAGCGGTTTTTGCTACAAGTGTAGCATTTATGTTGATTCCGACTATAGTAGGATTGGCGGCAGTAGTTATCGGCTGGCAGAAAAAGAGTGCAAAAACGGTATTGCTGATGGGGGCTTGGTGTTTGCCTTGTATCGTTCTTGCATTTTGCTATTTGCTGCTTCGATAGAAGGGAGGAATGGGATGATAGATGCGATGAAGGGTGCTTTTGAGAATTTGCTATTATATAACAATGGCAGCATTTTGTTTCTTTTGTTTTTGATGGCGCTTTTTTTTCTATGGTTTGTGGAAAGAGACCGAAGAGTACGCACGGTATTGCTTTATTTATCAGTGGCACTGATTGTCGTGTTCTTGTGTCCTGTTTATGCATGGATTGGACAAAAGATTGATGAGGAGATTTATTATCGTGTATTTTGGACTCTGCCTATAGGAGTGTTATTCTGCTATGGAAGTGTAAGGCTGTTGATTTGTTTTAAGAGAACGGTTAGCAGAGTACTTGTTGCTATTCTTCTTGTTCTGGTTATTTGTATGAATGGGAAGCTTGTTTATAAAAATACGATATATAATAAGGCGACAAATGCATATCATATACCACAATTGGTAATTGATGTAGCGGATGCAGTACGCTTGGAAAATTATAAGCCTATTGCAGTGTTTCCTGCGGCTTTATTACCGTTTATCAGGCAGTATACAGGGGATATTTTTACTCCCTATGGAAGAAATATTACGGTGGAGCGATGGGGCTTTGACAGCGCATTGTATGATGCTATGGAGGCAGAGGTTTACGATGCAGAAGAGATTGCGATTCAGGCAAGAAAGGAGCATTGTGCTTTTGTTGTGCTGTCTTGTGCGAAAGAGATAAAGGGCAGTATGGAAGAACAGAACTATTTTCTTGTTGAATTCGCTGGCGGCCATTATATTTATATGGATTATAACTATTATAAAGTGATGAAGGAACAGAATTTATTAGATGCCGATTTACTTGAAATTGGTAGATAAAGTATTGGGGTAAGATTTGAGTACCAGAAACAGAGTTGACATATAAAACATGGAATTGTAAAATTATTTTATAAAGTAAATAAGATGGGGAGAGTAGTGAAAGGAGATTTAGAATAATGAAGAAATTCATAAGTATGCTATGTGCATTAGCTATGGTGGTTATGGTATTGATGCCGATGAATGTTAATGCTGAAGAAGGAAAGGTATGGAATAAGGTTGCAGGTGAAGAGACTTGGACATATTCAGATGGACAGGGAACAGAGCTGATTGCAAAGATAAAAGGAACGACCTTGTATATTCAGGGTAAGGGTGAGATTCCTTCCTTTGATTTTTGGAAGCTTGGTGACAGGCCGTGGAATAACAAAACGATTTATTCATTAGAGATTTCAAAGGATGTAACTTCTATTGGAGCATATGCTTTTGCATATTTGAAGGATTTGCATAATGTATCCTTGCCGGTAAGTGCATTTATTGAGGATCCGAATGCATTTACGGGAGCTACAAAGGACTGCTATTTTGCTTTTCAGGGAATGAATATTACAAGTCGTAACATTGGTAATGTGCCATATAACAGCTTGGATAGTATAGCTGCATTTATGCAGAAGTATAATGGAAGTTATCAGTATCGTCTGGATAACTATTATCTGATTACATGGGTTCAGAATAGCGTAAAGCCAAAGATTGTGAATCTGGCACCATATGATGCAGTGACAACGGTATATAATCCTGAATATCCAGTGTATGACTATAATAGTACGGTGGAATTTGTGAGTCAAAAGCCGCACTATTCGATGAATATTAATATAGACAACAAACAGCAAGGTAAGACTGCGTTAGAAATTTTCTCTATCGTTTTAGGTGATAAGACATATGTAACAGCATATAATATTGGGGTAAGCGATGTGAAAGGGCAGGTTAAGTACACAGATCAGCCATTAACTTATAAAATGACGATTCCGGCAGCATTCCAGTGTCCGGGAAGAGAGTTTACGTTGATTCAGTTTGGAGAGGGAGTCGTAAACTTCCTTGCAGATGAGGATTCAGATGATACCACATTAACCTTTACAACAAATTATCCATCTACTGTATATGGTCTGGTATATCAGGATGCAGTTGTGGCTACACCGGTAGAAATGATACCAGTACAATAATAGAAAGAATTAAATAAACATAGAAAAGGCAGCACCTTAACGGATGCTGCCTTTTCTATATTATTCACCGGTGTAATAAATCTTTTCATTAAGCGTTTCTGACAGCTTATCAGCAATGAGCTTTCGCCCGTCTGCATTTGGGTATGTTGTGCTGTCTGTTAGGTAAGCTTTTGCATTTTCTGCGTTGATATCAATGCCCCAGTAGTTATCAAGATAAGTGGCATTCATGGCAACGGCGGCTGATTTGGCAGAAATCATATAATCTGCGAGAGTACCGTTATCAGCAGTCTTTTTCACATCGCAGTTTGCATAGGAGCCATCATCTTCGACATAATAGCAGAAGGTTGGTGACATGATGACAAACTGAATCTGTGGATATTCAGCACGAATCCAGTCAATCCCTTGCATAATGGAATCAACATAGGAATTGGAGATATACGCTTCCGGGAAAATGGTGTTTACCTGTGTATAGCCTTTCAGATAGTCCTGGGCGCCACAGGAAATGACTAATATATCGACTGTGTTAAAATCGATGCTTTCTAATGTGGAGAGAGCGCTTTCGTAATCGGCAATACGGTCTGTCTGAGGTAGGGTAGGAAGTACATCTCGAAGGAATGCATAATCATTTTTTGAGATACAAAGTGCCGCATAATAGAAGGAAAAGGCATCGTATCCGTAAGTGACGTCAAATTCCATGTTTTGAGTAGCCATAGTCATAGATGGGAAACTACAGGTATAGGTAATCGCATCTGTATTCTTGGCTACTAGGGCTGGGATTCCACTTCCGTCGGTATAATCCTTCAAGCTGTCATCGCCCAGCATAACCACACGTAATTCGCCATCGTCTGTATAGTTTTCAATGGTATTGACATCAACGGTGTAATAATAATCCTCGGGTTCTGTATCAAAGATATTAAAATCAATGGTTTCAATGGGACTTTCTTCTGCAGAACTGTCCCACATAAAAAGCTTTATGGCAATGGTAGCAAATATGATGACAATAATCGAAATCATAGCAATGTGGATTAGCGTGCCGATAGAAAGCTTTTCTGGTAAAAATCTTTTCATAATGTATCCTCTTTCTATAAAAGTCAATAGTTACAGTCTTTATTGTACTACAAGGGAAAAATGAGGGCAACCTGTACTTGCTTAAAGTTGCGATAGCATGTTATAGTCGTTACTGTGAGCGAAGTGAACAGTAAGGAGTAGTATTTGATATGAAGAAAAAAGGAGTAACGCTGAAAAATATTTTATTGTTACAGGCAATTATTATTATATATACGATATCAAGTGTTATGGCAAAGTTTGCATCTGCGAGTGCGGAAGCGCCTTTTCGTATGTTGGTATTTTTGGGACTTGAATTTGTGATACTGGCAATTTATGCGGTATTGTGGCAGCAGATGATTAAAAGATTTGATTTGTCGGTTGCGTATGCGAATCGTTCCATGGCAATTCTCTGGTCTATGATATGGGCAGTTATTTTCTTTCATGATGAGATAACACTGCGGAATATTTTGGGGGTATTGATAGTTCTTATGGGAACTGTTATTGTGAATCTGGATGCAAGGGAGGAAGCGCAGGATGAGTAATCATTATTTATTGTGTATGTTGATTTCGGTAAGTATCGCGTCTGTTTCTCAGGTTTTACTAAAAAAGAGTACCTTTCAGAAATATGATTCGGTACTTAAGGAATATTTGAACCCATGGGTAATAGGCGGCTATGGAATGTTGTTTTTATCTATGCTTATGAGTGTTTATGCATACAGCGGTGTAGATTTTAAAAATGGACCGGTAATTGAGGCACTGGGGAATGTGTTTGTACCGGTACTTAGCTGGCTTGTGTTTGGGGAGAAGCTTTCGATACGTAAAATAGTAGGCATCTTATGTATAATGATGGGAATTATGGTATTTTATTCATAATTATTCTTGAAAAAGATTGTTGTGTAGTCTATGTAACTTTGGTATACTTGTTAAGATGTCGTTATAGGAGGAATGAGCTCGAAAACAGTGGATTTGAGCAGAAAAATGATAGAAAGATGAAAAAGAAAAAGGGTTACGGTCTGTTTGGTACAAATAAGAGAAAACCAGTGAAAAAAGCGGATAAATATACAGAAGAATATTATGAAGAGTATGATGAGGAAGAATATGATTCGGAATACTATAGTGAGGATGAAGATGGCGCTTATTATGAGGATGGAAATTATGCTGTAGATGAGTATGCGGAATCTGAAGAATATTATGAAGACGAGTATTATGAGTCAGAGGGGTATGACGAGTCCTATGCCGATGAGGCATATGAGGAACAACAGGACTATGCAGAAGATGAGTCTTATTATGCCGATGACTATAATGAAGCGGATGAGTATTACGGCGAAGAAATGCATAATGAAGCAGACGAGTATTACGAGGAAGAAGAGTATAATGAAGCAGACGAGTATTACGAGGAAGAAGCGTATTATGAGTCAGACGAGTATTATGAATCAGAGGAATATGATGATTCGGAGGAATATTACGAAGGCGATTATGCTGACTCGGAGGAAGAATATCTCTATGCAGAGTATGATAATGAAGAGGGGTTTGATACAGGATATGAAGGGTATCAGACACAGGCTTATGAATATGATGAAGAGGAATACTATGAGGACGAATATGTGCCATTAACCTTCTGGGAACGTGTTAAGGAGTTTGTTAGCAATCTCACTGCGTTTGATGCGATTGTTGCGTTGACTGGTGTTGGTGTTCTGGTAGCAGCGGTTATAACTTTTGGCATGATAAGTGCTTCTAATAAGATTGAAGAGCAGATTCAGGCGATTGTACCTGTGGGAACAGAATTGAGTAGTGTGGGCATAGTCGGCGAAAGTGGCTTGCTTGCGATGGCAGATGCAGGTATTGTTGCACAGCAGGATACAGAGATTGAGGCAGAAGAAGTGATTCAATCTGTGGAAGAAGAGCCAGATTCACAGCAGCAGGAGGTGCGGGTTAGTGTTAGCTTTACTTCTGTAGAGAGAGATTTGAAGATTCGTTTTACGGATTCCACAACAGGAGCGTTGATTACAGGAACAGCTTTTGAAGTTACCCTCACAAATAAATCGAGTGGTAATAAGCTGGTGGTTACAGATGATGACAAAGATGGTATCATTTATGCCACGAGTATTAAGGCAGGTAAGTTCGATGCAGTCATTACTTCAACGGATAAGTATAAGTTCCCGACAACGGCACAGCAGGTAACAGTTAAGGATAAGGTAGAATATGTTGTTATCAATGTGCAGGATGAGGTTAAGACAGAATCACAGGTTAATGTAGCGGTTGAAGATACTGAGGTAAAGGCTGATGCGGTAACAGAAGAAGTAAAGCTGACTGATACAGTGCAGTGGGTAGAATCATCAAAACAGGTAGCGAGTGGAACGGAAGGATATACCAAGATTGATAAGAATACGATTCCTGATCCGTCACAGTTGTCATTAGCTCATTCAAGAATGGCATTTGATACGTTGAATGTATCTTTGAATAAAAATACTATGAAGCTCTATGCCGGAAGCAGTGAGACTTTACAAGGAACTACCTATTCAGATTATACAGAAGGACAGAATGAATATCAGTTTACAACAGAATGGAAGTCTTCGAATGAAAATGTAGCAACGGTATCAAATGGAACGGTAACAGCAAAGGGAGCAGGTACAGCAACCATTACATATACAGTAATTCGAAAGACGATTACTACTAAAATAGTGGAAGAAATACCACAGGAGCCTGAGTCATCAGTACCGGATGCTTCAACACCGGAAGAGTCAACACCGGAAAAACCATCTTCGGAAGAAACAAAGTCGGAAGAGGGAACAACAGAGGAAACTTCGTCTTCGGAAGCAGGCTCTGATAATACGGGAGACGCATCCGGGGAAACAGCCGTAATGTCAGCAAGGGCAAAAACAGAAGTAAGTGAGAAGACGGATTATTTTAGTGCGGAGTGTGTTGTTACGGTAGAAAATATTTCTATTACAGCTGGACAGCTTGAGATTACAAAATCGGCGGATGCATGCAGTGTGAAGAGAACACTTACCGTGAGTCCGACAAAGCTTACTTATACCAAGAATGATGGCAGTAAGGAAACAATCACACAAAACTTCCCGGCGGTGACATGGTCAAGCTCTGATACATCGATAGCAACAGTTGATGATAAGGGTGTTGTTACAGGTGTTAAGAAGGGAACAGCCACGATTACAGGTCAGATTAAGGGAATTAAGGATGCTTCCGGTAAAGAACTGGATATTAAGGCAACAACTTCGGTGACAATAAATGCTGCTGATGCATTAAGTCTGAAATTGGATAGAGAACAGGTATGGCTTGCGGTAGGAGGAAATACGACGTTGGTTCCTACTGTGACGAATTATTTGTCTGATCAGGGTGTTACATGGGCTTCGGCAGATGAAAAGATTGCAAAGGTAGATGAAAAGGGTAAAGTAACCGGAGTGGGAGCAGGAACGGTTAAGATTACAGCAACCACGAAGGAAAAGGATATCAGTTCAGGTAAACAGATTACGGCAATCTGTGTTGTTACGATTAACAGTGATGCGACTGCAGATACTTCTACACGTCTAAAGGACAAGGATGGCAGACAGGTATATATTAAAAACAGTGAAGGCAAGTATGTAGAAGCTGTTTATGCAGATTATTTCAAAGCAAGTGAATTCTTTATCATGAATGAAGTAAAATATGTATATACAGGTTGGCAGACAATTAATGGTAAGACATATTATTATGATAAGAATGGTAATGCTGTAACCGGCACACAGATTATTCAAGGGGTAACCTATAATTTTGGTTCAGATGGCTCGATTCAGACCAATGTTAATGGTTCGACCTTTGGTATTGATGTCTCTAAGCATAATGGTAAGATTGACTGGAATGCAGTTAAGAGTTCCGGTGTGGATTATGTGATTATACGATGTGCATATAGAGGTTCCTCAACAGGAGCGCTGATTACAGATCCAAACTTCCATACCAATATCAAGGGAGCTACGGCAGCAGGGCTGAAGGTTGGTATTTACGTGTTCTCACAGGCGATTAATGAGGTGGAAGCGGTAAAAGAGGCTTCGTTGGCGGTCAGTCTCGCACAGGGGTATAATCTGGCCTACCCGATATTCATTGATACAGAGGCGAGCGGAGGCAGAGCAGATAAGATTGACAAGGCAACACGTACTGCAGTGGTTAATGCGTTCTGCCAGACGGTTCAGAATGCAGGATACAAGCCTGGAATCTATGCATCAAAGACTTGGTATGAGGATAAGCTGAATATGGGAACGCTGGGCGGATATAAGATTTGGCTTGCGCAGTATTCGGCAGCGCCTACTTATGCAGGAAGATATGATATGTGGCAGTACTCCTGCAAGGGTAAGATTAGCGGAATTAGTGGAAATGTTGATTTGAATCTGAGCTATTTAGGTTATTAACTTGCAATATTTCAGATTTCGGATTATGATAAGATGAATACAAAAAATGGAGGTAAGTGTCCTAATGAAAACTTATTTGGTAACTGGAGGCGCAGGATTTATTGGTTCTAACTATATTCACTATATGTTTAAGAAATACGGTGATGATATCAGAATCATTAATGTAGATGTTCTGACCTATGCAGGCAACCTTGAGAATCTTAAGGATATTGAGGATAGAAGTAATTATACATTTGTAAAGGCAGACATTACGGATAAGGAGGCAATTGCAAAGATTTTTGCTGAGAATGACATTGACAGAGTAGTTCACTTTGCGGCTGAAAGTCATGTTGACAGAAGTATCCGTAATCCTGAGGTTTTTGTACAGACTAATGTACTTGGTACAGCTGTTATGCTCAATTGTGCAAAGGCAGCATGGGAATTGCCGGATGGAAGCTTTAAGGAAGGCAAGAAGTTCCTTCATGTTTCCACAGATGAGGTGTATGGCTCCTTGGAGAACGAGGGAGAATATTTCTATGAGACAACACCATATGATCCTCATAGTCCATATTCTGCAAGTAAGGCTTCCTCTGATATGCTGGTAAAGGCATATATGGATACTTATAAGTTCCCGGCAAATATTACAAACTGTTCCAATAATTATGGTCCTTATCAGTTCCCGGAGAAACTGATTCCATTGATTATTAATAACGCTTTACATGGCAAAAAGCTTCCGGTATACGGCGATGGTAAGAACGTTCGTGACTGGTTATATGTAGAGGATCATGCTAAGGCAATTGATATGGTACAGGAGCAGGGAAGACTCTTTGAAACCTATAATGTTGGCGGACATAATGAGAAGCAGAACATTGAGATTATAGAGATTATTCTGGAAACCTTGCAGGAGATGCTGGATGATGCAGATCCTAGAAAGGCATTAGTTTCTAAGGACTTGATTACTTACGTTGAGGATCGTAAGGGACATGACAGAAGATATGCGATTGCACCGGACAAGATTAAGGCTGAGATTGGCTGGGAGCCGGAGACAATGTTCAAAGAAGGTATTAAGAGAACGATTAAGTGGTACTTCGAGCATGAGGATTGGATGGAACACGTAACAAGTGGTGACTACCAGAAGTACTATGCTGAAATGTATAAATAAACGTGACACCGCATTGGGGACGTCGTTGCCTTGGGAGGAAGGCAAAGCCGTTCCCATTTGGTGTTAGCAATGAGTCAAGCGGATTCCATGCTTGCATGAGAAGTCATTTGACGAATGCGCATCACTGAGTATGCTTGCATGTGAAGTGGTGTTAGCAGAGTGAGTTAGCAAAATGAGTGAGAAAAGGAGCTTTTTATGAAGGGAATTATATTAGCAGGTGGTTCAGGAACTAGATTATATCCGCTTACCAAAGCGATTTCAAAACAGATTATGCCAGTGTATGATAAGCCGATGATTTATTATCCGTTATCTACCTTGATGTTGGCAGGAATCAGAGAAGTATTAGTTATTTCGACTCCAAGAGATTTACCGGTATTCAAGGAGCTATTAGGTGATGGTTCACAGCTTGGTATGCGCTTTGAATATGCGATTCAGGAAGAGCCAAGAGGGTTGGCAGATGCTTTTATCATTGGAGAAAAATTTATCGGGACGGATGCCGTTGCGCTTGTTCTTGGAGATAATATTTTCTATGGTCAGAGCTTTTCTAAGGTTCTTCGTAGTGCGGCAGAGAGAACAGAGACACAGAAGGGTGCAACGATTTTTGGATATTATGTAAGAGATCCGAGAGAGTATGGTGTAGTAGAGTTTGATGAGAATGGTAAGGCTCTTTCCATTGAAGAAAAACCTGCAAATCCAAAGTCAAATTATGCAGTACCTGGTTTATATTTCTATGATAATGATGTTGTAGAGATAGCTAAGAATGTAAAGCCTTCAGCACGTGGTGAGATTGAGATTACGAGTGTAAATAATGAATATTTACAGCGCGGAACCTTGAACGTTGAGACACTGGGAAGAGGCTTCGCTTGGCTTGACACAGGTAATCATGATATGCTTCTTGCGGCAGCTGACTTTGTATCTGCGATTCAGAAGAGACAGGGCTTATATGTATCATGTATTGAAGAAATAGCTTATAAGAGAGGCTTTATTGATAAGGAACAGTTATTGAAACTTGCAGAACCTTTGATGAAGACAGAATATGGTAAATACTTGGTAGAGGTTGCAAATGGACTCTAAGATGAGACGACTTACGGTTTTAGGCATGATGAGTGTAATCCTGTTGATTGGTGTTGTAGTGGTATTCATGAATCAGGATAAACTAGCGGAGACTCAGAAAACGTCAGGAACGGTACAGAGTGTAAAAGAAGAAACAGCTGTGGAGCTGGAAACAGATGGCATGGTAAAGGGTGCAAACCTTTCGGCCTTTATGAAGGATGAAGCTTTTTTTGACCATGGAGATAAGGGCTATGTAGAAAAGGATGAGACTGGGGAGACGGAGGTATCGGAGAAAGATACGCAGACTCCTAAGGTTACTCTGCTTGCAACATCGGTAGAAAAGGATTTGCGAATTAAGATAGTAGATGATTCAGGTAAAGCGATAGCAGGTCAGGATTTTTTACTGGAAGTTGTAAATGTTGGAACCTATAAAGACTTGGATAGAAATGGAATTATCTATGTGTCAGACTTAAAGCCGGGAGAGTATGAGATATCTATGTATGAGATGGAGGGCTTTGAGGTTCCGAAGGAGCCTCTGACGGCACGAGTTAAAGCAATCGTATCTTATACAGCAATTGAGGATATATCTTATCTCATTCGTTCAGAGGCAGAGATTGATGCATCTGTAGAGGATGTAAAGCAGAAAGAAATCAGTGAAGAAGATGAAGACGATACACAGCATACAACACTTATGGATGTTGAGAGCCTTGAGAATGCAGTTTCTCTTGGTATTGATGTTTCTAAATATCAAAAAGAGATTGACTGGGATGTGGTAGCAGCTGAAGGTGTAGAATTTGCAATTATTCGTTGTGGCTATCGAGGTATGCAGACAGGTGCTCTTGTAGAGGATCCGTATTTCAGAGCAAATCTTGAGGGCGCAAAAAAGGCTGGCATTAAGGTTGGTATTTATTTCTTTTCACAAGCAATTAATGCAGTAGAAGCGGTGGAAGAGGCTTCCATGGTACTGGAGCTGTTAGACGGTGAAGAAATTGATTATCCAATCTTTATCGATACAGAAGGCGGCGGTGGAACGGCAAGAGCGGATCAGATTGATGCAGATACCAGAACTTTGGTATGTAAGTATTTCTGTAAGACAATTAAAAATGAGGGCTATACACCGGGCGTATATTCCGGAAGATGGTATTATTATAATAAGGTTCACGCAGAGCAATTGGAAGATTATACAATATGGCTTGCGGAGTATAGAGATACTCCGTTGTATGAGAATCGTTATGATATGTGGCAGTATACCTCTAAGGGAGCTGTTGCAGGAATTGAGGGATATGTTGATTTAAATGTCAGTTATCTCGGATATTAATGAAGAGAAATAGTAAATTTGTACGTAACGATAAATGAATGAGATAGTTAAGGAAGGAAAATGGGCATGGGAAAGATTACAGTTGAAACATGTGAAATAGAAGGATTGAAGATTATTACTCCTAGCGTTTTTGGGGATAATAGAGGATATTTCATGGAAACCTATAATTATAACGACTTTAAGGAGGCGGGTATTCCGGAAGTATTTGTGCAGGATAATCAGTCAGCTTCCAAAAAAGGTGTACTGAGAGGACTACATTTCCAGAAGGAGTTTCCGCAGGACAAGCTGGTTCGCGTAATTAAAGGTGAGGTATACGATGTTGCTGTTGATTTACGAGAAGGATCTAAGACCTTTGGACAGTGGTATGGTGTGCTTTTATCAGAAGAGAACAAGAAGCAGTTCTTTATCCCAAAGAATTTTGCACACGGTTTTCTGGTATTATCCGATTATGCAGAATTCTGCTATAAATGTACTGATTTCTATCATCCAAACGATGAGGGCGGACTTCTTTGGAATGACCCTGATATTGGTGTAGAATGGCCTATTCCGGAGGGAATGGAGCTTACACTTTCTGAGAAGGATACCAAATGGGGCGGTATCAAAGAATTTAAAAGATAGAAAAAGGTATCATTAAATGAAAAAGGGATTATCCAAAAGAACAATAAAGCTGTTGGCGGGGCTTGTAGCATTAATAGCGATAGTTATTATCGTGGTGCATCATAATCCCCTTGCAGACCAACAGGAAGAAATGATAAAAAAAGTTATTGCATGCGTGATTATTGTGGCTGGTATGGCTGTATTCTATCGCTTCTATGACAGATTGGTTTCATTGCCGGTAGAGCTGTGGGATTCAAGAAAATTAATCTGGAAGCTTGCCAAGAATGATTTCAAGAATCGTTTTGCAGGTTCTTATCTTGGCAAGGTGTGGGCATTTGTGCAGCCGGTTATTACAGTTGTTGTGTATTGGTTTGTATTTGATTATGTCATGGGAGCCAGAGCAGAGGCCTTGGCAGGGACAATAGAGATTCCGTATGTAATATGGTTGACTGCAGGGCTTGTACCTTGGTTTTTCTTCTCTGAGGCGATTACAGGAGGAACCATGGCTTTACTGGAATACAGTTATCTTGTAAAAAAGGTTGTTTTTAAGATTAGTGTGATACCTATTATAAAGATTATATCTGCTTCTTTTGTGCATATCTTTTTTGTATGCTTTATGCTGGTTGTATATTTTTGTATGGGATATGCACCGGATCTTTATCTGTTACAGCTGCCATATTATAGCCTTTGTCTATTTTTATTTGTATTGGCACTGGTTTATTCGACTTGCGCAGTGGTGTTGTTTTTCAGGGATTTGGCTCAGATTATCAATATCGGTTTGCAGATTGGTATGTGGGCAACACCGATTTTGTGGGATTTGAATACGGTTCCGCCGATTATGCAGTTTGTTTTGAAGATTAATCCGATGTATTATATTGTAAATGGTTTCCGCAGTGCGATGTTTGAAAAGACGTGGTTCTGGCAGGATTTTTATTCTACGATGTATTTCTGGATTGTAACGGTAGTATTCTTTGGAATCGGAGCTTTGATATTCAGAAGGCTGAAGGTACATTTTGCGGATGTTTTGTGATGAAAGGTTGTAGCTATTCAGGTACTGAATAATTACGAAAGGTTTTAGATTATGAGTAAGGAACGTGAAGAAATCGCTATTGCGGTGGAGAACGTGAATAAGATATATAAGCTGTATGACAGACCGCGTGACAGAATGTTTGAAGCGTTAGGCTTGTCAAAGCAGAAAAAATACCATGAGAAATATGCTCTTTCTAATGTGAGTTTTCATGTAAAAAAGGGTGAATGTGTTGGTATTATAGGAACAAATGGTTCCGGTAAGTCTACCATTTTGAAGATTATTACCGGTGTATTAAATCAAACAAATGGTAATGTGTCAGTAAATGGTAGAATCTCTGCATTATTAGAGCTTGGTGCAGGCTTTAATATGGAATATACCGGATTAGAAAATATATATCTGAATGGTACGATGAATGGTTTTTCAGAGGAAGAGATTGATGCAAAGCTTCAGGATATTTTGGATTTTGCGGATATTGGAGATTATGTGAATCAGCCATGTAAGACCTATTCCAGTGGTATGTTTGTTCGTCTTGCGTTTTCCGTAGGAATTAATATTGAACCGGAAATTTTGATCGTTGATGAGGCATTGTCCGTAGGGGATGTATTCTTTCAAGCCAAATGTTTTCATAAGTTTGAGGAATTCAAAGAAATGGGCAAGACTATTATCTTTGTAAGTCATGATTTGAGTAGTATAGCAAAGTATTGTGACAGGGTTATTCTGCTAGACCAAGGTGTTAAGCTTGGAGAGGGAAGCCCAAAAGAGATGATTGATGATTTTAAACGTGTATTAGTAGGGCAGTATCAGACATCGGAATCGGAGAATGAGAATCTTTTGGGGGATGAGGAGCTTCAGGAGGCTGTCCGTAAAAAGGAAAATAAACTAGAAGATACTAAGACGTTAGAATATGGCACGAAGCAGGCAGAGATTGAAGAAATCTATCTTACAGATGATAATGGTACAAGGTCGAATGCCATTATTAAGGGAATGAATTTTGGAATTCATATGCGTGTGCGTTTTTATGATGATATTCCGGCACCGATTTTTGCTTTTACAGTGAAGAATGTAAAAGGTACGGAAATTACAGGAACGAATACCATGTTTGAAAAGGCGTTTCTAGAGCCTGTAAAGGCGGGGACTGTGAAGGAAATTACCTTTAAGCAGAGAATGACCCTGCAAGGAGGCGAGTATCTGTTGTCCTTTGGAGTTACTGGTTATGATGGAAATGATTTTCAGGTTTATCACAGATTATACGATGCATTAGATGTAACAGTAATATCTGATAAGAATACCGTTGGATTTTATGATATGGAATCTGCGATTACCGTAGAGGATGTCAGGGAAGCAGATAATATTATACAGTATAAAAAAGCATAAGGAGTTATTCCATGACGGAAAAAGTAGGAAATGTTACTCTCGATTTAACATATTATCCGGGAGAAGACTTTTATTCAGACGGAACAGTTGAGGATGAGTTATTGGCAATTGTAAAGGAGCATACACCTCAGGAGTTCCCGGAGATTATTGAGGAAAAGAAGAATTGGCCGGTGTTTTATCATTTATCGCCATTTCGTACCAATATAATCGATTGGATTCCATTGAAGAAAACGGATAAGGTGCTAGAGATTGGCTCGGGCTGTGGTGCTATTACAGGAACACTGGCACAAAAGGCTGGAAGTGTTACTTGTATTGAACTTTCCAAGAAGAGAAGCCTTGTGAATGCATATCGTAATCAGGATAAAGATAATATTACTATTATGGTTGGTAATTTTCAGGATATTGAGCCGAATCTTCCTTGCGATTATGATTATGTATTCCTGATTGGTGTATTTGAATATGGTCAGTCTTATATTGGAGGAAATACTCCATATGAAGACTTTATGAAAATCTGTAATCGTCATCGTGGCATGAATGGACGAATGGTGATTGCTATTGAGAATAAGTTTGGCTTAAAGTATTGGGCTGGTTGTAGAGAAGACCATGTGGGAAGCTTTTTTGCGGGGCTTCAGGGATATCCTACCGGTGGTGCAGCAAGAACCTTTACGAAAAAGGGATTAGAGAAGATTCTTAAGAGTGTGGATATTAATCAGTATGCCTTTTATTATCCATATCCGGATTATAAATTTGCTACAACTGTTTATTCAGACCGTTACTTGCCAAAAAAGGGAGAGCTTTCTAATAATCTGAGAAATTTTGATAGGGACAGGCTGTTGCTTTTTGATGAGAAGCTTGTATTTGATCAAATAATCGAAGAAGAGGAATTTCCGTTATTCTCCAATTCTTATCTGCTTATTGTAGGTAAGGAGTTAAAGGAGGTTTATACCAAATTTTCTAACGATAGAGCAAATCCTTGGGCAATACGTACTACCATATTTGAAAATGCCTTTAAGGAATTGCATGTGGAAAAAATTCCAGCCACGAAGGAGGCTACGGGTCATATTTTGAATACGGCCAAGGCATACGAGCTTCTTTCTAAAAGATATGCAGATACGAAGGTTCAAATGAATGTGTGCGTTAGAAAAGGTGTGAATCTGTCGTTTCCATTCTGCGAGGGAATTACCTTAGAGGAGATGCTTGATCAGAGGCTGGAAGTAGCGGATGTAGAGGGATTCAAGGCTTTGATTCAGGAATATATGCACTGGCTTGCGTATGGTGAGGAGTGCAATGTAAGTAATATCGATTTTATTTTTGGAAATATCATTATTAGGGATGATATTTGGCAGGTTATTGATTACGAGTGGACCTATGAGAAGCATGTTCCGGTGAGGGAGATTGCGTTTCGAGCCTTTTATAATTATATGCTTGGCAGTGCGTCCAGAAAGGTATGCGAGGAGCTTTTGTATCAGGATATCTTAGGATTGACGGAAGAAGAGGTTGCGGAGTATATAGAAGAGGAAAGAGAGTTTCAGAAGTTCATTACAGGCAAGCGTGCTGCAGTAGGAGACATGCGTGAGCTTATTGGCTACGAAGCATATGAGCTGGATGAAATGATGCGTTCTATTAACCGTGTGGATATGAAGTATAGTATCCAGCTGTTTTGGGACTTTGGAGAGGGATTCACGGGCGAGAATTCTGTTATTTTAAGTGAGAAGGCATCAAAGGGAACGGAAACGAAAAAAGAGATTATTCTTCCGGAAGGGGTAAAACAGATTAGAATTGATCCATGTTCTTATGCATGTGCGGTAACATTAAAAGAATTGCGCGTGGATGATAAGAGCTATGTAAAAGAAGAGATATTTGCCAATGGTGACTGGATTGATGAACATTCTGTGATATTTGGAACAGAAGATCCGAATATTATTATTAGTTGCAATGGTGGCAAAGAATTAGTATTTACGATGGATATTATCGAAATGCCGGAAGAAATGGCTCGTCAGATGATTCGGAATAATCAGAAAAAGGATGAACAATTGCATCTTGCTCTGGAAAAGGCTAATGAGCCATGGTGGAGGAAGCTATTTCCATAAAAATGCACTATAAAACTGGTTGTGGAGGGAGAGCCTGCGTGATTAAAAAAATCAAGTCAGCAATACAGGACAGGCTGTATCAGAATTGTATAGAGGAATATCAGAATTCGCTTCGCTGTCAAAGCGATCCGTATCTGATGTGGATACGTGAAACAGAGCATGCGTTACAGCAGGAGGGAGAGGAGGAGTCTTATCCTTCTCTTTCTGTTGTATATATGGATATGTGTGGAGAGAAGTTTGATTTAAAGGATCTAAAAAAAGATATCATTTTGTTTGTTTCGCGAGAGGGAAAAATTGGTGTAAATGCATTCAAAGAGGTAATGCAATATTTTGATAGTCATAAGGATATAGATATTGTATATGGTGATGAAGATATCTGGATGCTTCCTGAGAAGGAGGAAGAGAATCCAGATAATGAGATTGCACATAGAATGTGTCCTTGGGTAAAGCCTATGTGGTCACCGGATACATTGTTCTCATTTTTATATTTTGGAAATGTGTTTGCGGTTCGTAGAAAGGCCTTTGCTAATTTGAAATGGCTTGGTATGGATGATTGGCGTATGAATCTGTATGATTTTGTGTTGCAGGTTACAGAGAATGGAAAGCGTGCCGGACATATTGAGAAGATACTGTTCCATACATATCTGTCTGCTAAGACAAGAGAAGAAGCTGAATATAAGGCGATGCATAGGACAGGGCTAATCGGCGAGGGAACAGATTATGATTTCATCCGAGAGTTAGCTATGCAAAGACGTGGTTTGAAGGGGAAGCTTGTTAAGGATGAAAAGTCGGGATATACGTATCCGATTTATGCAGTGCAGGATAATCCATTGATTAGTATTATTATTCCTTCCAAGGATCATGTAGATATTTTAAAGCAGTGTATTCGCTCGGTTTACCGTTTTACGGAATATAAGAATTTTGAGATTATTGTAGTAGATAACGGAAGTACAGCTCAGGCAAGGATGATGCTGGAGGCTTTTCGTGAGGAATGTGCCTTTACGTATTTGTATCAGCCAATGGAATTCAACTTCTCTAAGATGTGTAATATTGGTGTAAAAAACGCAAAAGGTGAATATATCCTGTTGTTAAATGACGATATGGAGGTTATTGAGGGAAGCTGGCTTACCAGAATGGTGGGGCAGGCATCACTTCCACACGTAGGATCGGTAGGAGCAAAGCTGCTATACCCTAATTCTGATTTGATTCAGCATGCAGGAATTACGAATACCATTTATGGCCCGGGGCATAAGCTTAAGCAAATGTCAGATGCGGAGAGCTATTACTATGGACGCAACAAATTAATCTATGACATGATAGGTGTAACTGCAGCGTGTCTGTTGATGAAGCGTGACATTTATATGAAGATTGGCGGTCTTTATGAAGGATTAAAGGTTGCTTATAATGATGTGGATATGTGTTTTAGAATCTGTGAAAAGGGACTCTATAATGTGCAGAGAAATGACGTTGTTTTGTATCATCATGAATCGCTAAGTCGTGGTGATGATATGCAGGATGAGAAGAAGCTTAAGAGACTGTTGGAAGAAATGGATGTTTTGTATAAGCGCCATGCTAAGTTGTATCGACAGGATCCGTTTAATGGAACTCTTATGAACAGTGGAGAACCGGAATATCAGTGCAGATGGCTTGAGGGTTATGAGTTTGCAGATATGACAGGCTATCAGGATCAGGTGTCTGAGGGCAAGAGCCTTCCAAGTGAGAAACGCATGAATCAGGCGATTATGATTGTGGTGGAGAACTGTGGCAAAGAGAAGTTTTTAAAGGCTGGAAGTCGCAAGAAATCCTATTATCTGGTAAAAGGATGGGCTTATGTGCCGGGTGTAGACAATGCTAGATATAAGATGAAGCTTCTCTTAAAGAATGCGGAAGGAAAGGTTTGGGAGATTCCGATTATGAAGCGCTATCGTAAGGATGTAGCGGCTATCTTACCGGATGAAACCAATGTAGAGATGACAGGCTTCTGTTGTTGGATTTATGAAGGATCGCTTCCGCCGGGAACTTATGATTTATGGCTGACTGCCAAGGATGGCTGTTCGAGACAGAGACTTTATCGTAATACCCAGAAGCAGTTGGAGATTGAGGCATGATAAGCAGTTATGAAAAAAGTCTGTTTGAACAACAGACACCATACCTTCAATGGTTGAAGGAACGCAAAAGTGCACAGCAGATAGAACGAAAACTAATAAAAGGGAAGCATATTTTGAAGCTTCCCTTTTTCTCGTGTGAGGATAGTCTGGAAACGGTAGTAAAAGATTCTGCTGAGGTGTTGCCTGATACAGATTTTGTCTTGTTTTATGGTGCCAAAGGCTTTTTGGAGCAGGACGCAGAATATTTTTTTGCAGAGTATTTTGAAAAACATGAGAATGTGGAAATTGTCTATGCTGATGAGGATTACCTTGGAGAACTTCAGGAATTTTATGGAGAAAAGGTTCAGGAAACAGAACAGGCTCTTGCATATCGTTTTAAAGATACCTCATATTATCGGGGGAAACCGTGGTTTAAGCCGGATTATTCACCGGATACCTTACGTTCTTTTTTCTATTTTGGAAAGATATTTGCCGTTCGTGGAGCGGCGTTAGTAGAGCTTTTGGCGGGAAAAAAACAGCAAAGTATCTATGAAATAGTGAAAAGGATTACTGAGAAAAACAATTATGCAGGACATATTTCAGAGATTTTGTTTACCAATGAAGTCAAAATGAAGGATAATGAAACTTACACCGAAGAAAATAGAGAAAAGCTTATTGAAAATGAAATGCAAATTTCAAATGCAAATGCAAAACAAGAAAACATAGTGTTATGTAAACAAAATAATGATAGTAGTCTGATAAGTATCGTGATTCCTAGCAAAGATAATAGTAATATTCTGAAAAGATGCTTGTTAACCTTGGTTGAATTCACAGATTATCCATATTACGAAATTATTCTCGTGGATAACGGAAGCACAGAACAGGAGCTTGTGTGCATAAGAGAACTGATTACACAGGCACAGGAGGATTATGATTTAAAGTGGGCAGATGATGAGGAACCAAAATCGCCGCTGTCAATACAACATATTTATCAAAAGGCAGAGTTCAATTTTTCAAAAATGTGTAATCTTGGTGCACGAGCCGCAAAAGGAGAACTACTGTTATTTTTGAATGATGATATAGAAATCATAGATGCTTCATGGCTTAGAAGAATGAAAGAACAGGCTCAGATGGCACATGTAGGTGCTGTTGGAGCTAAGCTGTATTATCCAAAGGCTGAGGAAAGTGAAGCATATCGTATCCAGCATGTAGGGATCACGAATATGGGAATCGGCCCTGCACATAAGCTTGCAGGTATGGAGGATAAGGGAGACCTTTATCATGGACATAACCGGCTCACCTATAATATGCTTGCTGTAACAGCAGCATGTCTTATGGTAAGAAGAGAATGCTTTTGGGAAGTTGGGGGCTTTGACGAAGAACTTGCAGTAGCATATAATGATGTCGAGTTATGCTTTAAGCTGTATGAAAAAGGATATTATAATGTTCAGAGAAATGATGTGGTACTACTTCATCATGAGTCATTGAGTCGTGGTCATGATAATAGTCCTGAAAAGAAAGCAAGGCTTGAACAGGAAAAGACAATGTTATATAAAAAACATCTGTTATTAAAGACGAAAGACCCGTTTTATAGTGAACATCTGGTGCAGTGGAAAAAAGATGTGGCATATAGCTGTAATTATCTGTATCCTTATGATAAGATAAGCAGGCCAAGGCTTTTGAGTTTAGCGGAGGTAGGAAAGCTTCCAAAGGAGCATCAGAATAAGTATATTCGGAAATTAACTGGAGAGAACTTGTCTATGTTTGAGATAGACCTGGCTGAGGTATCCGATACGGAGGGAACGGTCGCGATACAGGGCTGGTATGTGATGAGAGAGCATGATAATGCGGTATTGGAGAGGACTCTTTTGCTAAAAAATATTAAAAATCAAGAGATATACGAGCTTACAATCTATCCAAAGCTACGTTATGATGTGGATGCTTTGTTTCAGGATAGGGCGGAAAACGTAAGAGTTTGTACAAAGAATACTGCTTTAGCAGGCATTCAGTGTTTAGTGGACAAAAATATGCTTGTGAGTGGAGAGTATCAAATTGGAATATTAGTTGATACCAAAAAGCAGCTATGGATGAAAAGAAAAATATGTTGGAAGAAGGATTGTATTATTAACGTGTAGAACGTAAAGAACAGTCAGACGGAGGTAGAATATGGAGAATCAGTGGAACACTCCTGAAGAAGAGGCACATTTTTTTAGAGAGGCATATGAGCAGGAGAAGGCGCGTGCGGCTTCCTTGGCAGGAAGACTTGCAGATGCAAAAAACGAGGCAGATAATCTTCAATTTCAATTGGATAGAATTAAAAATAATCCTGTCTGGAAGGCGTCGAAGCCCCTTCGAGCAGGTATGCATTGGGGACTTCGTAATTACAGACGTGTAAGAAACTTAGGAGGCCCAAGGAATATTGCAAGAAAGCTTCGCCAGAAGAAAATGGAGCAAGAAGCAAAGAAACTGCATGGAACGGCAAGTTTCCCATCGCAGGAGGAAGCACAGAAGCAAAGGGAAACACAATTTGACCGCATGGTAAAGATTAGTATTCTGGTTCCTTTATATAATACACCGATGAATTTTTTAAATGAGATGATTGATTCCGTAAGAAATCAAACCTATCAGAACTGGGAGTTGTGTTTGGCAGATGGCTCGGATGCAGAACATGCAGAGGTTGGCGTACGATGTAAAGAATATGTAGCAACCGATAGCAGGATTGTATATCATAAGCTTGAGAAGAATGAAGGAATTGCAGGCAATACTAACCAGTGTTATAGGCTTGCTACTGGTGAGTATATTGGACTTTTTGACCATGATGATGTGTTGCATCCTTCTGTTTTGTATGAATATGTTAAAGTGATTAATGAGCAGAATGCAGATTATATTTACTGTGATGAAACTACCTTTAAGGGCGATAGTATTGACAATATGATTACACTTCATTTTAAGCCGGATTTTTCGGTTGATAATCTGAGGGCAAATAATTACATCTGTCATTTTAGTGTGTTTGCAAGAGAATTGCTGGAAGGAACGGAACTGTTCCGCAGTGGATTCGATGGAAGTCAGGATCATGATATGATTCTTAGATTGACCTCAAATGCCAAGAATATTGTTCATGTTCCAAAGCTTATGTATTATTGGCGTTCTCATAAGGCGAGTGTTGCCAGTGATATTAGTGCAAAACCTTATGCCATTGCAGCGGCAAAGGGGGCAGTTGCAGACCATTTAACCAGAAATGGCTACAAGAATTTTGAGATTAAAAGTACGAGAGCTTTTGAAACCATTTTTGAGATTAAGTATGAGATTCAGAAGGAGGATAAAATCTCGATTCTGATTCCGAATAAGGATCATGTAGATGATTTAAGGAGATGTTTAGACTCGATTAAGGAGCGTTCTACCTATGATAATTATGAAGTGATTATTATTGAGAATAACAGCACTGAAGATGCTACCTTTGCATATTATAAAACTCTTGAGAATCAGGAGAAAATCAAGGTTGTTACGTATCAAGGTGAGTTTAATTATTCCAAAATCAATAACTTTGGTGCCAAGCATGCAACAGGAGAATATCTGCTGTTATTAAATAATGATACACAGGTTATTACGATGAATTGGCTAGAGGCTATGCTGATGTATGCACAGCGTCCGGATGTAGGAGCGGTTGGTGCTAAGCTTTATTATGGAGACCACACGATTCAGCATGCAGGTATTGTATTGGGACTTGGTGCTCATAGAACGGCAGGTCATACACATTATAAAATTAATCACGATAATCTTGGCTATATGGGAAGATTGTGTTATGCACAGAATGTTTCCGCGGTTACCGGAGCGTGTCTGATGGTGCGTCGCAGTCTGTTTGAGGAGCTTGGCGGCTTGGATGAATCCTTTAAGATTGCGTTGAATGATGTTGATTTTTGTCTGCGTCTCAGAGAAAACGGCTACTTAAATGTCTTTACGCCATTTGCGGAGTTGTATCATTTTGAATCTGCGTCAAGAGGAATTGATATTCAGGATGAGGCAAAGGCAAAGCGCTATGAAGAGGAAGCAGATCATTTTCGAAACAAATGGAAAGAGATTTTGGAAAAGGGTGACCCATATTATAATCCGAACTTCTCCTTAGATTACAGTGATTATTCGTTAAAAACGACGTTAGATTAGATAAAATGCGACACAAATTTATGTATTTTTTAAAAAGATTCGATTAAATTTAGCTAAAAACACATAAAACCTTGAAATATTAGTCTATTTTTGGTTTAATGATAGTGTCATAGATAATAGAACTATGAGAGAGATAATGGAGGTAGATGAAATGAGTTACATGGACGAATTTAACTTCTGGTTGAATGATGATTATTTTGACCAGGCAACTAAAGACGAGCTCCTGGCAATTCGTGATAATGAGGGAGAAATCGAAGACCGTTTCTATAAAGAATTAGAGTTTGGTACTGGTGGATTAAGAGGTGTCATCGGTGCAGGAACAAACCGCATGAAC
>JAFSGY010000047.1 GCA_017440575.1 Lachnospiraceae bacterium | reverse complement strand
CAGATTCTGGCGTCATTTAAAACCACGTAGGAAATACAAGGATAAACTCTTTCAGCGAGTCTTTTCCGATAAGAAAGATTTATTGGACCTATATAATGCAGTAAATCAGACTTCTTATACGAATCCTGATGATTTAGAAATCACTACGTTAGAAGATGTCATCTATCTTTCTATGAAAAATGACTTATCTTTTATTATCTCATCGACGTTGAATCTGTACGAACATCAATCCACCTTTAATCCAAACATGCCGATACGAGGACTGATTTATTTTGCAAGGCTGTATGAGGCTTATATTAAAAAACATTCCTTAGATGTGTACGGTCACCAACGTATTTCCTTGCCTGCTCCACAGTTTGTTGTCTTTTATAATGGTCGGGAAAATCAACCGGATGAATTAATCTTAAAACTCTCAGATTGCTTCACCCCCAACATGGCAGAAAAATATCTTTCCCCTGTTCTGGAATGTCAGGCTCGTATGGTAAATATCAATTACGGGCATAATCAGAAATTGTTAGATAGCTGCAAACGGTTACATGATTACTCTTACTTTGTTGCAGAAGTTAACAAAAATCTTGACTCTGGGTATGATTTGAGTAATGCTGTTTATTATGCAATGAATGTTTGTATAAAAAAAGATGTTCTATCAGATATTCTTGAAAAGAGCAAAAGCGAGGTATTTCATATGATATTAACAGAATACAATGAAAAGCTACACTTAAAAACGGTATACAACGAAGGACATGAGGACGGAACAAATGAAGCACGCATGGAAGCCATACGAAAGACAATTACCATGCTGCGTAAGCTCAACACACCGGAAGAAACCATTTTTCAATTGATTTCTGAAGAATATAATATGTCTGTCGAGGAAATCAAAAATATAAGCAATCAATCCTAACGATAAATCACATAAAAGGAGATAGATATCCCGATAAACCAAGATACCTATCTCTTTTCTTATCCCTTTACTGCGCCAGATACTCCTTCCGCATAATATTTCTGTGTGCAGAAGAATAGAATGGCGATTGGTATGGATATGATAACTGCCGCAGCAGCAAAGCTTCCGTACCATTTTGTGATATATTCCTGCTCTAACATTTTGTACATACCTACCGCAACGGTGTAGTAATCGCTATATGCCCCACACAATACCTTTGCAAGCATAAAATCCTTAAACGGTCCTGCAAAGGATGTCAGCAGCGTATATACAATAATTGGCTTACTAAGCGGCATAATAATATGTCTTAATACCTGAAATCTTGTTGCTCCATCAATTCTTGCAGCTTCATCAAGTGAATAAGAAATGGTATCAAAAAAGCCCTTTGCAATGTGATAACCACAGCCTGCACCTCCTGCATAGATGCAAATCATTGCCACTCGCAGCATAGAGCCTCCTGTCCAACCAAACAGCTTAATAATATAATAAACCGCTATCATAGACATAAAGCCCGGAAACAGATGTACTATCATTGCCGCATTCATCAGCTTTTTCCTGCCCTTAAAACGCATTCTTGACAGAGAATATGCCACACTGATAACGATAAATGTGGAAATTAAGCAATTTGCCACTGCAATAATCAGCGTATTCAACAGCATTTGCGGAAAGTTAAATGCACTAAAATCCGTAAATAAAAGCTTATAATTCTGTAACGAATATGAGGTAGGAAAGAATGTTGCACTGTAAGAGCCTAGTGTTCCCTTAAAGCTGGTTAATACTACCCATAGAATAGGAATTAGCCAAAATATCGCTAAAACAGCTAAAAATAAATGTGCCAAAACAATGACTACTTTCTTTCTTAGTGGCTTTTTCATAAAATTTTTCATTATCGAAAGCCCTCCTCATCTCTCATGGATTTACTAAGATTGAAGGTTATCAGAGATACAATTGCCAATGAGATAAAGGTTGCAATACCAATGACTGCGCCGGTATTATAATATTCATTGTCTATTGTCAGCTTATATAACCATGTCACAAGTAAATCTGTTTCCCCCGCAGTAGCACCTATGGTTCTAGGTGCACCGCCAGAGGTTAAGAAAATAACATTAAAGTTATTCACATTTCCTGTAAAGGTTGTAATCAAATACGGTGTTGTCACAAACAACATATACGGAAGTGTAATCTTCGTAAATGTCTTGAATGGTCCTGCTCCGTCTACCTTCGCTGCATCATAAAGCTCTGATGGAATATTTTGCAGAATTCCTGTAATCTGCAACAAGGTATAAGGTACACCAACCCATATATTGATTAAAATAACCGTTACACGCGCCCATAAAGTATCTGTAAAAAACGGAAGGGACTCTGTCATTTCAATTATTCCCAAGTTACGCAATAAAATATTTACCGCGCCCTCCGGCTGCAGCATCTGCTTTACAATCAATAAGGTAACGAAATGCGGTACTGCAACCGTAAGAACAAAGCAAAATCTCCAGAATTTCTTCGCATATACTTCCTTCCAATTAATCAACAGTGCTAACAGCATTCCTAAAATGTAATTGGAACAGGTAGCAAGTAACGCCCATACCAGAGTCCATGAAAGAACACTCCAAAAGGTCTGTCCTAAGGTATTTCCCAATGATAATATGGTCTTAAAATTATCAAGTCCGACCCAGTCAAACAGCACCAGCTTCTGGTCAATGGTACTGTAATTGGTAAATGCCATACACATCATAAAAATCAACGGAAGTATCGTAAATATAACCACTCCTGCAACAGGGAAGCTTAGCAGGGTCAGATGCAGATTGTTGTCAAAAAGCTGTGCTACATCCTCTCTAAAGCCCGGAATTTTTTTACTGTTCTGCTTTAACTGCTCCACCTCGTATGCGCTTTTTACTGATTTTTTCATTAGGATGATGCCAAAGCCTATCACTGCAATCGTAATAATTCCATATAGCAGAATTACCAGAGAACGGTCACCGTCAATGTATTCATATACACATAATGCTTCGTTCCATATCTTTTGCTGCTCTCTTTCACCCAGTGTAATCAATAGCTTGAGATTATTAACCCCTGAGGTAAGAAGAAAACGCAGAATAAAAAACTCCCCTAATAAAAACAACATTCCTTTTATTATCTGCTTATGTGCAATGCAGCCAAAGCCCCATATTATCGCAGATAACCACACTAAGGGTGTTCCTTTTCTTTTACCCTTCATAACAACAGCCCTTCCTCTTTCAAGTAACTACCATCAGGTTCCTGATGTATTTACTGCTACGTTCAATTCGTCTAACTTTGCTTTTGCATTTTCCTTTGTAATCACACCATCACGAAGCTCCTCACCAAAGGTCTGCGCCGGTGTCCAGAAATAAGAAAACTCTGCAAAGTAAGGTCTTGGATAACCGATATTTTCGTTAGACCATGAATCCACTGCTACAATTGGATCCGCCTGAATCTGTGCATCATTCATCAAAGATTTTAAAGAAGGTACATAGCCTCTTAATTCAAAATGAAGTCTCTGTGCTTCTTCACTGGACAGGTATGCTGCAAGTGCCATAGCTACGTCCGGATTTTCACAGGTAGACTTCACTCCGATTGCCTTTGCAGAAGCATATGGGCGAAGTGCCATCTCTTCACCATCTACCATGGCTGTCGGAAGTGGTGCAACTCCCATATTATCTCCAAGCACTGTCTTTACATCGGCTGCACTCCATGTACCTGACCATAATGCATTTACACTTCCCTCCTGCATCATAGATACCGCATCTGCCGGCTCTGCATTCGTAAAGTTAGTATTTGTAGCAAGGTCAACTAAGTAATTTACCATAGCTAAGTTAGAGTCTTTATTTAATACAATACCGTCTGCACGTACAAACTGGTCATCCGGTCCAAAGAAATCCGCACCAGAGCCTGTGAAGAATGCGCCCAGATAGAAACCATTAGAAAGTGCAATTGCTACATTACCCTTTTCAAGCATAGTATCTAAGCACTTCACATCCTCTTCTGAAAAAACACTCTTGTCATAGTACATAAAATAAGAATCGGTTGTCATCGGAAAACCATAAAGTCCTCCATCTTCATAAGTACATAGCTGTACTAAGGTTTCTGAATAGTCATTTTTTATCATTTCTGCATAAGAACCGCCAATTTCTGCAATTGCTCCTGCGGAACAGAGATTCTCAAGCCCTGTGGAACCATAGATAAATACATCCGCACCTGCTTCAATATCCTGAGGAAGTGCTTTCTTAACCTCTGACTCTGAATGCACACCGAATTCATATGTAATATTCCATTCGGGATGTGCTTCATTAAACTGATTACAAAGCGTAACAATCCATTCCCCATTTTCCGGATCCTGATCCTCTGAAGGACTCCAAATAGTTAACTTTACATCTCTAACCTCTTGTACCTCTGCTGTCTGCTCGGTTGTTTCCTGCTTTGCAGGTTCTTCCTCCTGTTTTATTTTCTCTTTTGCTGTGGCAGCTTCTGAATTTGTTGTAGTCTGCACAGCTTCTTCACTACTTCCACATGCCATAAGTCCTAATGACATAGAAGTTACCAGTAACATGGAAATTATTTTCTTTTTCATACGCTTCTCCTTTTCCAACAACATGATATATTGCTTCAACACATCATATTATTGCCCCTAATATATTTTGCAATTTGCCGAAACAGTTTCGGTTGATTACGAAACAATTATGTCATCTGTTTCGTAAAATGTCAACAGCTTTTTATCATTAATGCACATTTATTTATTATTGTATTGCATTTTATTTATAACAATGCTACAATTCATTTTGATTATTCAATAATTTATTACGAAACTGTTTCGTATTATTCATAATAAAATATGCAAGGAGATTTTATTCACATGACGCAAAAAACAAATTACCACACACATACACCTCTTTGCCGACACGCATTGGGTAATGATATATCAGAATATGCAAAAGCTGCTTACGATGCCGGACTGAGTATCCTCGGCTTTTCTGACCATGCACCATTTAAAGACCATGACTTGGGCTATCGCATGGAATATCAGGAGCTTCCTCTTTATTTTGAACAAGTTGACTGTCTAAAACAGCAATACCAAGGACTTATGCAGATAAAAAAAGGATTGGAGATAGAATATCTTCCTTATTACACCAAACCAAATTACTCCAATCATCGAAACTTTTATGAATATTTATTACTAGACCAAAAATGTGATTATCTTATCCTAGGCGAACACTTTTTTACCGATAAAGATGGAACTCTTTTCAATCTCTATAATGTAGCTGATACAGAGGCTTATATTACCTATGCCAAAGCATGTGTAGCAGCTATGAGCACTGGGTACTTTGACATCATTGCTCACCCTGATTTATTCGGTGTGAATGCTTTTTCTTGGGATAAGAACTGCGATATTGCAAGTGACTTAATTTTGGAAGGTGCTACAAAATATCATGTTGTTGTGGAATATAATGCTAACGGTTATCGACGCGGTATTCAGAATTACCCGGATGGTAACCGATATATGTATCCTTTGGAGAACTTCTGGAAAAAAATAATAGGAAGTGACATTCCTGTCATTATTGGTTCTGATAATCACGCTCCCGAACAAATCTGGGACTATGCTATGGTAAGGGCGCATGACTATTTATCAAATATCCCTGTTGCTTTGATTGAAACCATTGAAGATAACCGTTATAATAAAAAGAAGTAGTATGTTTAAAAGGAGAATCCATGAACATTAGAGATATTGCAAGAATCGCAAATGTGACACCGGGAACCGTATCTAAGGTACTCAATAATTATTCTGATATTAGCGAAGCAACCCGTCAAAAGGTATTGGCTGTTATTGAGGAATATCAATACTCCCCGACAGCAAGCGGCAGAAATACTCCGTCTTATTCCACCAACAAAAAATTAAATATAGGATTGATTATTGAAGGTGTATATAACAATACCCATGTTGAAATCGAAGATATTGCTTCTATTCGTTTTCACAATGCCGGCTATACTATGTTATCTTTTCATGATAATTATTATTCACAGGATAAAAAAGAGAAATTTGAAGAGCTTTTAGAATATGCAAACGAACACAGCTTATCGGGTCTTGTATATCTGGGAGGAAACTTTGAAAGTATTCCAAAAGAGATGTTTCAGAAACTTCCATGCCCTACCATTTTTGTAAATACGGTTTTGCCTATTGCTTATTATGAAACTAATTATTCCAGTGTTCAATGCAATCATCTGGAAGCAAGCGAAATGCAGATGGGGCAGTTAATTCGGAATGGTCATAAAGACATTTCCATTTTAATCTCATCCATGGTAGATAACAGTGTCTATGGCCTTAGATTAAAGGGTTATAAATGTGCCTTAATGAACGCCGGATTAGAGCATAATATAAATCATATTGTTGAGGGAGACTATACTTACTCCAAAAGCTATCAGAATATAAAAGCTCATTTAGAAAAACATCCGGAAATTACAGCTGTCTGTTGCAGTGCAGACATTATGGTTCCATCTGTCATTCGGGCAATTTATGACCTTTCCAAAATACCCGGAAAAGATATCGAAATCATAAGCTTTGATGGTCTGGAAATGCTGGAATACTGTATTCCAACCGTTTCCTCCTTCAAGCAGCCAAAGTCCGAAATGGTAGATAGCATCTATGACCTTTTACTCGGACTTATGAACAAAACACGCAATAACCAGCATGTTACCTTCCAATGTAACCTGGCCTCCAGAGAATCCTGTAAATGTCTATAAAATGTAAAAAATCCCATTCATAACTTAACGAATAGCTATGAATGGGGTTTTCTTTTCTACTCTATTTATTTACAAATCAACGAAATAACGGCTGCCGATATCATAATCTGGATAATAGCAAATTTGAATACGGTCTGCGCATTGGACCACTGTTTATTTTTTCTTACATGGTCATGCAGTGGTGTACGAATCTTTGTGAGAATCTTGATATGAAGGAAGCGTAGAAGCGAAACCTTTACTAAACCAATTCCACCATCTATCATAAGTACGCATGCTACAAGAAGATATAAAAATGGGCTTCCTGTCTTCATCACAGCAATCGCTATAAATAATCCAATGGCTCTGGAACCTGCATCACCCATCATCAAAGTACTAGGAGTGGCATTATACCACAAATAACCTAAGATACATGCTATAAAAATCAGAATCAGATAAGCAAATTCCGGTGTAATCTCTCTTGCCTGCATAATAATATAAACGGTTCCAAGAGTAACACTTGCAAGCGTTCCTGATAAGCCGTCAACACCATCTGCACAATTTGTTACATTGATAGAACCCCATACAAGGATTACTGCAAGAATTCCGTAGATAACCGGATGTAAGGTAAAGGTCTGTCCGGTAAAGGATATTAATACATCACTTCCATTAAAATTCACATAAGTAAATGCTGTCATAACTGCGATTACGAGGTCAAGAAGTCCTTTACGAAGTTCTCCCCAGGAAACCTTGGCGCAATCGTCTAAAAAACCTGTCATCATTGCCGCTACCACAAGAATCAAATAGATAATGGTCTCTCTTTCCAGATTACCAAAGATAAGCGCTGCTGCCACAAATACCAGAATAAAGATAAAACCTGCTCCTCTTGGCTTTCCGGCAGAAAGAACTCCATCATGCGCAAAAGCACGTCCATGATCCTGTGGAAGCTTGTTAATAAAAGCGCCTAACAGAATACAGGTTGCCAGATAAGCAAAAGCAACACCTAAAAAACCTAAAATGCTATACTCTGAAACATTCAAAAACTGATTAATCATGTTTCAATATCTCCTCTTTTTTCTACTAATAGTTTATGTACAACCATTGATTATATGCTTGACTTTGCAAACATGCAAGTTGAAATACATTCTCAACCTGCATATTTTTATTCTTACGTTTCTGTTCACTCCGTTCAAGTAACCATTCTTACATACTGAACTGACTCTGATACAGGTTTGCATAGAAACCGTTCTGAGCAAGCAAGGTCTCATGATTGCCCTGTTCAATGATATTACCGTCCTTCATAACCAATATAATATCCGCCTCACGAATAGTGGATAAGCGATGTGCTACGATAAAACTGGTTCTGCCCTTCATCATGGTAGCAAATGCCTTTTGAATGCGAATCTCGGTTCTGGTATCAATCGAAGAGGTTGCCTCGTCTAAAATAAGCATCGGCGGCAGACACAACATAACTCTGGTAATACATAAGAGCTGCTTTTGTCCCTGTGAAAGACTTCCACCATCCTCTGTAATTACAGTATCATAGCCCTGTGGTAAACGCTTGATAAAGCTGTGCGCATGTGCTGCCTTTGCAGCCGCAATGACTTCATCCATGGTTGCATCCGGCTTACCCATAACGATATTGTCCTTAATGGTTCCTGCCTTCAACCAAGTTTCCTGCAATACCATACCATAGCCTTTTCTCAGACTTTCTCTTGTCATATCGCGGATATCCACGCCATCTACCTTAATGCTTCCACCCTTTACATCATAGAAACGCATAAGGAGATTAATAACGGTTGTCTTACCACAGCCTGTTGGTCCTACAATCGCCACTCGTTGTCCGGGCTGAACGGTCAGATTCAAATCTGTAATCAGCTTCTGTTCCTCTGTATAAGAAAAAGAAACATGCTCCATCGTAATCTGTCCCTTAGGCTCATTTAAGACAACCGCATTCTCTGCATCCGGTATCTGTGGCTCTTCCTCAATAAACTCAAAGACTCTGCCTGCACAGGCAAGTGCAGTCTGAAGCTCTGTAATAACACCTGAAATCTCATTAAACGGCTTTGTGTACTGATTGGCATAGCTTAAGAAGCTGGACAACTGTCCGACGGTAATCTTACCACTGATAGCAAGGTATGCGCCAAGAATACCAACACCTGCGTAAACAAGACTGTTTACAAAACGGGTACAAGGATTGGTAAGCGAAGAAAAGAAAATCGCCTTTACACTTGCCTTTTCCAAACGGGAATTTATCTCATCAAAACGCTCAATTACCTTGCCTTCCTGTCCAAAAGCCTTTACCACCTTCTCATTTCCTATCATCTCATCAATGAGTGCAGTCTGCTCGCCTCTTGTCTGAGACTGTAGCTTCGACATACTAAAGGTACTCTTTGCAATAAAATTAGCAATGAAAAAAGATAACGGTGTCAAAATAACAACTACGATGGTGGTCGTTACATTAATCGATAACATGAATAACAACGTACCTACAATCGTTACTACACCGGTAAATAACTGGGTAAAGCCCATCAATAAGCCATCGGAAAACTGATCCACATCAGCAATAATACGGCTCACAATATCTCCATGCGGATGTCCGTCAATGTATTTTAACGGAAGAATTTCCAGCTTTTTAAAGGCCTCTGCCCTCACATCACGTACTACCTGATAAGCAATCTTATTATTACAGGTATTCATTAACCACTGTATGATAGCTGTCAGCAAAATGATAATCGCCATCTTCTTTAAAATGACAAAAATACCATCAAAATCAACGTTCCCCTGTCCAATAATGCAATCTACTACATCACCTGTCAAAATCGGAATATAAAGTGTCAGTGCAACGGATACTGCTGCCATTATAATGGATAACAATAGGAAAAACTTATATTTTCCAATATGGCGAAGCACTTTTTTTATAATTTGCTGATTATTTTTCATTATGCATGCTCCTCCTTACGTTCAAATTGTGAATAGTAGATTTCCTGATAAACCTCATTTTCTGCAAGCAAGGAATCATGTGTACCGATTCCTACTACCTCACCATCATCCATAACAATAATCTGGTCTGCATGCTGAATCGAAGAGGTTCTCTGAGAAACGATAAATACCGTCATATCATCTGTCATTTCACGAATAGCCCGTCTGAGCTTTGCATCCGTTGCAAAGTCAAGTGCAGAGGCACTATCATCGAGAATTAGAATTTCTGGTTTTCTCACAATTGCTCTTGCTATCGTAAGTCTCTGCTTCTGACCTCCGGACAAGTTCTTTCCACCTTGAGCAACCACAAAATCTAGTCTGCCCTCTTTTGTATCTAAGAATTCTTTTGACTGTGAAATCTCAATTGCCTGTTCTAAATCTGCATCCGTTGCCTTTTCATTGCTCCAAAGCAGATTTTCACGAATGGTACCATGGAATAGCACCGCCTTTTGCGGAACAATACCAATCATCTTGCGAAGCTCATTCATATCATAGGTCTTTACGTCTTTTCCCTTGATAGAAACAGTTCCCTTCGTGGCATCATAAAATCTAGGAATAAGGTTCACGACAGAGGTCTTACCAGAACCCGTACCACCGATAATACCAATCGTTTGTCCTTTTTTTACTGCAAAATCAATGTCCGTAAGCGATTCCTCACCACCACCATGATAGGTAAGGCTTACATGTTCGAAACGAACCATATCATCAGAAGCTTTTTCAGAAGCTGTCTGCGACATAATCTGCTGTGAATTTTCTACTGCAAAGACATTTTCAATTCTCTTTGCACAAGCAAGTGCCTTCGTAATCTGTATGATTAGATTCGCCAGCTTAACCAGTTCCACGAGAATCTGTGACATATAGTTTACAAGCGCCACAACTGCACCCTGTGTAATGATTCCCTCATCCACACGGATAGCGCCCGTCCACAAAAGCACAACCAGCGCACCATTTACAATAATATAGGTCAGCGGATTCATAGCTGCTGATATTTTTCCTACAAATACCTGTACCTCTAATAACTGCTCATTGTCCTTGTCAAAGGCTGCAATCTCTTGCTCTTCCTTACAAAAGGCACGAATAACTCTTGCTCCTGCAAGATTCTCTCTCGTTCTGCCAAGTACCTTGTCAAGTGCTGCCTGAACCTTCTTATATAAAGGCATACTGGCAATCATGATACCAAATACAACAATAGATAATAAAGGAATGGTTACTACAAATATCCATGCTGCCTGAACATCTACTGTAAATGCCATAATCATAGCACCAAATACAATAAACGGAGAACGAAGCAATAAACGAAGTGTCAGATTGACACCATTTTGCAACTGATTCACATCACTGGTCATTCTGGTAATCAGGGTACTCGTTCCCATCGTATCAAGCTCTGTATACGACAAGCCCTGAATATGGGAAAACAGCGCATGGCGAAGCTTTGTGGCAAAGCCTACCGCTGCTCTGGCGCTGAAAAACTGAGCCGTTACAGAGCAGGTCAATCCGACTACCGCAAGCAGCACCAAAATACCGCCCATCTTTAATATGTAGCTCTTATCTCCATTTGCGATACCAGTATCAATCATTGCTGCCATAACAAGCGGTACAAACAATTCAAAGGATGCCTCAAGCATCTTAAACAAAGGTGCAAGAACAGTTTCCTTCTTATAATCCTTCAAATATTTTAATAAGCTTTTCATGAAGAACCTCCTCAATAATCAATGTTTTCATCATAACATAGATTTTGTAAAAGGAAAATCCTAACATACAAAGTGCTCGCACCTATGTCGAGCACTTTGCTTTTATTATAACAATTCATTTTTTTCCATATAAACAATAGAATCTTTTACATCCTGCAAACACCTTACTTCTATTAGAACACTTACTTCCTTAGAAAACTTGGCTATATACTCCGTATATCTTTCCCATGGAAACCTGCCTTTTCCTATTGGCATGTGCATATCTGATACCCCATCATTATCATTAATATGAATATGCTTTGTATATCTTCCTAACTTATCTACCCACTCATCCATACTTGTTCCCGAAATATATGCATGGGCAAAATCTAGGCAAACACCAAATCGTTCTTCCTCTTTCATAGCGATTGCCAAACGCTGCAGCATATCCGGTGACTCATCAAACATGTTTTCCATGTAAACACTAAGTGAAGGATAATTGGCTAATACTTCTCTCCAAAAAGCTCTATTTCTCTCTACCCATTTATCCTGATAATATTTTGAATGAAAATTCGCAATAAAATTCGTATGGAAAATAACAGCTTTTACCCCAAGCTCCCTTGCAATATCCATAGACTGATATACACGCCTTTTACTTATTTCATAAATTTCCGGGTCATCACTATGTATCGTGACATCTAAAAAAGCACCATGTAAAGTGTCCTGACTTCTGTCACGTTCTAATGCTTTATAATTCCCTATCATTTCGCTTATTCTTTGCTTATTCATAAAAACAGAAGGAACAAAGAAATCATTATATTCAAAAGCCATATTATAGTTATGCGCCAGTTCTTCATAGCCTTTTATCTCTTCATATTTTGGTATACAGTACAGTTTCATATATCATCACATTCCTTCTGTTATTTTTGTAATTTCATATGCTTCTATTTCTTTTTTCTTTCCTTTTAAAGAAAGACTTCCAACATAAGAAGCTTCTACGATATCTTTTATCTGCTCATATACGTCTTTGCTGACTAAGATTTGATCTGCCTTTGCCTTTCCTTCCAGTCTTGAGGCGGTATTTACAACATCGCCAATCGCTGTGTAATCCATGCGACACTCACATCCAATATTTCCAACAATTGCAGTTCCACAATGTATTCCTATACCAAATGCTACCTCAACTCCATATTTTTCCTTTGACTGTTCTTTTAGCTGTACAACATCCTTTATAATGTCTCTTGCTGTTCTGACTGCCTGTACTGTATAATTCGGTAAATCGTCCGGCGCATTATAAATTGCCATTGCTGCATCTCCAATAAACTTATCCAATGTCCCTTTATTTTTCATTACTGCTCTTGCTATTAGTTCTAAATATTCATTTAATATATTCACAACCGCTTCCGGCTCTAATCCCTCTGAAATAGATGTAAACCCTCGAATATCTACAAACAGCACTGCAATATCTTTCTTCTTTCCTCCTAGTTGTATCTCATAATTCTCATTTTGCAGAATCTTCTCAACAATCCCCGGTTCTACATAAGCTTCGAGCGCCTTTTGTATCTGTAACCTTTCCTGCTGCTCTTTCAGACGTGCTATTATCAACTGCATCGTAATGGATAGCAGCATGAACAACCATAATGGAATAAGTGGCAGATAAAAAATATCCGTTATGATAAACCATAAATGAAAATGCACATAGCAAACAATTGCCATTAGCAGAAAGTTTCGTTTCTTTTTCCTCATGTAAATATATAAATTACATACCAGAATCAGAATACTATATACACATGCCACCGCTGATTTTGGTAAATGCCCAATTACTCTCTGCATCAACATGGCATCTACCATATGTGCCTGTAGAATTATATCGTGCATCTTACCTCCCATACTAAATGGTGCTTTCATGGTGGCTTCTTTCGTGTTATCACCTACAATGACTATTTTGTTCTGAAATTTCGATATATCAACCGTTCCATCCATAATATCAAGAAAAGAATATACCTCATACTCCTGCGAATTTCTCGAATAATTAAACTGCATATTGTTCACTGCATTGTACTTAGGGCGAATTTCTTTTCCCAGATGCTGCTGATAGCTTTTATATAACACTATCGCAAAACCATCCATCCTGTACTCTTCCTTTTCATAAGATGTTACAAATTCACGAACGGTATTCGTTGGACCATCAAAAAAGTTATCACTGATTCCTACCTGTACCACATCTAACAAAGATTCATATGGAAGTTTTGCTTCTTTATCCTGCTTCTCTTCCATATTTTGCTTCACACCGATACAAACATTTTGTCCATCTCTACATGCTTCTACAAAAGCATTATCTCCCGATGTATCTTTCTCCTTTGTATAAGGTAAATCTATACCTATAATAACCGGTTTATTTTCCTGTGCATTCAGCTTGTTCACAAAATCTGCGGAAATCTGTCGCGACCATGTATCATACTCACCATACTTCATAACCGTTTTCTCATCAATGGCAATAATACTGATGGGCAAATCCTTTTCTCTCTCCAGCTCCAAATAGCGGTTTGCCATATCCATTAACCAATAATCAGGTATTTCAAATACACCAAAATAAACCACTACTCCACACAGAATGGATAAAAACAGGATTGAGGCGCATATCAAAATACTTCTGTTTGCCTTTTTTTTCATATCCCCACCGCACCTTTCTCTTATGCTATCGCAAGATATCTTTATTCTGTCGCTTTAATACTTCATGTAAATTCTCATATACACAATCCAAAAAGAATAAAATAAAAGGTGTTACATCATAAAACATATTTTCACTTTCCTCAATTGCCTGATAGTATTCTAATACTCTTTCATTTAATGTTTTACTTAATGTAATGGCTTTAAAGTTCTGCAAACCGGAACGAATCAAATAATCGGAAGTCAATAAACGGGCACATCTGCCATTTCCATCACAAAATGGATGCATATAAACAAAATAGAAATGTAAAATTGCTACTTTAATGTACGGAGACATCTCACATTCCATATGATAATACTCAAAAAATTGCTTCATGCAATATTCTAAAAGCTCTACATCCGGTGCGGAATGCGTACCCACCCGCACATTTCCTGTTCGAAATCCGTTACCGGCAATGTCTTCATTATCACACACGCCCGCTGTAATAATTTCCCATAGTTTCTTCAACACTTCCGGATTGCGCTTCTGCGTCAGATTTAAAAACTTAACAGCCCGATATGTATTAAGAATCATCTTATCACCCTTGGTAACCGTTCTTTTTGCTTTAAATATTTCAAACGTTTCTTCCAAAGTCGTATTAGCGCCTTCAATCTGACAGCTGTAAAAGGATTCCTCTGCAACACTCACTTCCAGGTTATTCTCTATGATATGTATCATGTTATACATTTCTTCAATCGCATTCATTTTTTGCTTTGGAATATCGGTTGGACACCACGTTAATGGATATCCCATAGCCTCTCTGACCGGAAGCTGCACCAATACTTCCTTTCGTTTTTCTAACTGTGCTATTGCACCATAATCCCCCTGCTTTGCCAATTTTTCTAATTTTTTATATTCCATAAGCATACCTTTCTTAAATTAGACTTTCTATTTTCTGATAACAACTACATTTTACAACCAATTAACAGCCAATACAACCTTTCTATAAAACAACTCCCCTATTCATGATTACGATGTAAAAATCTATTTTTGAATAGTTACCTTGTATCTATATATCTGTCATGCTAAAATTTATGTATATAAATTTTTTTTAAAGGACAGAAAGGAGTATTTTATGCAGACAAAATATCTACAGGTATACGACTATTATAAGAAGCTTATCCTCTCAGGAAAGTTGCCGGAAAATACAAAAATGCCGTCGATTCGTAAATGCTCCGAGCAGCTTAGTCTTAGCCGTACTACGATTGAAGCTGCCTATCTGTGCCTTGCTGCAGACGGTTATATTATCTCACGCCCTCAAAGCGGATATTTTGTTACACCGCGTCCTGTTAAAAGTTCCACAAAAAATGCTCAATTGCAAGAAAATATCCACAAAGATAAAAAAGATATCCTCTATAACTTTACTTCTAACAATGTTGATGCAGACAGTTTTGATTTTAATCTATGGAGAAGATATATTAAAAGTGCATTAAGACAAGATAAAAGGCTGCTGTCCTATGGTGAACCACAAGGCGAATATGAACTACGCGAAACCATCTGTAACTATGTAATCAACAAACGAAATGCTGTCTGCAGACCGGAAAATATTATCATTGGTGCTGGTTCACAAAGTCTTTTAAATATTCTGTGTCCTTTATTAAAAGAAAGAAAAGGTGTCTGCTTTCATGACACCAAGTTTGCACAGGGTATGGTTATTTTTGAAGATTATGGTTTTCAGCTTGTTTCCAATCAGGAGGAAGCAGACATTTTATATATGACACCATCGCACATGACCTCTCTTGGAGATGTTATGTCCGTAGAAAACAGACTTTCCCTTTTAAAAGAAGCTATTTCGCATAATCGACTCATTATCGAAGACGACTATAACAACGAATTCCGATATTTCAGTAAGCCTCGTCCATGCTTACAGGGACTTGCAGGCGGTGAACATGTTGTCTATCTGAGTACCTTTTCCAAGCTTCTTCTGCCATCCATCCGTTTGAGCTTTATGATTTTGCCGGATGAGCTTCTTCCTATGTATGAAAAGAAAAAAGCTCTCTATAATCAGACTGCCTCCAAAGCAGAACAACTTGCACTGTGCCAGTTCCTGCGTGACGGACATCTTGACAGTCAGATTCGAAAGCTGAAACGCCTCTACGCAGGCAAAGCAAAGGCTTTATGTAACGAACTGGAATTAACATTTGGCAATCGTGCGAAGATTTCCATGGGTGAATCGGTTTCTATGGTTCATTTGAAACTAAAAAGCAACATGTCCAATACAGAATTTCGTAACAGACTACAAAAAAAGGGCATCCTCGTCTTTGCCTCTCCAAAAGAAACAAAGGGGTATGCCCATATTGCGCTGTCTTGTTGTGAACTGCCAATAGAAGATTTTTCAAAAGCAGTCATATTAATGAAAAGCGTTGCAGACTAGGCTGCAACGCTTTTATTACTTTTCATTTTATTGTCTAAGCAACACTTTTTTCCGGTGCCTTTGCATATAACAGCTTTAATAAAATTGGCACAGAAATAGAAGAGATAATAATCAAAAGAATTACCGCTGTAAAGTATTCTGAGGACATCAAGCCAACAGAAAGTCCCTTTTGCGATACGATTAAGGCAACCTCACCTCTTGTCATCATTCCCACACCGATTTTTAAACAGTCATATCCCTTAAATCCACATGCTCTCGACATCAGACCACAACCTATAATTTTGGAAATTAATGCTACAATAACAAAAGCAACACAGAATAGAATTAAGGAAGAATCAATATTATCAATGCTTGTCTTTAATCCAATGCTGGCAAAAAATACAGGTCCAAATAACATGTAAGAGTTAATATCCACCTTTTCTTCGATATATTCGGAGTCCTTAATACTGCAAAGAATGATACCTGCCACATAAGCACCAGTAATATCTGCAATACCAAAAAATTTCTCTGCTACATAAGCAAGAATAAAGCATAATGCAAGACTTGCAATTGGAATTCTTCTAGTATGCGGATATCTGGTATCTGCTTTTTTGAAAATGTAATAAGCAATAATACCGCCAATAATCGCTGCAACAAAGAATAAAACTGTATTTACAATAACCTTAAAAGGATCAGAATCCGGATTCTTAAATCCAATTACAAAGGTAAGCACGATAATACCGATAATATCATCAATAATCGCTGCACTCAGAATGGTCGTTCCAACACGTCCCTTTAAATATCCCATCTCTCGAAGTGACTGAACGGTAATACTTACACTGGTCGCTGTCATAATACAGCCAATAAATACTGCCTTAAAAAATTCCTCTGTTCCAACTGCTGCCCAGCCATAGAACATCATATATAAAATAGCACCCATAACAAGCGGTACAAACACGCCTGCTATTGCTATTAACGTTGCTATTGGTCCTGTTTTTACAAGCTCTTTTAAGTCCGTTTCTAGCCCTGCTGAAAACATCAAAAGAATAACACCAATCTCTGCCATCTGTGTCAGGAAATCCGTCTGCTCTACCCAGCCTAATACACTTGGCCCAATCAACAAGCCTGCGATAATCATACCAACTACCTGAGGTGCTTTCAGCTTCCTTGCTACAATACCACAGACCTTAGCTGCAATGATAATAATAGCCAGATCCTTAAACACTGCATATGCTTCCATAATAAATCCTCCATTCTATTGATAAAAATCAATAGTCTCCTCATCCTGCCTTACAGGAATTATAAAAAAAGTATAAATTTTTATTTCCATGAATTAATATAGCACTTTAAATGAAGAATTCAAGAGGATATTCTGTAAAAAACAAAAAAATCCCGGTATCGGAAAGTTGCAAAACCAAATGATACCGGAATTCTATTCATATCGTTATAATTCTATTATTTAGTTATTATATGCTCCAGATAAAAACTGATAGCCAAACCACTGTGTCTCTTCTGTAGCAGGAGCAACGCCTGTTGCTTCATCCACGGAACCCGCAAGAGCAGTAGCCTCATCTTCAATCAAGGTACATGCACCAGCTGGAATCGTAAATGTTATAGCATCTTCACCTGCTCCAAATGTAGTAACTAAAGTTACGTCTGATCTCTCACTTAAAGCACTCATAATATCCTTGCTATAAGTATTCCAAATTTCTGTCTTAATCTCTACGACTGCATTCTCCTCTGCATTAAGAATCTGTTGTTCTACAGAATCAAGCCATAATCCATAAGCACTAATCACTCTCGTAGCTTCAATATGACCACAATCACAAATATAGACCTCTTCTCCATCCTGTGATTCTGTTGCAGCTCTTGTTACATCCCAGTGATAGCTATGATTATGCTCTGGAGCTGGTACAGTTACAGGAATTAGATGTCCATTTACAGTTAAATAAATCGTTACAGAAATTCCTTTTTCCGGTATCTGATAACCTTCCTTTGCCACCAGCTTATCTGTTGGAACAGTAAATACAACATCATAGTTTCCAGCTTCTGCTGTTCCCTTTAATTCTACTCTCATCATATTTACATTATGATTATTGGTATACTTGATTATTTCTAATCCGGAAGGAAGATTGGTACAATAGCTTGTAAGATTTTCGTCATTTACAAATTCCGTAGTATTTGCACCAATAAAGTTAACCTTAAAGAAAGTGCTTAATTCCTCGCCTTCTTCACCTTCCAGTCTTACTTCATTTTTCTTTGTTTCAGGATCAAAGTAATTTTCCTTTGTCCATGTTGTATAGCCATATGCATCCTTTAAGGTTACATTTTCTTCTGAAGCAACTGCCGGTTCTTCACGAAGTGACATCAGTGCAACCGGTTCACATGCAACAACCGGTTCATTTTCTGTAACTTCTGCTATAACTGCTTCTTCACTTGTTACTTCTTCTGTAATCTCTGTTGTAACTACTTCTTCTACAGCTTCTGTTGTAACTGCTTCTTCGCTTGCTACTTCTTCTGTTACTACTGTTTCCTCACTTGCTACTTCTTCTTCGCTCTCTGATACTACTACTTCTTCTACAGCTTCTGTTACAACAGCTTCCTCTGCTGCCATTACAGTTTTTGCATTTGCTCCAGACATAGCTACTGTTAATGCAAGCGCAAAAACAACGCCTAATTTCTTTAACTCTCTCATCTCAAAAACCCTTTCTCTTTTGTCTGTATCTCATACAGACTTTTTAACTTATACTCTCTCTTGGTTTTGCAACTTGGATTCTATTATATTTATGGTATTTTAAGATGTCAAGTTATGTTAACACTATTTTCCTATTCTTTCATTCCTAAAGGGAGCCAGTTTAAAACGGTCTGTATCTTTTCATCCCAGTATTTCCATTGATGATCTCCTGAAGATTCCTCATAAACAAGGTCATACTCCAACTCATTTAATCTCTTATGTGCACTAACGCTCAAATCATAGATAAAGTCTTCCGTTCCACACCACATATACAGCTTTGGCAGTGGCTTTCCGCTCTTTTTCTTCTCCTCTGCCAAATATAGCACATCATTTTTTGAACCTTTTACTGTATTGAAATCCCCATATATGGTATTCCAAAGCTCTCCGTTAGCCTTTACTCTATCCTCTCTTGCCAGCTCAACCGGTAAATCCACGGCTCCTGAAAGCGATGCTGCTGCTGCAAACCGATCTGTTCCCAAAGCAAGCTTATAAGCACCATAGCCTCCCATAGAAAGACCGGCTACAAAGGTATCTTCTCTTTCCTCGGATATATTCGGAAAGAAATCATGTACGATTTCAGGAAGTTCCTCACTTAAAAATGTCCAGTATTTTCTTCCATGCACCATATCAGAATAAAAGGACGTGTCTGCATCTGGCATAACCACTGCAATTCCCATATCTGCTACATAACGTTCAATACTTGTCCTTCTCTGCCAAATTGTATAATCATCACTCAGTCCATGCAATAGATATAAAACCGGGTACTTTCCCTCAGGTCTTACTCCGGCCATACCAATCTGATGCTTGGTTCTCTGTGGTAAAATCACATACATTGCCGTAGATTTACCTAATACATCGGAAAAAAAATTTACATGTAATAATGCCATAAAACAAACCATCCTTTCTAACTTCATTTCACAATTTGTAGTACTTTAAGTATAATCCAATTTTTTGCTGATATCTACTTGAATATTATTCAAAAAAATTTTAACTTTATCTTGAAATAATCATAGAAATCTGTATAATAATATTGTTACTTCGATGCGTGGCTCAGCTTGGTAGAGCGCCGCGTTCGGGACGCGGAGGTCGCAGGTTCAAATCCTGTCGCATCGATTGGTCTAAAAAATGAGAAACCCTAGTCTTTACAAAGGTTTCTCGCTTTTTTTATTTGTCTCAAATTTGCTACTTTTTTGAGAACAGTTGAGAACAAATTAAAAATTATGTACAAGAGCTTTTTCCATATCTAGTGCTGTTTGGTCTTGTGATTTTCGGTTATAACAGTAGTTTGAGTATGTTGTCCTTTCGTCTACATGCCCAACCATTTCACGGATATAATTAATGCTTATATCATTTGAATCAATTAGTGTAGATATATAATTTTTCCTTATGGCATGCATACCTTTTTCAGATATATTAACCAGATTACAACATCTTCTTAATATGGTATTTAATGCTCTTGCTGTTGCCCGACCTTTCTTATTTAAAAAGATATACTCTGAATCCGCATATCCATTTATCCGATTACTCTCTTTTGCTTGCTCCAAAATGCTACGAGCCGATGTAGTCAGATAGACATTTCGATTACCTGCATCTGATTTGGTACGTTCCACTATAACATATCTCTCTTTACTCCAAGAACCATTCGGTAACCTATCAAACTCTCTAACTTCCATACGACTTACGTGAATATAGTTTTCTTTTTCTTCTCCAATATCCGACCATTTCAAAGCCGCTAACTCAGATATACGCATACCTGCTTGAAATGCAAACGGAATAGCAAGACTAGCAGAACACCCAGTCATTTTAAAATCTTCAAATGCTTGCTTCTCTACTAAAGGTTGCTCATCCATTAGATACACTTGTGTTTCATCTGGTTTTTTCCTCTGATTTCGAAATAGCTTTTTATCTATTTTCACTTTTTCATATGGATTATCTGCAATAATTTTCTTCTTTACTGCATACTCTAATGACTGACGTATTATAATCGACATATTATAATATTTCTTTTTTGTCATTTTATGATTCTTTACCATTGAACAAGCCCAAGTATCTAAAGTTACTTCATCCAATTCCTCAATCGGTATTGTAATAATCTTATTATTAATATAGAAAGAACGCCATAATTCATCAATTGTTTTAATATAAGCACTGGAATCTGTATGCAATGCTTTATATTCAAGCCATTCTGGATAAAGGTCTTTTAAACATAATTTCTTTTTGCTCTTTTCACGCTCCTTATAATACTTTACAATTGCTTGTTCCAACTCTTTCTGAGATGGCTTAACAAGCTTTTTTCTTTTAGATGGTTTTGATTCATCTGGAACATAAGTCGAAAATCGACCATCTTTATTAGTTGTAATTGCATATGGGTGTTCAGCTAATATTTGTTTATTCGTCATAAATTCATATCTATTCGACACCTCATCTATACTTGATATGTTAGCCTTTTTAAGTAAAAATTTCAACATTTCTTCATTGATTTCCATCTGTATACCAAAAAGGCGTTACGCAGTGACTTCTTTTTTCTATTCGATTACTTTATTGAAAAAGGTAACTACCTTACCCTTTCTAACTATTCATAGTCTGTGGTGTAACCCTGTTGAGTCAGATACTCACGTAAATTATCCAGAGTGACCTCTTGTGGAAATGCGAGCGTACCATCTTCATGTAACAGGATATATCTGTTCGGATTTCCATAACGGTTACCTTTATAGTGATAAACACGTTCTAAATCAATCCAGTACTCAAACTTTAGTATCTTTTTAATCTGCCAGTATGTAAAAGGCTGTACAAAACACTTTAACAAAAAAGCTCACCTCTTTTCTAAAATACACCGAATCCCATAAAAGCATTGTGATGATAATTCCAGATGTCAGATACTTTCTTCACAGAGGAATTAGCAACCTGTTCCATAGGCACTTTACCAGCACGTGGCATAGAAGTTATTTGTTGCATGAATACTTTATCATTTTGATAGTCCTCACAAATAACAAACATAGACTTATCATCGCCACCTAAAACAAATATGTTGATGTATCTTTCACAAAAATCTGGAAACTCATACTGAGCCAACACAGGAACGTCTTTAAATGCTCCATGATGTAAAGCATAACGAAAGAAATCGTTATAAAATGCCTGTGTTAACTGATACAGATTATAAGCAGGAAAACGAACCATCCTACTTTCTGAGTTGCCAACAGAAGAAATAATATCATCCTGCAATACTTTACCTATAGGTGCATTAAACCTACTAGCTACATACTCAGCCTGTAATGCTGTGAGTTTAGCGTTAACTAGCTCACCTGCAAGCTTTGTATTCTTGGTTACTGGAATTACGTTATCAAATGTCTTTTTTGTTCTCATAAAAACTCCTTTCTTTTAAAAGGGTGGGAGAATCCCACCCAAGTTAACATTAAAATGGTAAATCTTTTTCTTCATCAACAGACAGTTCATGGAACTTTTCGTTGCGATGAAGGTATGCTTCTACAGAATCATAAGTGATAATTTCGCCTTTGCTCTTGTGGTGTATCACTTTCTGGATTCTTCGAAGAAATGCTCGCCAAGTCTCTGGTGAATCCTGCTGTACATTTGGATATTGTTCTTCTAGAGGAATGTTGCTTATGAAAATCACGGTTGTAAAGCATGCTACCTTGTCATGATACCTTGCACGTAAAGAACAGTTTGGGTATCCTTCGCACCAAACCAATATCTCGCTAATTGGCAACTGACTACGAAATTCTTCAAAAATTACAACATCATTTGCATTATATCCATCCCATATTGCATTACCGCTATAGTTAGTTATGCGATATACATTTGAATAGCCATATTTATCCATATGGGTTCTTGTTTTATTTGTGTTTGTTTCACCAAACACATAAATGCAAGAAATATCACGAAATACATGTTTGAATTCTTCATTTTTGAGAAGTAAACGGACACGGTCAATCTTATCAATATCGAACAGGTAGTCTGAACATTTCTCCAAGATTTCAAAGTTAGAATAGCCATCCTTAATAAGCTGATATAATATACGCAATTTCTCATCAGTTCCTTGTGAATCTATAGGGCGTTCCCCCCATTCTTCCAGAGTATTAGGCAGACTGGTTGCACCCTTATCACTATCAATCCATTTTCCAGTTTTTGTCACATAATCTATATTTGCTTGATGACTGGCAACAGGCTTTTCAATATGAGCAGGCGGAAAACGCCGCTTTATTGTGTTATAACGAACAGGTGACCTAAATACTCCATAAACATGAGTGTGTTCAGTACCATCTTTTCCACCGACTTCATCGCAAATAATCCAATAAATGCAGGGTTTTATTCGTGCCAATTCTTCTTTTATGCGAGCATGGTCGAAACCATGCTCCGTAGGATTGTTAATTGTCAATTGAACACGTCTGAATTGCGAATCATCGTTCATACTCATGCTCCTTAAGAAAATGCCCAATCACATCATATACACAAGATGGTGTGGCAATCGTTCGATGAGGTGTTGGTACCTCTTGAAAAACATGTAAACCATAACCTTTTCCATTATCAACAAGCACAATATTATGTTTCTTTCCACACCCTAAACACTTTTTTGTTGAAAGAATGTATACAAACTGGGTGACTCCATCTGCTTCATATGCATAAGCTCTTTTAACAGGCAACTCTTGAAATCTACGGTCATTTAATAACTCGCAAAGAACAACACTTTTAAAATCCTGTGATAAGACTTCCAAAGAATCTGACTGATATGGGCAAATCCCAAAATCAATCATTAAATCGCGAAGTGTCATACCATTCATGCCAGTAACTAACTCTACATAAACATCCTTATAAATCTCTGCAATTTCTGGTGAGATTTTATGAAGCATATTATAAAAAACCATTTTTTACCTCACTTTCTTTAAGAAAAACTGTTAATTTGTTCTTTGTATCAGCTGATGTACACATTATTACATATATGAAAAAGGTTGTCTTTTGGATTAGTGGGAATGTAAATCCCAAAACTGGGATAGCTGAAATGCTTCTTTTGCTACATTGAAATGTAGCAGGGGTTTTATCAGTATTTATCATATATTGAGAGTGCTTGCTACAGGCACATGGGTAATACTAACCATGTGCCAAGTTCCGCCTTCGGCGGCTGATGAGCATGACATGGCTAAGTGACATCCTTTGCCACAACGCTCGGCTCAGCTACGCTGAACCTAAGCTACTGTGACAAGATATGTCACGTGCCAAGTCTACGCCATCAGTATGGAATAGACGGAAAAGAGAACACAACGATATGAAATGCAATATATTCTCCGATATCCTTGTAATCAAGAACAGCTAAACGGTATAAATAGTGATAATGATTTCTTGCAAACGTCTGATATTCCAGTTTAAATCTGTTATACATAAAACAGTAATAATCATAATTCTGACTGACACTGTAATCCATTTGGGCTTTCATTACATCCATACAGATTCTATCCTGCAAATCTACAAATTCTCGCTCATATTTATTACAGACAGTATTCAAAGCATTTTCCAAAATCGGTTTAACATGCGTTCGATAATGAGCAACTGTCATTTCAACAGATGGCTTTATTTTAGGTAAAATAACTGTAAATCCACCAGAAGAATTGACAGAGGTTCTTATACCCATATAACTTATGGACGTATCGATATTAGTTACATTAGAAAATGCAGAAAATGATTTATGTACATACTCATTTATCTGGTTTGGATTAATAGGACATTTTCCAACATAAGGAACAATTAAAAATTCTTCTAACATAAAATCTCCTCACTTTAATAAAAGGAGCAGTCTAAGACTGCCCCAATTGCAAAATTATTTTGCATGAATTGCCTGTGCTTTTACAGAGACTTGAACATGCCCATGCTGGTCTGTGTAAAGCTTACAAACGGCATTTGAAAAAGTAACAATAACTTTTTCTTTGGAAGCAGAAATCTCATCCTCAGTAATGATGTTGTCCATATCTGGAACTTTCACCCAGAAACGGTCAAAATCACCACCATTTGTAATCACTTCATACTGCATGCCTAGCTGCTCTTCTGTAGCCTTACCATTTTCGTAACGGTAATGCGGCTTTGCGTGCAATAAAATAAGAGAAAGTTTAGGGTCAATAACTGCACTAAGTTCCAAATCAATTTTTGAAATGTCAATCATTTCGTATACCTCCTTAAATTTGTTGATTCTATCATAATATAAACCTACTATTTTACTCAGCATGTTAAGTGGGAAATCAATTCCCACTGATGAACTCTTTAGAGGTTTTTATCAGATGTTTCATATTGGATAATATGAAACGCTGAAATTCCTCTGACGTACCATTAAGAAGAAGTTGCAGTTCTTCTGCTGGTGTTACAGGTGTTACTTCAAAAAAATAACTAATAGGTACATTATAGAAATGAGCAAGCTGCAATAAATTTTGTACACTTATGCTTTCTCCATTTTCATAACGATTTAAACTTGTTTTTGAAATATTTAAACCTGATAACTCCATTTTAGTTATTGCATCATTTAGTGTCAGCTTATGTAGCTCACGGAGCTGTTTTAAACGGAAACCTAAATCTTTTGAAATCTTATTACTATTATTTGTTTTATTCATAGAAGTCCTCCTTGAATAGTTGGACTTATTACTAGGCGCTGTTCATAAGTACGAAATATGTTATAATTAAGGAAACGTCTTTCCTTGTTACAATTCTACATTAACATGGATACAAAACTTCAAATTCGGGTAAAATTTGAATTTTAATACGAAGAAAAGAAAGGAATGTTAGTTATATGGGAAAAACAAAAAAAGAAGAAAAAGAAATATCTCCAATTGAAGCAGGGAAGATATTTATTGATTATGTTGAAAACAGAAATAAATATATGGAATTAACAGAAGCGGATAAGGAACTTGTTTTTAAACTTGTAGTTGATTTGGAAACAGATGCAAAGAAGAGTTGTTGCGCACTATTTTTTAGAAAATTATTAGATAATGCTGATATGACTCACACAGAATTAGCTAATTATATATATGGCTACATGCTTTGTATGAATTATTTTGACGAAGAAGAACAAAAAGAAGAGAAACATAAGGAAGAAAACGATGAGGACGAAGAAGAGGATAAAAAGGATGAGACGAAATCTTATCAGCCCAAACGTGTGATAGATGCACTTGCAGGAATATTAAAGAATACATCATATAAAGACGACAATCCCTATGTTCCGATGATATGTGATTATTTTTCAATATCTGAAGATGTTTTGAAATATGGTCGAGGAAAAAAATATACTTTAGATATGTCTGCGTTAAATTCTTTTTTTAAGGATAATAATTTGACTATTGAAAAAGTGACTAGAGAAATTTTGAAAAAGGATATTGATTGTTTTGAAAAATATGCTAAAAGATGTGAACAGTATATCGTTCACAGTCATTTGATGATTGCAAATCTAATTCAACATAAATTTCACTACAAAAAACAATTATTGATAGAAGAGGATTATTCTTTGATAGATGAAGAAGTATTCATGTCATATTTTAGATTATTAAAAGATAAAGAAAGAAATGCAGTTATTAATCTTATGGAATCGCTATTAAGAAGAACGCGTTAATCAGTATAATTATTAGACTCTTTCAAAGAATGCATTATAATCACAATGGAATATGTCGGTTAATGCAATAAGTAAATCGACACTGGGATTATTTAAGCCCATTTCAATTTATTTGCAATAAATTATATGCATGATATAATTATTATTGGGAGTAGCGAAAGGAGATATATGAAAAAGAAATACATATCAATATTATTAACGATTTTTATTATTGGAATAGCAGGCTGTGCCAATAAAGAGCCAGTTGAGACAATTTCAACAATTGATGAAGTTATAGAGGTAGAGAGTTCTGAGATAATAGAGTCAACCGAAATCGAAAGCTCTGATATAGAGGAGTCAACCGAGATTGAAAGCTCAGAAGTTATAGAAAGTACAGAAATGACCTCAGAGGTTGAAATAACCACAGAGGAAACAACTACTGTTGAGGGAACCACCGAAATCGAGGAGACAGAAACCCCGACTGTAGCGGAGATGAGTACAAAGTCAACAGAGGTATTATTTGATACTCCGATTGCAATGTACACAACGCAGAACTGTAATGTGCGTTCAAGAGCTGATAAAGAAAGTGATTTAATCATAACCTTAGCGAAAGACGTAGAAATCTACTGTTGGGGTACTGACGGAGACTGGAGCATAGTAGATTGCCAAGGAATCAAGGCATACATTCACTCAACACTCTTAACAGAGACAAAGCCAGCCCCAGCACAGACAACCAAGCCAGCCGAGCAGTCAAAGCCATCTCAGACCACCCAGCAGACTCAGCAGAAGCCAGCAGAGACTAAACCACAGACTCCATCTCAGCCAAGTGGCACAATCACAGCAGTAACACCAGAAGGTAAAACCGTAACCTTGAGACCGTATAAGCCAGAAAAAGGAATCTACTTAGATGAAACTGGTGCAGCAAGAAACGCAAACGGTCAGGAAGTAAGTATAATTACAGGTGAGTTATATGTTGAGCCAGAGACAGTTCATATAGATTTATCAGGTGGTTTAGCAACAGGCAGTGGAGCAACAGCACACTAAGATTATAATACAAGTTAAATAAATTATCAGTACCCTTAGATTAATATCTAGGGGTATATTAGAAAGTGAGATATGTATATTTAGAGAAGTAGCAAGATTAGTGAATGTTTCAAGTATAGTAGGGTTTGTAGTGAATAGATTAAAACATTAAGATTTTTATGGGAGCTACACTCCCATACCCTAGTGACTGGATAGTAAATCACATTATTTTGATAATGTGATTCGCTATCCAGTTTTAAATTGATTTGAGAACAAATTTGAGAACAAATCATAGATGGGGTGCGAAAACTCCTTTCTTTTCTGACTTCTGAGACTCTGCGGAGGTTCAAATCCTGTCGCATCGATTGACTGAAAGCCTTGAAAACACTGGACTTTGAAAATCGTCCAGTGTTTTTCTTTTGCCACTTTCAATTACCTGCCAGATCTATTCTAGCATTTTTCATATATTAATAATCAAAATAACTTTACACTTAATAATAACATTGTTAAAATACATATACATGGAGGTTTTACTATGAATCATGAAGAAAAATTAGATTTAATTCTTAACAAATTAGATAGCATAGAAAAACATATCGAATTATTAGATTTTAAAATTGATAGGAATTCAAAAAAGATAGAAGATTTACAACTCGATGTTAAAATCATGGAACGTGATATGATACGTGATATTCATTCATTGAAAGACCAGACCGAAACAATCATTGAATTTCTTAAAATGAACGACCTTGTTTCAAATTAACCCCAAAATCTATAATACCATTTTAGTTATTATAATTACATGAAAAGAGTAGACCCACGTCTACTCTTTTTTTATGCCCAAAAATAACTCTCGTATCAGCAATATACTTATTATTTTCATAACGCCTAAAGTCATACACCACAAGAAAGCTCCACCTAATAAACACTTTATTCCCTTTAACTCATCAAGCAAAAACCTTTAAACAATCTAACCAAATTAATCTGTTCCTTTTAACCGTTTCTGTCATTTTCTCTCCTGTTTACTCTTATATTACTAAAAGTGGACTAGTTCTAGTCCCATTATAACATTAGCATCTACATAAAATAAAGAAAAAAGGACTGATTTTAGTCCGAAAGGAAGTGGTTGCTTATGTCAGAAGAAAAAAACAAAAATGATAACAACAATACGATTGGTAAAAACATACAAAAAATACGAAAAATACGAAAAGAAAAGCATATAGGACAAACAGAGCTGGTTCGTGAATTACAATTAATTAATGTAAACATGACTCGAGAAACCTTAGTAAAAATAGAACGTGTTATTCAACATATTCAGCTAGGACAATTAAAGGGTATCAAAGCGATTTAAAATGTTACCTATAATGATTTATTAGAATAACTTGCAAAAAAATAAGCTATGACACTACTCTTCTAGTATCACAGCCTACTTTATTTCCCCTTAATTACATGCTCTTGCGAGTATCTTCATAATCGCATTTGCTTCTACGTCTGCACGATAATCTTTTTTTCTGGAAGTAATGGTTGCACCATTCTGTCCAAATTCTACAAAGTGCGTAGTGTACCTTCCCCTTAAAAATACACTATTCCTTTCTTGAAGCTGTACCCCTCTTACTTCCGGACAGCGCTCAATAATAAAGAGTCTTACCAGCTCACTATTGCTCAAGGTATGTACCTTCTTGGCATATTCCATCGTATCCTGACGTTTCTTGTCTGCATAGGGTGACAAAATGAATTCATCAAACATACATCGAATACTGCATCCAAGTATCAGAATCCCCAATAACAGTAATAAATAACTCTTGGCTGTACCGTCCTGATGTGTGAATACGGTTACGTTTTCCATAATAATCTTAGATGCAAGTACTCCTGCTGCAATAATGGTGGTATTCATCAGACATATACTCATTTTATGCGTTTTCTGCTCTGATGCTGTAACAGTTTTCATTGCTGTTACATTTCTGTCCTTTTTACAAATCATACAATTTTTCCCCTTTTTTCACAAATATTATGTGAACTTCATACAAAGATTATATGATATTTCTTTGACAATTTCAAGTCTTTTTTGTGTTAATTTTGTAAAATATTAATTAATTTATGTGTTCATTTGTTATATTTTACCAATATTAATATTGTTATTTATTATTAAAGCATTAACCGACCTTCTATACCTTCAAAATCAATGACTCGTTCATTACCATCCTTAAGCTGCACGGTAATCGGTCCATAACCACCATAACCTTGAACATCCGTGTAAGTAATACTCTGAATCGGGAACAGCTCTTCTTCTGTAAAGTCCTCATGACTTTCCTTGGTAATAACCTGAGATATCAAAATTGATGGTTCGTAATGATTGTGATTCTTACATTCCATAGAAGCATATACCACAATGGAATTCTCTGAATCCGGATTGGTTTCCTTGCTCTTGATGTAAGAGAGACTTTCCCAACCATCATAAATGGTCATTGCAAGCTGTTTCTCATTGCCATTATGGTCTTTTCCTTTTAGAATCATAGCTTTTGCAATGCCGCCTTCATAAAGAAGTTCCTTTGTAATAATCTCTGTACCATTATCCGGGAATCCATAAGAGCCAAGGGTAAACGCCACTGGCTTTCTATGAAGTCTTGGCTTATCTACTCGAATCACACCATACGGCACAACAAAATCTGCCAAATTCATTGCCTGAATCCAATGGCGCTCTGTTTCTAATTCAAATCCAAAGAATTGTCTGCGGTAAAGCACTTTTTCCCGCTCACCGGCCCAGAATGTAACATTTGCCTTGTCATAATATTCAAAAGTCAGGTCATGAAGAACATACTGTTGCGCTTCTACTGCTTCTGAAACCTGTGATTCCCAAGGATATTTCGTATTAAAACATAGTTTAGAATAATTCCACATACCATGTGTATCCTTTTTCTGTTTTAATACTTTTCCTGTTCGAAGAATGGTTTCGCCATTTGCCTGATGATTAGAGTAACAAAGTGCCGGACCATCTAAAGTTGTAACCGTAATATCTTTTTCTTCCATCTGCTCCCATACACCGTTATTTTCCTTGGCTGTCCAGAATGGATGATCAGCAGGAAGATGTAAGCATAAAAATGCCTTTCCAAGCCAGAAAGGTGACTCAGCACAAGAATAACCCTGAACAAGCGGTGTAAACTGTCCATAAAAGCCAAGCGTTGGAATTCCTTTGAACAAAAAGTCATCTCGGTTCATAAACTGTAGCAAAGAACCGGAAGATATACGTCTTGCAAGTCCCGGATCGGCTATACTGCTTCTTAACATCATATTGCCATCGAATGCACTTGTAGCCGCATTTCGATAAATATTGCTTCGTCCCCACATATTCGTAAAGCCATCCCTATCAAAAAACTCACTATATGACTTCATCAGCTCATTAGAATTCTCCTCGAAACGCTTTGCAAGATATGGTTCATGCTCATAACCATACCACTGATTCCATATCGGTGCATATACATTGAATGCCCAACAGGAATAATAGTCAAAGGAATGTCCGTCACGATACCAGCCGTTTCCTACATAATAATTCAAAATTGCCTGTGCATGCTCACGCATAATATCATGGTCAATTTCATAGCCCATCATATCTAAGAATGCCAAATCAAGCATATTGAAAAGACGCCAGTTCTGAGGCACCGTATTCCCATTTGCATAGCCATACAAAAAGTCAGCAATAATATCCTGCTCCTCCTTCGTATAGCTGTCCCATATTTCCTCCTTACTAATCCACAGACAAATTACCAGCGCACAAGTCTCTACGGTCTGTTGAAAAGCACGAAACGGATCTGTTTTTCCAGCAAGCTCACAAAGCTCATCATAATGTCCTACCGATACACTATCACCTTTAGTACAGGAACGAAGTACATGACTCTTATAATACTCCTTGAGCTTGTAACCCTCTATTTCCAACTCAGGATTATTATGTATTAATGGCGCAGCGATGAAAAAAGATCTTGCGAGTCCTTCAAAATACTCTGCCTTGAATTCCCACACCGCATCTGCACTATGCGGATAGGTTACCTTTGTCTCTTTTCGCGGCATAACGACAGGATCTGCAAAGCTCTTAATGTTCTGAAAGATTCCCTTTAACAGATATTCACCTGCTTCAATCCAGCTCTCTCTCGTGAGTCCTGTATATGGACTTAACTCATAATCCAGTGTTCTTGGTTGAAATACCATCTCTTTTCCCCCTCTTTTCATAAAATTGTTAACGGTAAATTATATATTTATAGATTGGATTACCCATAGAAGAGAATTTCTCTTCATATTCGGTCATAATATTGCCTTCGAACATCTTCTCGTCATGATGTAAATCCCTTGTCATTGCTTCCAGCTTCCAGCCTGCCGGCTCCAGTTCTTCTAAAGCAAAGTCAAACAATGCTGTATTGTCGGTCTTGAACTCTAGTCTTCCTTCCGATGCCAGAAACTCGTTATATCTTGCAAGAAATTCCTTGGATGGCAATCTTCTCTTAGCATGTCTGTCCTTGGGCCATGGATCGGAGAAATTTAAATAAATTTTTGCTATCTCTCCCTTTGCAAATACTTCGCAAATGTCTTCTGCATCCATACGGATAAACTTGAGATTCGGAAGCTCTCTTTCTTCCATCTTCTGAATGGCACGCAGAAGAACCGTAGAATACTTCTCGATTCCGATATAATTTATTTCAGGATTCGCACTGGCAAGATCCATCATAAATCTTCCCTTTCCCATACCTATTTCAATATGAATCGGTCTGTCATTGCCAAAGACTTCCGCCCATTTACCTTTGTGTTCCTTTGGCTCATGTACCACAAAACGACTGTCTGCAATCACTTCTCTTGATCCTGTTACATTTCTTAAACGCATAATTTTCCTCACTTCTATCTATTCATAGCTATTCAACACTGACGCATTTATCCCTATTCTACACCTTATGTACTTTTTCGTCACTAAAATCATGAATATCCTCTACTTATTTTTATCAAAATAGTGTAAACTAAGCTTGTACTTTAAAGTATGGAATCCGTTACACGAAAGGTTCGAGTTTTAACATGAATATTAAGCAATCTATTACAAAATATCGCAAAGGTCTGGCTAAGCTTATGCTTTCCTCTGTTCTTTGCTCTACTATATTATTTTCTTCGATTTCTACCTTTGCCGCTGTTGATTATGAGGCTGAGATGGAAAGCCGAAAATCCCTTCCTATTCAGTCAAATGAAATCTCCGGCTGGCCGGAAGGTCCTGCTATTGGTGCAGAATCTGCTATATTAATGGAAATGAATACACATACCATTCTGTATGCTAAGAATATTGATACAAAAATGTTTCCTGCAAGCACCACTAAGATTATGACCTGTCTGCTAGCAGCTCAAAACTGTGATTTAAATGACAAAGTTACCTTTTCTCATGCTGCGGTTTACGAAGTTCCCAGCGATGGCTCTAACATGGGCATGGATGAAGGAGAAATCATCACCTTAGAACAGGCCATGTATGGTGTCCTCGTAGGTTCTGCCAATGAAGCTGCCTCCGCTGTAGGTGAACATGTTGCTGCATGCTTGGGAAAAGAGCCAACAGCTGAAGCCTTTGCCGCTATTATGAATGAAAAGGCAAAAGAGCTTGGCTGTAAGAATACACATTTTATGAATGCAAATGGGCTTCATGATGAGAATCATTATACCAGTGCATATGACCTTGCCCTAATAGGCTGTGAATTCTTCAATAACGAGATGCTTTGTAAGATGTCCTCAACGCCAAATTACAACATTCCACCGACTGCTACACAGCCGGATGACATTTGGATTAATTCCAAGAATAAGCTATTGAAAACTCGTGAACTTGCATATCCTTATTTGCTTGGCAGTAAAACAGGCTTTGTATCCCAGTCACGGCAAACATTGGTTTCCGGTGCTGAAAAGGACGGAATGAAGCTTGTCTGTGTTGTTTTCAAGGAAGAAACACCTTGTCAGTTTGAAGATACCATTAAGCTTTTTAATTATGGTTTTGAAAATTTTAAAAAACTAATGGTAGATGATTATGAAACCAAATACTCTATGGACAACTTAGATTTATTCGATACGGGAAGTGATTTATTTGGCGATTCTACTCCTTTAATGTCAATGGAAACCGATTCTTATATTATTGTTCCAAACACAGCTGAATTTGAGGATGCAGATTCTAAGGTTACTTATTCAAAGGAAGCAGATTCCAATGTCATTGCTACCATTGAATACTCCTATTCCAATGTTCCAATCGGCACTTGTGACATTATGTTCTCTACCTCACTTCCAGAGCAATTTAACTTCTCTACACCTGATGAAGCTTCTGCTGAATTCTCATCAGAAACTGCAAGTCTTGCTATTACGGAGGAAGAACAACAGACAGGACAAAATATTATCTTTATCAATGTAAAGAAAGTAATTATTGGTGTTATTATTATTGCTGGTGTCATTATCCTGATTATGGTATTTTTATCAATTTTAAGCAGTTACAGCTTCTCTCCAAGAGGCCAGAGTAACAAAAGAAAAAAACAGCGTATTAGAGATAACAGAATTGCAAAAAAGAATGCTCGCCGAGCTGCAAAAAGACAGCGTCAACAGATGAAACGAAAGAGAAAGGCCTATAAAAAAAGAAAATATTCTACTTTTCGTAGAACGTATGATTAAAAACAAGAGGTTAGCAAAAATGCTAACCTCTTTTATTATATTCTTATAGCTTGAAGAACTTGGTATCTTTGTCTAAAGAAACTGCTAAATCCTTTAAGGTTGTTGCTGAATTTGCAACCAGATTAATGGTAGCATTCAACTCTTCCATAGAAGCTGTAGTCTGCTGTGTTGCAGCTGCATTTTCTTCTGATATTGCTGACAGATTTTCAATAATTCCAACAACTGTCTGTCTTGCATTATCACATTCCTTTGTCTGCTCATTGATGGTATTGGTATCTCTTCTGGATGTTTCGATATCTGTTATAACATCTTCGAATTGATTCTTGGTTGCCGTAAGCTTCTCCTGCTGTTGCTGTAAGGTATGCTTTACCTCTTCCATTAATGCCATAGAATTCTTGGAATCACTTGCTAATTCCTGAATAATATCCTGTATCTTCTTTGCAGAAGCATTGGATTCATCAGAAAGCTTGGAAATCTCAGAAGCTACAACCGCAAAGCCTCTTCCTGCCTCACCTGCTCTTGCTGCCTCGATAGAAGCATTCAGAGATAAGAGATTGGTCTGACTTGCAATATTCGTAATCAATTCCACTGCTGCAGCAATCTCATTTACGGAATCGTCGGTTGCCTTAACATTATCCGATACCTTATAAATCGCCTCTACGGTTCTGTCATTATATTCGCTAAGCTCCTTCATTGTCTCAGCAGATGCTTCACCTGTTGTTTGCATGGTTAAAGAGGTCTCATTTAATCTTGCTACATTATCTACAATTGCCTGAATCAACTCGCCCATTTGATTAACCTGTGTTGTTGCAACTTCGGTATCCTCTGCCTGTGACTGAGCACCCTTAGAGATATCTTCAACTGCAGAACTTACCTCTTCTGCTGTGGTACTAGCCTGAACCGCAATACCTTCCAGTTCATTTCCATCATTTAAAACCTGACCTGCTGATTCCTGAATATGACCAATGATTTCACGAAGCTCTTCCTGCAGCTTAGCCATTGCCTGCGCACTATGACCAAATTCATCCCTGCGCTTTAATACCTTTGCATCCATTTCACATGTCAAGTTACCTTCTGCAAGTTCATTAACAAGATATTCCATACCCATTAATATTTTTACTATTTTTTTTGAAATAAGCGTTACTATAACGGCAATTATAACTGCACAAAGAACTGCCATCGTTGTAACATTTGTCGTCTTCTCCTGAATAAAGGAATCTATCTCTTCACTAGGCTGACCTGCAAATACCATACCAATGATAGAACCATCCGGATTCTCTAATGGTGTATAATAGCAATAATAATTCTGATTGTTAATGGTTGTATCATAAGAAGTAAACACCTGCCCTTTATTTAATACGGTTTCTATTACCTGTGCACCAGCCTGTGTACCAATAATTCGATTACCTGATGTATCAAAAAGAGAGGTTGCCATACGAGTATCGCCAAAAAATAAGGTTACATCTGTATCCAATCCATCTGTATATTCATCTATGGTAGTCATATTCTCTGTGATATTATAATCACCCTTCATAAAGCTACCATTTTCATCTACATAGAAGTCTCCATCATTCAGATTCACATACGCAGCCTTAACCGCTGTAACGGTTGATTGCAAGGTCTGTATTGCCTGCTGTTGTAATCCTGACCTCATATTGCTGGATGCCACTAATATGATTACAATCGCTAATACCACCAATGGAACAATACAAATTAGCAATAATTCTGTAAGGAAACTATGAATGCCAAGTCCTTTTTTTTGTTTCATAAGAAATCCTCCTAGCTTTGTTTATTTTTTATCAATCCCCAAAAAATCATTAATCTATTTACAGCCATTTTAGCATATTGTGTTACAATTTACAATCTACTTTTAAATTTGCATTCTAAAACTTTCCATTTTTAGTGTTTTTTCTTATATTTAAAACAATTTCTTTGTTAAAAAATTATCTTTCAATATAAAAAAGCACATTTGATGCACTGTCAAATGTACTTTTCTGCTCACTTTATTTTGTTTTCTTCCTTTTATCCTTGCGATTCTCTCTGGATTGCTCTTTACGGCTTATCAACTCCTGCACCGTTTCTTCACTTACCTGCTTCATGGTCTTTACCACATAGATTCTATCATCAACCGATTTACGCATACGAATCTTCCCCTTTAAAAGTCCATGTCTGTCACAGGTTACAATCGCATAATAATGCTTTCCGTTCATGGTAAACCATGGAATCTTCTTCTTGGTATTTGCTCCACAGATAAAACATCTAGTAGAGATTACTTCTCTATCATCCATGGCCGTAAGCTTATCTGCAAATGCCCTTGATATATATTTCTCATAATCATCAAATACGACATGTATCTCATCTGCTCTAGTTTTTGGCAGGCGATAGGTATCAAAAGAATAATTATGAAAAATTGCCGGATGGTAAAAACGCTCTAATACCTTTGCCGTATAATAAGCATCACTGTCTGCACGATGAAAGGCAATATCTTTTTCAATTTCTAAATAATCTATGGCATATTCCAAGGTTCTTCTTGACTTTTTATCTTCATATGCAATACTAAACAACTTCTGCACATCATAATATCTAAGCGGTTTATCGGATAATGGCGGCATCTGATAGTAATCCATATTACGCTGAAGCTCTAAAAGATCAAGATTCCCCCATGTACAAAAGACATAATCTTCGCCACACCATTCTAAGAAATCCTTTGCTACCTCCGTAAAGGTTCTACAATTCTCAAGCTGCTCCATTTTCAAGTGAATGAGCTCTCCTGTTATCTGATGCATACGATGAAAAACCTGTGGTCTTATCAACTCATGAAAGGATGCAATCTGCTTTTTTTCTTCATTTAGTTTTACAGCGCCAATTTCTATAATCTCAAAAATCAGCTGATTCTCTTCCTTGGTCTTGGGATCAGCAGCCTGATTCCATTCCATATCTAGTACGATATAATTCAACTATGCTCTCCCTTCTAAAATCGGAAAAAGCCAGAAACTCCTGTTTCTGGCTCTCTAACGTTCCCTGGGGGAATCGAACCCTCAACTGCCCCTTAGGAGGGGGCTGTTATATCCATTTAACTAAGGAAACGAGTACAACTTATTCACATAATATTGTACTTATTTATTATATCAGAAGTTTTGTTGATTTCAATAGCTTTATTGAGGAAATTCTATATATCCCTGTAACCATACGGTTCCTTTGAATCGTCTGCCTATCGCCGGTTCTCCGAAGAGATCCTCCTTATTGATACACACATCAAAGGTCAGCTCATTACATTCTATTGTCATAAAAACAATTTCTTCCTTTGTTATGCGATTCTGTTCCTGACGACATTCCACAATCTCGCCCAGAATAGAATATTGGTCACACTCCACACCATAAGGCATAAAATAGGTGTCTACCAGACTAAAAACATCTTCCTTCTGAATCTTTCTGGATATCGTAGTATAGGTATCCATATCGTCAAGTGTCAGACTCTCAATCGCTTCCTCATTTCCCATTCTTGCTTGTGCTAAGAGCTGGTTTCTTTCATTAGAAGCTTTTTTGATTTTTCGCTTTTCTTGCTCATTTTTGATAATTGGCATCATAATGGTACCACTTACCGATAATCCGCTAATAATCAAGGATGTTCCCTTAACCGGCAATCTTTTTAACGTCTTCATACGTTTGTATGGAACCATATTTTGCAGATAAAAGATAAGAGAAACACCTACCTTAATATCATCACAAATTCCGGCATAGGATTCCTTCTCTGCATGACGCTCTACGGTTATGTCTTCGTTAGAACTAATTTGTCTTCCCTTTAGATATGGGAAATAGTATTCATACAAAAAAGTATTCTTTTCATCAAACTGTCCACGAACACAAATTCCTGCATCGGTAGCAAAATCAAGATATAATTCTGCATAAACCTGTTCATCATCGTCAGCAACAATATCCATATCAGACCAATATTTTTTCTGTTTTTTCTTTGATGAGGCTTCTTCTTTGGTATGATTCTTAGAGATTGCCGTTACGACAACCTCATGAATCAACTTTTGCAGTTCTTCTCTTTTTTTTACATTACTAAAGCCTATTGCTCTTAAATATCTGTGCACTCATGCAGCCCTTCTATCTTTTTACTACTATTATCTAATCTCTGTTTTTCCACCCATGTATGGCTGTAATGCCTTTGGAATACGTACAGAGCCGTCTTCCTGTAAATTGTTCTCAAGGAATGCGATTAACATTCTAGGTGGTGCTACTACTGTATTATTCAAGGTATGTGCAAAATACTTTCCACTTTCACCGTTTACACGAATTTTAAGTCTTCTTGCCTGAGCATCTCCTAAATTAGAGCAGCTTCCTACCTCGAAATATTTCTTCTGTCTTGGAGACCATGCTTCTACGTCAATAGACTTCACCTTTAAGTCAGCAAGGTCACCGGAACAGCACTCAAGAGTACGAACTGGAATATCAAGAGAACGGAATAAATCTACGGTGTTCTGCCATAGCTTATCAAACCACTCCATAGACTCTTCCGGCTTACATACGACTACCATTTCCTGCTTCTCAAACTGATGGATTCTGTATACACCTCTTTCTTCAAGACCGTGTGCACCTTTTTCCTTTCTGAAACAAGGAGAATAGCTGGTCAGTGTGTGTGGAAGCTCCTGCTCAGGAATAATGGTATCGATGAACTTACCAATCATGGAGTGTTCACTGGTTCCGATTAAGTATAAGTCTTCACCTTCGATTTTATACATCATAGCTTCCATTTCATCAAAGCTCATAACGCCTGTTACAACATTACTACGAATCATGAATGGCGGAATACAATAAGTGAAGCCTCTTTCAATCATGAAATCTCTTGCATAAGAAATAACTGCAGAATGTAATCTGGCGATATCTCCCATCAAATAGTAGAAACCATTTCCTGCTACCTTTCTTGCACTGTCGAGATCGATTCCCTTTAATCTCTCCATAATATCGGTATGATATGGAATCTCGAATTCCGGTACAACAGGCTCGCCATACTTCTGAACCTCTACGTTCTCTTCATCACTTTTACCAATTGGAACACTTGGATCAATGATGTTTGGAATCGTCATCATAATCTTAGTTACTTTTTCATTGAGTTCCTTCTCTTTTTCTGCAAGCTCTTCTAATTTGGAAGCCTGTGCAGCTACCTGCTTTTTCACTTCTTCCGCTTCTTCCTTCTTGCCTTGTGCCATTAACGCACCAATTTGTTTAGAGATTTTATTTCTTTCTGCACGAAGATTATCTGCTTCCTGCTGTGTTTTTCTTGCTTCTGCATCAAGCACGATTACTTCATCAACAAGTGGCAATTTATGATCCTGAAATTTCTTTTTAATATTTTCCTTAACTACCTCTGGATTTTCTCGTAAGAATTTAATGTCGATCATTTTTATTACTCCTTTAACTCTTTTTATATATCATGCTCAGTTTCCTGAGTTTATTACCGTCACTTCGTTCCGATTACAAGCAAAAATATATCGTGAATTTGCTCATCTATACTATTTGATTACTTCCTGAATAACAATTTTTGTTTCCTGAATCAAATCAATAATCTTTTCTTTATTAATAGGTTGTCCGTATTTGTCATTTATAACACGAAGCACTGGTCTTTCTGGAAAATGAACATTCTGCTTCATAACAACTGCCAGCTCACCTTCATTGGTTTTCACCTTAGAGCCAACCGGATATACTGCTATCAACTGTAAAAAGGTCTGAACAATTTCATCATCAAACCATATTCCACTATAATTTCTGATGCAGTTGATTGCTTCATGTACGCGGATTCTTGCTTTACCAATTCCACAAATCATTTCATCAAATTCATCTACGACTCCTAATATCTGACATGCCTTTGATACCAAATCGGTTCCCATGGAATAGCCTGAACCATCTCTATGTTCATGATGATTCAAAATAATATTTTTTGCTTCTTCTGAAATCCAGTTCTCTTTTTTAATGGCTGTATAACTGTAAATCGGATGCTTCTTATATTCATCCTGATCCTTTGCAGGTAACAGGTGAATATCCTGATCTTCATAACGAACTACAAGATATCTTAAACCGATATCATGAAGTAATGAACTGACACTAATGTCATAAACCTCTTTCTCCGATAACTTCATCTTAAGCGCAATCAAAGTTGCAATCGTACATGTGGTAAGGGAGTGCTCATAAATGTCAGCACTTCTTTCCTTAATATCATAGATACGTTCTACCACTGCATCCTCTTCTAAAATATCAATAATAATATTCTGCGCTGTTTCTGCAATTTCCTTTAAGCCTTCTGTCTGTTGATACACATGAAGCTCTAAGATGTCCTTTACCTTATTCTTAATCTTTACCTCTACATCATCTTTCAGAATAGTTATCTCCTGAAGAGTAAGTCTCGGCTCATCTTCCTTTTTTTCCTCAATATAAACTGTTACAATGGAAAGCTCACGAAGCTTATCAATATAAGCATCTTTGATTTCTGTTCCTTTTCCAAGTAATATAGTATAGTCCTCTAACAAGACATCTTTGGCGAGCACATCGCCTTCCTTTAGATCTTCTACTGTAATTAATTTCATAAAGAGGTTCCCCTTTCTCTTATTCTGCATCTGGATTTGATGCTGTTCCTTCTATTGCTCTCTCTACAGCTACTTTTTCTTCATTACTTAAATCAATGGCGGAAGTACCATTTTTAATTCTCTTTGTATAGGAATAACATCCTTCACTACTGTGTACGGAATTCAACAAAATACCATTGTCATTCTCATCCAGAAGTACTAAAGCAAAGCTAAGTTTTCCTCCCATTTCCTTAAAAGCATCATATTTTACAAGTCCCATTTTCTGGAAATTAAATTTCTGTCTACTGAATAACTCTACAATATCTTTTCTATTCTTTTCTACATGATTTTTAATAAAAGTATTGTCTTCATATAGCTTCATGATATCCGTTTCCAGACTTCCTGCATTTTTTCCCTGCATGAACTTATTATACTTTTTCGTAAATTTACTTATCTGCGAAAAGGCTATAACAATTAGAATTAACAGAATGACATTGATAATCAGTAACCCAAGCAATAAATACCCTACATCTACCGAACCTAGTCCTATCATATTTAAAAAATTACTATTCATTCTTATATCCCCTTTTCCCTACTTATGACTGTTTCATACTAGACAAAAACTCAATTAATCTATCCAAATCTTCATTGGAATAAAATTCAATTTCGATTTTTCCGGCTCCATTCTTACCCTTTGCATTAATGGAAACCTTTCTACTGAGCTTTTCCTTCAATCTATCTTCAATATCCTGATAGATATATTGTAGGTTCTTTGGTGTCTCTTCCTTCTTAGGTTTATCGTCAGGTTTTAAGATTGCCTTAACCAGCTTCTCAACTTCTCTTACACTTAATTTCTCGTCGAAAATTCTCTGTGCAAGCTGTAGCTGCTGCTCTGCATCCTCAATTGGAATCAAAGCTCTTGCATGTCCGGTAGAAAGCATATCATCTATAATCATTTGCTGAACCCCATCACAAAGCTTTAATAAACGCATACTGTTTGTAACTGTAGTTCTACTCTTTGAAACTCTTTCTGCAACTTCATCCTGCTTCAGATTAAATTCTTCTAACAAACGCTTATATGCTAATGCTTCTTCAATTGGATTTAAATCTTCTCTTTGAATATTTTCAATTAAAGATATTTCTACAATTTCCTGACTAGTATAATTTCTTATAATAACAGGTACTTCCTTTAATCCGGCAAGCTTCGCTGCACGCCATCTTCTCTCTCCGGCAATAATCTCATAATAATCGCCTCTATCCTGTACTAAAATTGGCTGTAACAGACCAAACTGCTTAATAGAATCTGCTAATTCCTGTAATGCATCCTCATCAAAATGTTTTCTCGGCTGTTCTCTGTTTGGTTCTACTTTTGTAATTTTGACAATCGTTTCCGCCTGATTTGTTCCCTGTTGTTCCTCTATTGTTTTTTTAGGAGGTACATATTCTGAAGGAATTAGGGTATCTAATCCTTTTCCTAATCCTTTTCCCTTTATAGCCATATTCTATTCTCCTTTATTTTTTAATTATTTCATCTGCTAATGCCAGATAACTCTCTGCACCTGCTGATTTTGGATCATAGATATTAATCGGTTCTCCATGGCTTGGCGCTTCTGCTAATCGAATATTTCTTGGTATCACAGTCTTATATATCTTCTGTTTCAAATTGTTCTTTACATTTTCAACAACCTGTGCAGACAGATTTGTTCTAGAATCATACATGGTGAAAACAACACCTTCCATGTCTAAGTCAGGATTCAATCTTTCTTTTACCAAATTAACGGTATGAATAAGCTGACTCAATCCTTCCAACGCATAATACTCACACTGAATTGGAACCAATACAGAGTCAGCAGTTGTCATCGCATTCACAGTTAACATGCTTAATGATGGTGGACAATCAATAATAATATAATCGTATCTGTCTCTTACCCAATCAACTTCATTCTTTAGTATGTATTCTTTTCTCTCTACTCCGATTAATTCTATTTCGGCTGCAGCAAGATTAACATTCGATGGTAAAATCGAAACATTTTTTACAACATCTTTGATAATACAATCCTCAATAGAACATTCTCCGAGCATTAATTCATATATGGTATTCTCTAATTCATTCTTCTCGATACCATATCCGCTTGTTGTATTTCCCTGAGGATCAATATCAATTACCAATACTTTTTTACCTTTTTCTGCAATACAAGCAGATAAGTTAATCGATGTTGTTGTTTTTCCAACTCCACCCTTCTGGTTAGCAATCGCAATTATTTTTCCCATTTTTATCCTCCTAATTTTTTCTTCTCTGTATATGATTATATCACTAATGAGTATGATATGCTAGAAAGTTTTGTATTTTATTTTATAGTTATTATGGAAATTAATTATGTTACTACTATTTTCTAATGTTTCACGTGAAACATTATGCTTGTAGACTTATTAAATTCAAGCTTTGCGTGTTAAAGTGAGCCATGCTGGACAGTGGCTAAATTGCTCGTCGGGAGCACGCTCACGTAAAAGCAACTTTAGACAGTGGACAATACGGCGAACGCCGCGACAACGAGTAGCTGTGCTGCGAGTCTGTCGACATGGCTCACATGTAGTGAGGTGTCATGTGCCGCCCAAGCCAGCCACTACGCTGTGAAAACTTTAATCTATGAATTGTTCTAGCGAAGTGTGGCAGGGTTGGCAGAGTGTTGTTCACAATTCTGTAAAGCAAAGTCTTAGAGTTTCTTAATGTTCTCTGATGACAGCAAGCATCCTCTGGAGTCTTGCCTGAGCACTGCGACAGCAGGGCGAGTTTGCGCAAGAGGGTGCTAATTAAAGCTGTCAGAAGAGGACATTTAGTAACTCTTAGGCTTTGTGTCCCAGAATTGTGAACAACACTCTGCCAACGCCCTTCACTCACCTAAACTTGAATTTTATTTTTCAAAATAACAATAAAAAGGAGTAATGTTTCACGTGAAACATTACTCCTTTTATGTAACTTAATTACGTTAATATATTAATTCACATTGACAAGTCCATTTCTTATTGCAAATACTGCAGCTTGCGTTCTATCTGTACATTCTATTTTTTTAAAGATATTGGACATATGATTCTTAACAGTTCTCTCACTAATATCAAGTTTCTTTCCAATCTCTTTATTAAACATACCTATTGAAACAAGCTTTAAAACTTCTATTTCTCTATTCGATAATTTCTCCAACTTTTCCTTATCAAGATCTCTAGCTATAAGTTTAGAATTTAATAATGGAATTAAACTTGGCTGAATAAACTTCTCACCATTATTTACACTATTGATTGCTCTCTTTAATTCATTAGAATCAGAATCCTTTAATAAGTATCCATCAATTCCAATATCGACCGCTTTTATCAAATACTCTACTTCATTATGAACTGTTAACATTAAAACCTTATATTTTTTTTTCTTTTTCTTCAACATTTGCAATGTTTCGATTCCATTCATTACAGGCATATTAATATCTAATAATATAATATCCGGTTTTATATTCTTTAACTTATTCAAACAATCTTGTCCGTTATCAGCTTCTTCGATTACCTGAACTTCTCCATCAAATTCAAGTATACGCTTCAATCCTTCTCTTATCATCTTATGATCATCAACAATCATAACTGTAATCATATAAATACCCTTACCTTTCAAAGCCTTAATCTTACTCTCTCAAGAAAAAAAATGTGCAAAGCACATAAAAAATTATAAATCCTCAATAGGAATTACAATATCAATTATAGTTCCTTTATCATTTGTTATAATAGATAATTTACCTGATAATAAATCAACCATTTCCTTTATCATAGATAAACCAAAATGATTTGTTTCATCATAATCACCGATTCCAACACCATCATCAGCAATATCAAGAACTAATCTATTTTCATTTTTTCTCATGGTTACTGCCATAGAATCCGCTTTTGCATGTTTACAAGTATTCTGACATGCTTCACATATAATTCTATAAATAGTAATTTTAATAATAGAATCAACATCATCAATATTACACATATCAAATATGACATTGATATCACTTTTATCCTTTAAATCCTTTTGCAATTTATCAATTGCCGCATTCCAACCAATATCATCCAATGCCATTGGCCGTAAATCATAAATGGTTCCACGTATATCATTAATTATTTTTTTTATATATTTTTTTGCACTTATTAACTCAAGTCTTGTCTGATTCACATCCTGATTCAAGTACATGGTAGCTAGTTCTAACTGTTGCGATAAATGTACCAAATCCTGTACGGTTGTATCATGTAGATCTTCCGCAATACGCTTTCGTTCTGCCTCCTGCATAGCAAGAAGCTCTAATCTTTCATTCATGCTAAAGGCTCCTTAGACGGTAATCCTGCTTTACGTGGATACTTCTTTGGCGTTTGCTTCAATTTTTTTATAACAAAAAGATTACGATAAATATCTGAAAACGGCAACATAAACTCATTTTGAGAATCAATCTGCCCACCAAGAATGGTAATCGCTTTTTCTGCAAGCTGTCTTTCCTCTGTAATCTTTTCTGACTTATAAGAAATGAAACTACCACCTACCTTTACATAAGGTAGACAGTACTCCGAAAGTGTAGCAAGATTTGCTACCGCTCTAGAAACACATACATCAAAAGACTCTCTTAATCCGGAATTCAATGCCTTCGGCATAGCATAATCCTCTGCTCTTCCATGAATTGCTTCTATATCCTTCAGTCCTAATTGATTAATTACTTCATTTAAAAACTTAACTCTTTTTCCAAGTGAATCTAATAATGTAATCTTCAACTCCGGAAATGCAATTTTTAAAGGAATTCCAGGAAATCCTGCTCCAGTTCCTATATCGATTAAAGTCAGACTCTGATGACAATCCATAACTTTTATCAAAGAAAGACTATCCAGAAAATGCTTGATACATACTTCCTTGAATTCTATAATAGCAGTCAGATTCATAAAAGAATTCCATTCAATCAGTAATTCATAATATCTCATAAATGCATCTATTTGAGATTGCTCCAAGGAAATACCAAGCTCTTGTAAGCCTTGCTCAAATTCCGTTAAATCATATTTATTATTCATCAAATATTGTTACCTTTCATACCTATATTGCAAACCAGAACATAAAAACTTATTTTTGAAGATAACTCCAAAATGATATCTATTACCAATCAATAAGTGACATATGTGTCATTTATTGATTATTCTTATTATGTCTTAAATGCTCCAAATAAACAAGCAACACAGAAATATCCGCTGGAGACACACCACTAATTCGGGAAGCCTGTCCTACATTAATTGGCTGGAACTTTTTCAGCTTTTGTCTTGCTTCCAAACGAAGGCTGCTGACATCATCATAATCAATATTAGCCGGTATCAGCTTCTTCTCCATCTTCTTGTACTGCTCTACCTGTTTTAGCTGTCTCTTAATATAACCATCATACTTAATATTGATATTAATCTGCTCGATGACATCATCACTAAGCGTTTCTCTTTCCTTGTCAATTTCTTCAATCAATTCATAGGAAAGCTCTGGTCTGCATATTAACTCTGCAAGGGAAGCTGCTGTCTTTAAGGTAGAACTTCCTTTACTTTCCAGAAATTTCTGAATGGTCTGATTTGCACCAACTTTAGTATTTTCGAGTCTTTCGATTTCTTTTGCAATCAATTCTTCCTTCTTGCAAACATAATCATACTGCTCTTTTGTAATTAAACCAGCTTCATAACCAATCTTACGAAGTCGTAAATCCGCATTATCCTGTCTTAATAACAAACGATACTCTGCTCTGGAAGTCATCATTCGATATGGTTCAAAATTCTCTTTGGTTACCAAGTCATCAATTAAAACACCAATATATGCCTGAGAACGGTCAAGAACAACCTGCTCTTTTCCCTGTAAAAACAGTCCAGCATTCATTCCGGCAATCATACCTTGCGCTGCCGCTTCCTCATATCCACTGCTTCCATTAAACTGTCCTGCACTAAACAGACCAGAAATCGCCTTGAATTGTAAGGTTGGATAAAGTTGTCCCGGATTGATACAATCATATTCAATCGCATAAGCATTTCTAACCATCTTACAATTTTCCAATCCCGGAACGGTACGATACATAGCAAGCTGCACATCTTCAGGAAGTGATGAACTCATGCCACCCACATACATTTCATTGGTATGTAAGCCTTCTGGTTCTAAGAACACCTGATGTCTTTCTTTTTCAGCGAATTTTACTACCTTATCCTCAATAGACGGACAGTATCTTGGCCCGGTTCCCTCAATAATACCTGCATAAATCGGTGAACGGTCCAAGTTTCCACGAATAATCTCATGTGTTTTCTCATTTGTGTAAGTTAACCAACAGGACACCTGATCAATTTGCACATCTTCAGGATTGGTTGAAAAGGAAAACGGCACTACCTTTTCATCACCAAACTGCTCCTCCATCTTACTAAAATCAATAGATCGCTTATCCATTCTTGCCGGAGTTCCTGTTTTAAAGCGGCGCATCTCAACGCCAAGCTTAATCAAAGAGTCAGTCAGGTAATTTGCAGCCTGTAAGCCATTTGGGCCTGTATAGGTAATCGCCTCACCACAAAGACATCTTGCCTTTAAGTAAGTACCTGTACATAAAACTACTGCTTTTGCTTCATAAATAGCACCTGTATAAGTCTTTACACCCGTAATTTTCTTGGTTGCAAGACCATCGGGTGTCTCCAGCTTTTCTGCAAGAAGCTCCGTAACCTCTGCCTGTTTAATGGTCAGATGTTCCTGATTCTCCAAAACCTTTCTCATTTCCCTTGTATACTCAGCCTTATCAGCCTGCGCACGAAGAGAATGTACTGCCGGACCTTTGGAAACATTCAGCATCTTGGACTGAATAAAGGTCTTATCTATATTTTTTCCCATCTCACCGCCAAGAGCATCCAGTTCTCTTACCAGATGTCCCTTAGAAGAGCCTCCAATATTCGGATTACATGGCATCAATGCAATACTATCTACACTAACGGTAAAAATAACAGTTTCCAGTCCCATTCTGGCACAAGCAAGTGCCGCCTCACAGCCAGCATGTCCGGCCCCAACAACACATACGTCTACTTTTTCTCTAATCTCAGACATATCTACTCCTCACTAACTTTTTCATCTTCCCAAAAAATATCCTCTACAACAAAATAAGCATCAAAATTATGATTATCTAATAAATCAAAAAGAGTTAAAGTATCTATATTTATATTATTTTTCTTTAAAGCATCCTCTGGTATTTTTAAATTAACACTAATACCTATAATATTTTCTAATGAATTTTTTCCAATTTCATTTATTAGATCTGATTTTTCTACATAAAATATTTTCTCTTCTTGATTGTTTTTACCATATCTTATTGTTACATAACTCTTACCATCCATTTGATTGAAATCAGTTGCTATACAAGTTATTGTTCCATAAATATAATAATAATTTTGTTTTCTTCCTCTGGGTATAGCAAAAATCAAACAAATAAAGAAAATAAGTATAGAAAATAAAATAACTATTTTTTTCTTTTTCATATAATTATCCTACTTTCCCATACAAAACTTCGAGAAGATTTCATTTACCAAATCATCCTCTACCTCTTCACCAATGATTCGTCCAAGAGAAGCATACGCACTCATCAAATCTATGGAATAAAAGTCCTCCGGCATATCATCAGCCAGACTTTGTCTTACCATCTGCATACTGTCATAGGCTTCCATCAAGGCTTCCTTATGACGTTTGCTTGTGATATAGATTTCATCATTTACAGCAATCTTTCCTTCAAAAAACATGTCCTTAATCGAATGCTCAAATTCATCAATTCCTGTATTCTCTTTTGTAGAAGTTCTTATAATACGAAGACTTTGTTGCTCATAGACATTCTCCATCCCCTCATATATCTTACGAAAGCTCTTCTTAATGTCCTCTTCGCTTACCTTATTATCAAGGTCAGTTTTATTTAATAAAACAATTACCTTTTTCCCACATAAAAGACTTATAATCTCTTCATCATTTACATCTAATGGACAAGAGGAATCTACCACATAGATAACCAAGTCAGCATCATTTGCATATTTTCTTGCCTTTTCTACACCGATTTTCTCTACTTCGTCCTGTGTATCACGAATTCCTGCGGTATCAATAATATTGAGTCCTATTCCATGAAGCTTAATGGACTCCTCTAATACATCTCTTGTTGTACCTGCTATACTGGTTACAATTGCCTTATCTTCGCCAACTAAAAGATTTAAAAGAGAGGACTTTCCGGCATTTGGCTTTCCTACAATAACAGTATTGATACCATCTTTTAACAACTTTCCGTTATCTGCACTATCAATTAACTTTTTCAATTCTGCACTAAGATGTGTTGTTTTTTCTTCGAGCTTCTCATGATAGCCTTCTAAGCTAATATGCTCCGGATCATCGAGCGCAGACTCAATAAACGCTATTTCATATAAAATCTCATCACGCAAAGAACGAACCTTTTCGGAAACAGCACCCTTTAACTGCTTCAAGGAAGCTTTCATGGCAAATTCATTCTTCGCATGAATCATATCCATAACCGCTTCTGCCTTCGACAAGTCAATTCTTCCATTTAAAAAGGCACGCTTTGTGAATTCTCCTGGCTCCGCCAAACGACAGCCATGCTTTAAAGCTGCCTCTAATACTCTATGCATAACCAGAATACCACCGTGACAGTCTATCTCCACCGTATCCTCTTTCGTATAAGTATTTGGTGCTTTCATGACCGCAACCATAACCTCATCAATCATTTCTTCTTCATCATAAAGAAAACCATAATGAATGGTATGGCTTGTCACATCGGATAATTTCTTTTTTCCATTTTTCGAACGATACAGGCGGTCTGCTATCTCAATGGCTTCCTTACCACTGATTCTGATAATACCGATTCCTGCATCACTGACTGCTGTTGCAATGGCTGCGATTGTATCTGTTTTCATAAAGCATGTCTCCAATTAGTCCTAAATTACTAGCTTCTAACCTTTTAACTATAATCTATTTTTACTATATTTTCAATAAAATACACAAAATTATAATCTTACAAATTCCTTATAAACTGTACCTTATCACGTACTCCCTCACCATAAACATGTACAAGCATCTCATGATATTCTTCAAAACAAATATCACAATTGAAAGACATAATCTCCATCTCTACACCAAATAGATTCACAAGATAGCCTTGAGATGCTAAACCATTTCTTTCATAAAATGCTTTTCTTCTTATCTTTATATCATAGTCTTCTACCAATTTCGATACGGTACTTTCTATTTCCAGAAAAACTCTTTTTTTTGCACATCGTGCTGTAAATAGCTTCAAAACATCCGAACCAATTCCTATTCCACGACTCTCTTCATCGATTGCAAAATAATCAATCAAAACCATATCCTTATAAAGTATTGTTATTATAAGTCCTCTAAAACGTCTTTTATCATCCTCAATTGCAAGGATTTCAACTGCTCCACTTGCTCTTTTTTCTAAAATCAGAGAAAATGGCTTCTTTTCACTTGCCGGAAATGCAGCTTCATACAATTGTCTAATCTGCTCTAACTGCTTTTCTTCAAAAGCCTCTTTTATAATTAACATCCAAAAAACTCCTTTAAAATAGGCACCAGTCCATCATGATTATTATCGTCTTCTGTTACCCTGTCTGCAAGCTCCCTTACATGAGGTGCACCATTTAACATAGCAACACCAACTCCAGCCGCTTCCAACATAGAAATATCATTGTCCATATCACCTGCCGCCAAAGTATTATTAATATCAACATCCAGATACTCACTTAACCACTTTAATGCTGTTCCTTTTCCTGATGTAATCGGTATCATTTCCAGTAGTTTATCATTAGAAAACATGAGCTGAACCTGTCCCTTTGCCCAATCCGTTAATCCTTTCTTTACAACATCCAAATTCTTCTTTTCTCCTGAAATGGCAATACATTTTAAAGGCGGCTTATCCAAACTTCCAATAATATCGTCGGTAATCAGAGACGGCATATGAATTGTCTTCTGATAAAATGTTAATTCCTCTGACTGTCTTTTTGATACTATCGCATCATCCGTATAGGTATGGCTATGAACCCCAGCCTGTTCACAATACTTTAAAACATAATCTGCCTGTTCTAATGTAAGTCTATTCTCTCTTAATATCTTATCATTCTCTGCATCATAGATAACACCACCATTGCTGGCAATCAGATATAAGTTCTTATCCGAAACTGGAAGCCCTCTTCTTGCTTCCATAACACTCATCATAGGTCTTCCTGAGATAAAAACCAGATAATGACCAAGCTCTGTTATCTTAGCTAACACTTCCCTTGTTTTTGGTGTAATCTCTTTTTCATCGTTTAATAAAGTACCATCCAAATCTGTAAAAAATATCTTCTTTTCCATTATATATATGCTCCATGATTTTCAAACTATAATTTTGCTCATTATACCATTATTGCTCTCATAAAAAAAGAAAATGCCTCCACTTCTTATTAAAAAGTGGAGACATCAATTATTATCTCTTTAATGTAACTACTACACGTCTGAAAGGTTCTTCACCCTCGCTATGTGTTGTAACATATCTGTCATTCTGTAATGCAGAGTGAATGATTCTTCTCTCATAAGGATTCATTGGCTCTAATGATACCGGACGCTTTGTTCTCTTAACCTTATAAGAAATATTCTTCGCAAGGTTTTCTAAGGTTTCCTTACGTCTCTGTCTGTAATTCTCAGTATCAACCTTAACTCTTATGTACTCACCAGTTCCTTTGTTTACTACAAGTGAGATTAAGTACTGTAAGGAATCAAGAGTCTGTCCTCTCTTACCAATTAATACACCCATTTCCGGACCACTTAATTCTACCTCAAGTGTATGTTCTGCTTCTTTATACTTTGCATCAATGGTAACGGACATATTCATTGCCTTAAATACATCCTGTAAGAATTTCTTAGTCTGATCTTCTACGGATAAATCAGATGCTACAGTTGCTGTTGTAACAGCCTCAACTACCTTCTTTTCCTGTACTGGTGTTGCAACCGGCTCAGAAGCTGTCTCTACAACTTCTTCCTCGCTCTTTACTCTTGCTTTGATAACCGCTGGCTTTGCACCTAATCCTAAAAATCCTGTTGAACCTTCACTTACCACAACGTAATCAAGCTTATCACTTGTTACGGTAAACTTCTGACATGCATCTGTTATTGCGTCTGCAACAGTTTTTGCTGAAAACTCCATGTACTCCATAAATCTGACCCCCTATTTGTTATTCTTTTCGTTATACTGTTTTACCATGTTAGCCTTTGCTGCAAGACTACCTGGCTTAGCATTCTTATTATAATATTCTGTGGATGCTTTGATTGCTGCAGCCTTTTCTTCCTCTGTTCTTTCCACTCTGTTTGTCGAATTATTCTTATAGGTTGTTTTTGCTGCAATATTCTTAGTATTTGTTTTTGCTGCTGCGTTAAGCTTTGCAGGATCAATACCCTGTTTTCTAAGCTTCTCATTGTATTTTTCAATGTTCTTCTTAATCTCAGCATCGATATCCATCTTATCAATATGCTTGTTAATTGCTACCTGCTGAATACTTCTTACTACAGCACCGATAACCCAGTACATACCCATACCTGCCGGTAATGTTAAACAGAACCATGCAGACATAATCGGCATAATGGTATTCATCATCTTCATAGACTGCTGCATACTGTCAGCAAATTCACTCTGATTTTTCTTCTTCTTGTTATCATCATTAGTAGCCTGTGGCATTAACTTATAATTCAACCACTGAGTTAGGGCAGCTAATACCGGAATCGAAACCGCACCAAGTAATAACAGATAATTGCCTGTAGCAAAGGAAGAAGTAATGGTATCCATTGGTGTGTTACCAATATTCAAGCCAAGGAAATTATTATAAGTATCAATCAAACCTCTTGTAGAATCATTACTTAAAATAAGGCTTCCTTCGTATGTCAGGTCAGCAAGTCCAAATTTTTCAGAAAGTGCTGCCATATCTGTTGTTGATACATTATTTAAAACATCAATTACAGCATTTCTGGTATTACCTTCTATTGCAAAATTTTTCTCATACATCATAGCTGCAGACATGCTCTTCACATAATCAACACCATCTGCGGCACTCATAATCTTGTCTGCAAGAACACCAAACGCATTACCAAGCTTAGTTACATATGCAGGCATCTGATAAATTACTCTATACAGAGCAAATAAAATAGGCATCTGAATCAACAACTGTAAACAACTACCGGATGGGGATACACCATACTTAGCATATACCTGTCTGGTTTCTGTATTCATTGCCATCATAGATTCATTATCCTGTTTTCCCTTATATTTCTCCTGAATTGCCTGAATCTCAGGGTTCATTCTGGCAGAAAGCTTAGAGAACTTCTGCTGCTTGATTGTCAGCGGCATTAATAATAAGTAAACAACAATTGTAAATAAAATAATAGATAAACCGATATTTGGAATTCCAATTAAATCAAGGAATTCAAAGATAATATTCATAATCAAGCCAAGAAGCCTAACTACATATTTAAATATCGGAGTTGAGTTCTGTGTCAATAACATGAAATCCATCTGTCTCCTCCTAAACATCCGATACCCTTATGGAACCGGATCATAACCTCCCTTTGAAAAAGGATTACACCGAAGAATTCTCCATAATGCAAGCAAACCGCCTTTCAGAGCACCATATTTCTGTACTGCCTCCAGTCCATACTGGGAACAGGAAGGATAATACGGACACTTTGTTGATTTCAGCGGTGATAAATACTTTCTATAAAATTGAATTAACCAAATAAAAAATTTTTTCATCATATTATAATCTTATGGAGCTTCGATACGTGCAATAATGCACTTTCCATTTTATGATAGTCAATCTCTTTCGCGTTGACTCTTGCGACGACTACTATATCTAAACCACTATTAAATATATCTTCATGTAGTCTGTAACTCTCTCTTACCAATCTGGTAAGTCTGTGTCTTACAACACTGTTTCCTACTTTTTTACTTACAGAAATTCCAAGTCTGTTTCTGTCTGTTCCATTTTCTAATACATACATCACCAGATATTTATTGGCATACGATTTGCCATTACTGTATACATTCTTAAAATCTCTGTTACTCTTTAATGATTCCGAAAATTTCATATATTCTATACTACTCTTATATTTCTGCTATCAAAGAGAAAAAAGGCCACAAAACTGCGGCCTATGCTGATAATCTCTTTCTTCCTTTTGCTCTGCTGGCAGCTAATACTTTTCTTCCGCCTGGAGTACTCATTCTAGCTCTGAATCCATGAACCTTAGATCTCTGTCTTTTCTTAGGCTGAAATGTCATTTTCATGTGAGAAACACCTCCTTCTCATATATCTAATCAAATACATTGCGACTTCTACGATGTAATTGGTATTAGTCAAAAAGGCAGACCAATACCTTGTACTAGAAAATATCATATCGATTATATAAAATACATCCCGCAAAGTCAAGAAAAATCATGCTTTTTTTATAAATTAAAAAATAGGATTAACATAATAATTTATAACCATTTTGTGGAATTCTTGTGGATAAAACATTTTAGACATTGTATTTATGTCATCTATTCAAAACTAAGTTACACACAATTTCCACTATAAATGTGGAAAAATCCACAAGAAAACAAAGATATCCACAAATTGTGAATATCTTGTGGATATCTTGTAGACGGATTGTTGAATATTTGTTATGTAAATCTGCAAAAACTTGTATTTAGCGTGTGGAAGATGTATATAATTATTCACATAGTTTTCCACATTACGGTGGAAAAGACATTTTTCTATAGCACATAATTCACCTTTTCCACAATATGTAGATTAAGTTATCCACAGTTTTTACATGTAAATTGAGGATTGTGTGTATTTTTCTCCAAAATTATTCACATTTGGTGCAAATAATTGCTTTTAGCGTTTGATTTTTTTCCACATTTGGTTTACTATAAGAATATCTATAAGTATATATTTTTATACCTAGTACGCGAACAATAATGAATACAGGGGTAAAACATGAACGAGATTAAAGAAAAATGGGACGAGATTAAGGAAATCGTGCGCCGCGAGTACGATTTAACAGAAATATCCTATAACACCTGGATAGCACCTTTAAAGCTTCATAAGGTAGAAAATAATATAGTAACCATTCTGATTCCCTCAGAACAGGCTCATGCCTTAAACTATATTTCTAATAAGTATAAGAGCTATTTTCAGGTTACCATTTCTGAGCTCATGAACCACACATATGATATTTCTTTCTTATTAGAAAAGGACACCGATACGGATGCCAATTCCGAAATGTCTCCGGTTTCTAAAGGAATTTCCAATATCAATTACGAAAATGCCAATTTAAACAGCAAATATAAATTCAATACCTTTGTCGTTGGAAGCAACAATAAATTTGCCCACTCTGCTGCACTTGCAGTTGCAGAATCTCCAGGTGAGGCTTATAATCCGCTCTATTTATATGGAGGAGCCGGACTTGGTAAGACCCATTTGATGCATTCCATCGGCCATTTTGTGTTAGAACAGAATCCGAACACCAAGGTTCTCTATGTAACCTCTGAACAATTCACGAATGAAGTAATCGAATCCATTCGTAGTGGTAATGCTGCCGCTATGACCAAGCTTCGTGAAAAATACAGAACCGTTGATGTTCTTCTTATCGATGACGTTCAGTTTATTATCGGAAAGGAATCTACACAGGAAGAATTCTTCCATACCTTTAACGTACTTCACTCCGCCGGTAAGCAAATTATTCTGTCATCCGATAAGCCTCCAAAAGAAATGGAGACCTTAGAAGAACGCTTCCGTTCCCGTTTCGAATGGGGCTTGATTGCTGATATTCAGCCGCCTGACTATGAGACTAGAATGGCAATTCTTCGTAAGAATGCTGAAACCTACGATAAAGAAATAGATGATGAAATCATCAAATATATAGCAACCAATATTAAGTCCAATATCCGAGAGCTGGAAGGTGCTTTGAATAAGGTTATGGCAAATGCCCGCTTAAATAAGAAGGAACTGACACTTGCTCTTGCCGAAGATGCCCTTAAAGATGTTATTTATCCGGATCAGGTACGTGAGGTTACTCCACAGTTAATTATTGATGTTGTTTGTGAGCATTTTAATGTTTCTAAGGACGATATTACATCTAAAAAGCGTAATTCCGAGTACGTTATGCCTCGTCAGATTATCATGTATCTTTGTAAAGAAATGACGGAATTATCCTTGCAGAATATTGGAACCATTTTAAGCAAGAAAGATCACACCACTGTTATCCATGGTATCAAACAGATTAACAGTAAAATGGCATCCGATGATGATTTACGAAATAAGATTGAAATTATTAAGAAAAAAATCTCTCCTTCATAATTTATATATTATTATAGAAGAAAGAGCCACTTTTTTAGTGGGTAACGTTGTTTAATTCCTGTGGATAACTTCAATTTTCCTGTGAAAAGAAAGTTTTCCACAAAAAGATATTTTTTTCGACGTAAAAATGCATTGTGAATCAATATGAATAACTTCATGTTTTTTCAAAAGGGTTTCCACATAATTTTCAAGGGACTTTTTCCTTGCATTTAAAAGGATTCTGAGGGTTATTCACATTTCCACAGCTATTAATACTAATATTACTAATATATATTTATTTATATATACATTTTCAGCAGACTTTTATTTTCATTTTTTCAGCGAAGGGAGTTATACACATGAAAATTATATGTTCAAAGTCAAATCTTCTGAATGGTGTTAACACCGTTTCCAAGGCTGTACCAAGTAAAACAACTATGTCTATCTTAGAGTGTATTTTAATTGATGCTTCTAAGGGACAGATTACATTAACCGCTAATGATATGGAGCTTGGTATTGAGACAGTGATTGATGGTGAGATTATAGAAAAAGGAATCATTGCATTAGATGCTAAGATTTTCTTAGAAATGGTAAGAAAGTTACCGGATAACGATGTAACCATCGAAACCGATCCTAGTTTCAAGACCATTATCACTTGTGAAAAGGCAAAGTTCAATATTATCGGTAAATCCGGAGAGGATTTTTCCGCATTACCACAGATTGAGCGTTCCGATTCTATCTTGCTTACACAGTTTACTTTAAAGGAAGTCATTAGACAGACCAGCTTCTCTATTGCCGATAACTTTACCAATAAGATTCTTACCGGTGAGTTATTTGAAATCAATGGAAATATTTTAAAGGTAGTTTCCTCTGATGGACTTCGTATTTCCTTAAGAAAGATTGAATTAAAGAATGATTATGGTAATAAAAAGGTAATCGTACCTGGCAAGACCTTAAATGAAATTAGTAAGATTCTTCCGGGTGATGCCGATAAGGATGTTAGTATCTTCTTTACGGATAAGCACATTTTATTTGAATTTGATAATACCACGGTTGTTTCTCGTTTAATCGAGGGTGAATATCTTAAGATTGATAATATTCTCTCTGCTGATTACGAGACAAAGGTTAAGGTAAATAAGCGTGAGTTCCAGAGCTGTATCGATCGTTCTACCCTTCTTGTTAAGGAAGGTGATAAGAAGCCAATTATTCTTGATATCAAGGATGATGTGATGGAATTAAAGATGAATTCCATCGTTGGTAGTCTTGATGAGGAAATGGATATCGTAAAGAGCGGCAAGGACTTAATGATTGGATTTGATCCTAAGTTCTTAATCGATGCGTTAAAGGTTATCGAGGATGAAGAGGTAGAGATTAAGCTCTTAAATCCAAAGGCTCCTTGCTTTATCAAGGATGAGCAGGAAAGCTATATCTATTTAATCTTACCGGTTACTTTTAGTACTGCTTCATAATGCCTATGACCATCAATGAATATCAGAAGTTAGCTATGACCACATTGAATCCGAACCTTGATAAAAAGGATGTGCTAATCAATGGGGTTATGGGATTATGCGGTGAATCCGGCGAAGCAATTGACATTGTAAAAAAGCATCTGGCACAAGGTCATGAGCTTGACAGGGAACACTTAATCAAGGAATTAGGAGATGTTGCTTGGTATCTTGCAGAGACAGCAACGGCTCTGGATGTGACCTTGGAAGAGGTGTTCAGCCAAAATATAGAAAAGTTAAAGAAACGCTATCCCGAAGGATTTCAAGTGGAAAAATCGGTTGGGCGTGAAGAATAAGCACAGATAATAGAGAGTGCAGGCTGAAAAGCTTGCACTTTTTGTGTTAATAATATAGGAGATGAAAGGAATTGAGTAATGGGATATAAAGTAACAGACATATTTGGTTATGGTGATAGAAATAGCATTAACCTACGAGAAATAGAAGATTGTGTAATGGACAAGTTAAATGAAAATGTAAAAAAACATAATTATGAAATTCACTTTGAAGTACCTATAAATGCATCAGATTATATGAAAGATGCCAGCGATATGTTAACGAGAGAAAATAAAGAAATAGTATATGTAACAAAAGACGAAAGTATAATTGCGGTTGTTGGTTATACAAATAAAAGCCTCATATAAATTGACATAACTCATAAAAAAATGGTAAAATAAATATATTTAAAATAATAGGGAAAGTATGCCCTTTTTGTGAAATTCATAAAAATGTAAAGGATTCAGTATGGAAGAAGTATTTATTAGAGATGAATTTATTAAGTTAGGTCAGGCCTTGAAGTTAGCGAATCTGGTAGAATCCGGTGTAGATGCAAAGTTCGTGGTTCAGGACGGACTGGTAAAGGTAAATGGTGAGGTTTGCACCATGAGAGGTAAGAAGCTGGTAGACGGAGACGAAGTAAGCTTTGAAGGAAATACGTTTGTTGTAAGGTCTAAGTCGAATTAGGAAGAGTGAAAGTAACATCATGATTATTAAGTCACTGGAACTTGAGAATTTTAGGAACTATGATTCGTTATCGATGTCTTTTGACTCAGGTACGAATATTCTATATGGAGATAATGCGCAGGGGAAAACAAACATTCTCGAAGCAATCTATCTGTCTGCAACGACCAAATCCCACAAGGGAAGCAAGGATAAAGATATTGTTAATTTTAAAGCGGACGAAGCCCATATTAGGACTTATGTGGTAAAGGACGGTCTGGAAAACAGGGTAGATATGCATTTAAGAAAGAGTAAGTCCAAAGGCATTGCAATCAATGGTCAGAAGATTAAGAAGGCGGCGGATTTGCTTGGACTTTTGAATGTTGTCTTTTTTTCGCCGGAGGACTTATCAATTATCAAAGATGGTCCGGCAGAGCGCAGAAGATTCATGGATATGGAGCTGTGTCAGCTTGACAGCTTTTATCTATATAATCTGAATAATTATAATAAAATCGTGAACCAAAGGAATAAGCTGTTAAAGGACTTATATTTGCAGCCGGGATTGAGAGAAACCTTGTCTATATGGGATTCGCAGCTGGTTTCCTATGGTAGTAAGATTATCGAGAGACGTATTGCCTTTGTGAAGCAGCTAAATGAGATTATCTTTGAGATACATAAGAAATTATCCGGTGGTAGGGAAGAATTAGAGATTGTCTATGAACCGGATGTTTCCATGGAGGATTATGAGAGAAGTCTTACACTTTCTCAGGAGCGTGATATTAAGCTCAAAATGACGAGTGTAGGCCCGCACAGGGATGATTTTTCCTTTATGGTTAGAAAGGTGAATCTGGAGAATGAAGCGGAGAGGGCTGAGACAATAGATATCCGCAAGTTTGGTTCTCAGGGGCAGCAAAGGACTGCGGCGCTTTCCTTAAAGCTATCGGAGATTGAATTGGTGAAAAAGCTTACGAAAGACACACCATTATTGCTTTTGGATGATGTGCTTTCAGAGCTTGACAGTAATAGACAGAATTATTTACTCAACAGTATCGGTGGTATTCGGACAATCATCACCTGTACCGGTTTGGAGGAATTTGTGAACAACCGCTTTGAAATCAATCGGATTTTTAAGGTTTCAAATGCAACGGTAACACAGGAAAACTAGGAGGTTAATGTAATGAGTGCTGAATACGGAGCAGATCAAATACAGATTTTGGAGGGTCTTGAAGCGGTAAGAAAAAGACCGGGTATGTATATCGGAAGTACATCCTCACGAGGCCTACATCATCTGGTATATGAAATCGT
>JAFSGY010000046.1 GCA_017440575.1 Lachnospiraceae bacterium | reverse complement strand
TGAGTCCGCAAAGCGGACGAGTTTGCGCAAGAGGGCGTTAATCGAAGCTGTCGAACGCTCCATTTAGGAAATACCAAACAAGCGGGTTTGCATTTGAGGCATATTCATCCGCCTTATACAGCCTTGAAAGGAGTGCTCACAGCCTAAACTTATACTCACTTAAACCTGAATTTAGACGTTTCAATCTGTCCCCTTAAATAATAACAAAATTGCCCATTTTCAAAATGTCACTTTTTCGATATTGTATATTCATGCTATTACACAAAAGGAGCTTATAAACCATGAAAAAAATTGCTCTTATCAATGATTTATCAGGTTTTGGAAAGTGTTCACTCACAGCAGCGATTCCAGTTATTTCCTGTTTAGGAGTTCAGGCATGTCCCTTACCAACTGCCGTTCTTTCAGCGCAAACCGGATTTCCAAGCTACTACTGTGATGATTACACCAGTAAAATGAATTATTTTACAGATGAATGGAAGAAGATGGACATTACCTTTGACGGCATCTATTCCGGATATCTTGGCAGCGCTGCTCAGATTCACAATGTGTTATATTTTTTAGAACAGTTCCAGACCAAGGATACACTTTATCTTGCCGATCCTGTTATGGGAGATAACGGCAAGCGTTATACCATATTTACAGATGAGTTGCGGAAAGGTATGAAAACACTAACCAAACGTGCAAATGTCATTACTCCGAATCTGACTGAGCTTTGCATTCTTGCCGATGTTGATTATGAAGAATTGATATTGCATTCTACCGAAACTGATTATATAAAACGAATCGAAGATGTAGGACACTCATTACTTACTCAGGGTGAAACAATGCAGACTATTCTTATCACTGGAATTGTACGCCATGATGAAGCACATGCATATATGGGTAATCTTGCTATCTCTGAGCAGGAAAGCTTCTACCATGAAACAAACTTTACAGGCAAGAGTTACTCCGGAACAGGTGACCTGTTTGCTTCCGTCATTGCAGGCTCTCTTGTACAGGGACTATCTACACAAGAGGCAATAAAAAAAGCCGCTGCATTTCTGCATCCGGCAATTGAAGAAGCCTCGAAAGAAAACATTGACCGCAACCACGGCGTTCCTTTTGAAAAATATTTGAGTTTATTAATCTCTTAATCGTATATCACTGCTTCCATGCAGCAACTTCATTATTAAAAAGGAGACTTTCTATATGCACACAAAACCCATTACAAAATCACACTCACAGCAAACAACAAAAGTCAAATACCTTACGATAACCGGACTTATGGCCGCCATGATTACGATTATGACAGCCTATATCTGTCATATACCTATCGGGGTAAACGGAGGTTATATCCACTTTGGTGACTCCCTGATTTATCTTGCAGCAGCACTTTTACCTACACCGTATGCACTTGCGGCAGCAGCGATTGGTGGTGGACTTGCAGACTTAATGACAGCTCCTATGTGGACAGTAGCCACTATCATCATCAAAATGCTGATTACCATTCCTTTTACCAATAAATCAACAAAGATTATCACTGTCAGAAATATAATTGCTACTATAATCGCTTATCTTATTTCCGGCACCTGTTACTTCTTTGCAGAGTATATTATTTTCGGTAGCTTCTCAGCAGCCTTTCTTTCTTCCATGACAGGAAGTCTGATTCAATCTGGGGGCAGTGCTATCTTCTTTGTTATCTTTGGTCTTGCATTAGATAAGGCTCATATAAAAGCCCGACTTACTACTCAATAGAGAATCGTCCAAAGAACTCTTGCATGACAAAAAACAAATAGAACTTACTTAACATATCATCATTATCAGGAGGAAAAACAAACATGGCTGATATTTTATACACCTACAAAAATCAAGTATATGCAAACATCACAAACCGCTGCGATTGCAGCTGCACCTTCTGCGTACGCACCACTAAGGAAACCGTTGGCGATGCCACAAATATGTGGTTTGAAAAAGAACCTTCTTTCGAAGAAATCAAGGCCGCTATCGATACCTTTGATTTCTCTGCTTACGATGAATTTGTCTTCTGCGGTTATGGAGAACCAACCTGTGCTTTAGAAACCTTACTGAAAACAGCGCAGTATGTAAAGGAAACATTAGGCTTAAAAATCCGTTTAAATACAAATGGACTTTGCAATCTCTATCACAAGCGAAATATCATCCCTGAGCTTGCAGAAGTCATTGACAGCATTTCCATCAGCCTAAATGCACCGACAGCTGAAAAATATCAGGCTGTCACAAGACCTCAGTTTGAGAATGCTTTCCCTGCTCTTCTGGAGTTTGCCTCTCTTGCACAGGAATCCATTCCACATACACAGTTATCCATCGTGGATGTTCTTCCACAGGATGAAATCGAAGCATGTCAGAAAATTGCAGATGAGCGTGGTATCTATTTAAAAATTAGAACCTTTGCCAATTAAATTTTATAACCGAATAACTTAAAAATAAGGCAGCTGATAGCATGAACCTTACAAAGCACTTTGTTCACATACAAAACGCTATAAGTCTCATTCTATCAACTGCCTTATTCTTTATTTATTCTCTGCTCCACACATAGCAATACGCCTGTGTTCTTGCTGCAAATCGTTGTGTTTTTAACAACTCTCTGATTTCTGCCTTGGTAAACCACCCTGGCTCTATCTCTTCTACCGTTGAAGTACTTGGTCTAAATTCTCCTCTTGCCTTTCCAACAACACAGACATTTGTTTCATTGCTAAAGCCTACCGCGCTATAACTTGTTCCTATAAAGTCATCAATCTCATACAGCTCTAACCCTGTTTCCTCCCAAAGCTCTCTTGCAGCACTTTGCTGTGGCTCCTCTCCCGGATCGATTAATCCGGCCGGAAAATTATATACCCAATCACCTACCGCAAGGCGGAATTCTTTATTTACCAAAATCCTTTCCCCCGCTTCATCTGTCACAATAATGACAACCGCATCTGCCATTTTACCATGCAACTCCTCGAAACTCTCTAACTGCTTATTTCTACTAATAATCTCATATACCTTTTCCTGCTTATCCACAGTCTCATAGGTAATATCATAACGGGTAATAAACTTACCCTCTTCTCGTTTTTGTATTCCTTTAAATTCCATATTCTTTATCGTACCTTTCAGCTCTTGTTAGATTTTATTTCTACATACAAAGCCAATGCTCCTATACATAAAATCTTACTTTCTATCCTGCAATGATATCTTTAATCACTTCACCTGCAATAATTAATCCCACAACCGATGGCACAAAGGCATTACTGCCCGGTGTTTGTCGTCTTGGAGAGCCTTCTCTCACATTATCCATGCTGGCATCTTCCTGCTGGCACTCACCACCTGCCATTGGAACTAATGGCTTTTCTTCAGAATAAACAACCTTTAACTTGTTAATTCCACGTTTTTTAAGTTCTCTACGCATTACCTTGGCAAGAGGACAAACATTGGTTTTATAAATGTCTGTCACACGAAACGCAGTCGGATCCATCTTATTTCCAGCTCCCATCGAACTGATTATCGGTGTATTCGCCCTTTTTGCCTGCATAACAAGTTCAATCTTACCTGTTACCGTATCAATAGCATCCACTACATAATCATACTGTGTAAAATCAAACTGTTCAGCTGTTTCCGGTAAATAAAAGCAACGATGGGCATTTACCACAGCCCTTGGATTAATATCCAAAATTCGTTCCTTTGCAGCATCTACCTTGTATTCTCCAATCGTCTTATGTGTTGCGATAATCTGACGATTCAGATTCGACAGACATACCTTATCTGCATCAATAATATCCAACGTTCCTACACCACTTCTTGCAAGTGCTTCTACGACATAACCGCCAACACCTCCGACACCAAATACAGCAACTCTTGCCTTTTGGAGCTTTTCCATACCATCACTGCCAATTAGTAATTCTGTCCTTGAAAACTGTTCCGACATCTAGCCCAATCCCTTCTATGCATACAAAATCCATTCTAACTTTCATTTCTATCAGCGTACATCTGACATAACCGTACCTTTGTCCTCTAACCCCTGCACTGTCTGCATACATTAAAACCATATCCAACCGGAAGTCGCTTACCACAATAACGACAGGTTGAGATATATTCCATTTTCCCTTTTGCAAGGCACTTCATAATAGCAAGCTCCGTCCTCTCACGTTCTTTCGCCAACCACTGTCCATCGATCTCCTTGCCAAAACGCTCAGAAAATTGATAATAAAGCTCTAACTGCTTATAATAAGTTTCGTATTTTCCAATACCATCAAAACGAATCTGGTTAATATTCGGCTTCATAAGACTTCTGTCCGCCGTATAGGTCTCACAATAGCGAAGCCACAGAGAAATAACACGTGGATTCTTGATATCAATAGGGCAGGTAACCATTCGATATAATATATGCTTGTCCTCAAAGCCATCGATTCTTGCACTGTTTTTCTCTGCTTTTTCATATAGATAGAGGATTTCATCAATACTGATTTTCTCAAAAGGCGCAGGTGCTTCTACCGAATGCCATGTTTTTAAAATGGTATCCAATGGTTCCGGCAGATTTAAAAGTACCTGTGGAAAGCCAAGACTTACCTTCTCTATCGGCTGTTCCTCTGCCTGATATAAGCTCTTAATATAGCCAAGCTCCTCTGCTCCCATCGCATTCACAAAGCCGGTATCATATACACCAAAACGTCCTGCACGTCCTGCAATCTGCTTGATTTCTGAAACAACCAGCTTTCGCTGCTGTATTCCATCAAATTTCTCTGTTTCAATAAATACGATTCTCTGCACAGGCAGATTTAACCCCATGCCAATGGCATCGGTTGACACTACAACCTGATTCGTTCCCTCATTAAACAGCTGCATCTGCTTTCGTCGGATTTCCGGTGGAAGACTTCCATAGATAACACTGGAACTAATTCCCCTAGCCTCTAATCGTCCTGCAATATCAAGCACTGATTTCTTGGAAAAAACAATCAATGCATCTCCAGGCTTCACATCATTCGGGAAGATAAATGCACTCCTTTCACATACCAATGGTGTCTTTCGCTCATAATGATTGCTCTCCCATGTATCATGACACAGCTCAATCAAATGTGTCACAACCGCCTCGGCTGTAGGACTCATACAGATATGAATCTCCTTTGCCTTAATTCCTAAGATTGCTCTTGTCCATGAATGACCTCTGTCCGTATCCGTAATCATCTGTGCCTCATCAATGACAGCTATGTCATAAAATTTATCAATATCTAACATCTCAATGGTAGAGGCTACAACTCGGCTGTCCGGTTCTTCAATACACTCTTGCCCAGTCAGCATGGTACATGGCGTACCATATTCCATCATTTTCTCGTATACTTCTAATGCAAGAAGTCGCAAGGGGCCAAGATACACACCGTCTCTTGCAGACTTTAATCGTTCCAACGCATGATAAGTCTTACCACTATTGGTAGGCCCAATATGCAGAATAAACTTACGCTTCATTTCCAGACTTTCCGGGAACTCCATCTCAGGTCTTGACGGAACAAGCTCTGCTACCTTTTTACGAATTCTCTGGTCTTTATAAATCATAACCAACTCTAACAGCGTTTTATTACAAATTTTCTTTGGTTGCTGCGACACGGCATATTGAATAAATTCCTCATCCAACTCCTCTTTATCCGGTCGTGACAGCATAGAAATATCAAGCTCCATAAGACAAGGAAGCACCTCATCATAGACAAGCCCTATCATTTTCTGATTCTGTTTCGTCGTCGCTATTAAAAGTAAATGATTGATTTCTCTATGGTAATACACCAGATAGCCAATATTTACCCTTCCTTTTTTTTCACGCTTTATTCTTTTACACAGCTTTAATATCTGCTGTTCATAACCATTTGTTTTTCTGGACGGATTCAGCCTGTGCTTTGCCGAACGGGCATATTCAGACCGATAGAACTCCTGAAGCTTTTCTTTTTGTAGCATGTTCTTAACCTTCCTTTTTCTCTACCTACAAAGAATGTTCAAAACATCTTTGCGCACTACGTTTATCACTCTCTACCACGCAGCATCGGGATTCCAATTAATATCAGAATAGGAAATATAATTGCCAAGATAATTCCTGTTTTTAAATCTCCGTTATTTGCATTTGCCACCATTCCAACCACCGTTGGTCCGGAACCACATCCAACATCCCCGGCAAGCGCCATCAAAGCGTACATAGCGGTTCCTCCACTTGGAAGATTCCATGCAGCAATACTAAAGGTTCCCGGCCAAAAAATACCAACGGAAAAACCACAGACAGCACAGCCTAATAATCCTAGCATGGGAGTTGGCGCAAGTGCTGCCACCAAATAGCATACGATGCAAAGAACCGCACTGCCTATCATCATCTGTTTTAACGGTATCTTATCACTATATTTTCCATATAGTGCTCTTGCCATTCCCATAAAAACAGCAAACGTACATGGACCTGCAAGATCACCCACAGTCTTAGATACCTGCAATGCCGACTCAGCAAAGGCAGACGCCCATTGACTCATTGCCTGTTCTGAAGCTCCTGCACAAACCATTACAATCATTAAGAGCCAGAATACTTTCTGACGAAGCAGGGTACGCAGTGGCATCTTCTCATGCCCCTCTGAGATATGATAAATTGGCACGAAACTAAAATAAAGAACATTAAAAAGCGGTACAATCGCCCAGATACAAGCCATCAGCTTCCAATTTTCAATTCCAAAAACATGGAAAAATACGGTTGATACGATAACAACACCTACATGTCCCCAACAGTAAAAGGAATGTAGCAGACTCATCGCTGCCTCCTTTTTCGTTGTAGGACAGGCCTCTACAATCGGACTAATCAGTACTTCAATGATGCCACCACCAATTGCATAAAACACAACCGCTGTCAGAATTCCCGCATAGGCATTTCCCAATATTGCGGGAAATACAGCCATTCCGATTAATCCTAGTGCCGCACAAATATGTGCCGTCACAACACACTTCCGATAACCGATTCGGTCTACCACCTTAGTTGCAATCAGATCAACCAATAGCTGCACAGCAAAATTAATCGTTGTAATCAATGTAATCTTATCCAGTGACAGATTGTAATCTGACACAAATGTCAGAAATAGTAGCGGAGCAAAATTGTTCACAATTGCCTGTGTAATATAACCAATATAGCTCGCATAGATTGTATGTTCATAGCTTGAACGAATCTTATCCATATTCTTAGCCTCTTTTCTATTACTGTTCAGTAATTATTCCGTACCTTCATAATTACGTTGAAAATATAACCATATCATAACAAACACAATCTGTTTTGGGAATATATTTCTATTTATTATTTTATGTAATTGTGCTACAATTAATTATATATGCTGACAATTATATGTTTTTTATATATTTTTACTTATAAAGGAGGATTCGATTATGAAATACAAGCTTTTACTTGTCGGTAAAAATAAAGGTCTTATCAATGACTTCTTTATGCAGATGGATACCTTTTTTGATTGTCTTACCTCATCCATGCGTTTTGCCGATTTACTAGGACATGTAAAATATTTTCAGCCTCATGCCGTTGTTTTTTGTATGAATGCTGAAAACAGAGATGATATGATTGCAATCAATAACCTTCATAATCATCTGGAAAAATCAAAAATCCCTTTGGTTCTTATCTGTGATTATGATGATTATGGTCTTTTCTCCAAGCTGTCTGCCAGTAAGGAAGAACTACTTCTCGTAAAGCCAATTACCTTAGTAACCATTCAGGAAAAGCTACTTACCTTCCTAAATAAAGCTGTTCCAAAAGACAAGCAGCCTTATGAGACAATCGACAACAGCACAATGGATTCTGAAAATACGTTATATCTATTGTCACAATTAGAAAAAGCCCTTGCCCTTCCGGAGGCAGACCTAACACCAGAACCAGCTGAAGCTCCGGAACCTGACAGACCAAAGCGTATTATGATTATTGATGATGCGCCCGGTATGCTAAAGGCAATCAAGGAACAGCTTGGCTCTGAATATGAAGTTGCTACTGCCATCAGCGGGAAAATTGCACTAAAATATCTTCAAAACAAAACCGTTGATTTAATTCTTTTAGACTATGCCATGCCGGAAGAGGATGGTCCAGCAGTATTTGAAAAGCTCTTGGCTAATCCAAAGACAGCCAATATCCCTGTTATCTTCCTAACCGGAGTCAATGACGCTTCTATGATTCAAAAGGCTTTATCCTTAAAGCCAAGGGGATATATGTTAAAACCAATTGACAAAGAAACTCTATTAACCAAGGTTCATGAGATATTAGGCTAAGGAGGTAGCTCCATGCATGATGAAATTACCCTGACCGACTTGTTCGAGGTCGAAATGCTGCAAAGAATACAGGATGCCTTTGCAAAAATGACTGGACTTGCTGCACAGATAACCGATGCCAATGGAAAACCCATTACCAGAGGCTCCAATTATACTGATTATTGTGCTAAATACACCAGAAAATCTGTTTTAGGATGTCTACGTTGTGAACAGTGTGACAAACGCGGTGCCGAGCTTGCTCTAAAGTCCGGCTCCTCCATTACCTACTACTGTCATGCCGGGCTTATGGATTTTGCCGCTCCGATTATGGCTGGCGACACCATGATTGGCTGTTTTGTAGGCGGACAGGTTCTTACAGAACCACCTGATATTACCAAGATTATGCAAGTTGCTGCCGAAATCGATGTGGATTTGATTAACTATCTGCAATCCGCTTTGGAAGTTCCTGTTGTTGAGCGGAGCAAGGTAGAAAATGCTGCTGATTTCCTCTATACCTTGACCAATATCCTTTCTACCATTTCGTACCACAAATACATCATGCATCAGGCTAATATTGAGATTGAAAAGGTTGCAAACCTAAAGTCAGATTTCCTTGCTAATATGAGCCACGAAATCCGAACACCTATGAACGCAGTGATCGGTCTTGCAGAAATGGCGCTTCGAGAAGACCTTCCACCAAATGCCAGAGACTATATTAATCAGATAAAATCCTCCGGTAAAACACTTCTTACCATTATCAATGACATTTTGGACTTCTCCAAGGTAGAATCGGGCAAAATGGATATTGTAGAGGAAGAATACGAACCAGTCTCTGTCATTAACGATATTTCCAGTATTGTGAGCACACGTTTGGAAAAGGAAGATGTGGAATTTATCCTTGATATGAATCCTAAGATTCCAAGAAAGCTGGTTGGTGACAATATCCGCCTCAAGCAGATTATCATTAACCTTGCCAACAATGCCGTTAAATTTACCACAAGCGGTCAGGTCAAGCTTTCCTTTGATTATAAAGAGATTGATGATGAAGATATTGAACTACTCTTCTCCGTAGAGGATACCGGAATTGGTATCAAGAAGACAGATATGTCAAAGCTCTTCCAATCCTTCCAACAGCTTGACAGTAAACGCAACCGCAACATTGAAGGTTCAGGCCTCGGTCTTGCCATTAGTAAACAGTTACTTCAGCTCATGCATGGCGATATCCATGTAGAAAGCACTTATGGTTCAGGCAGTACCTTCTCCTTCAATCTCCCCCAGAAGGTTATTGACATGGAACCATCCATTCAGATAAACCATTCTGAGCAGGAGACTCTTTATGGTTATATCGAGAACTCCTATATATCCAGTCAGCTTGAAGAAGACTTAACACGTTTAGGATACTCCTATCAGAATATGTCTTCTGTTACCGAATTGTTAGAAAAGCTTGAAGGTTATCATTCCTACCTGTTTTTAGAAGCAAAGTCCTTTACTCCAGAAGTACAGAGCTTTATTACCAGCCATCCTGATATGACTGCGATTGTTTTAGTGAGCTTTAAGTCAACACAAAGCTATGACATTCCGAATGTGATACTTGCTAAAAAACCTCTGTCTTCCTTATACTTAGCTGCTATTTTTAATGAAGAGATACATATTTTTGATAATCAGGAGGCCTCTGATGAATTCTATGATTTTACGGCACCAGAAGCCAAAATTCTCATCGTAGACGATAATACGGTTAATCTGACCGTCTGCGAAGGATTGCTGGAACCATTGTCCATGCAAGTAGAAACAGCTACCAGTGGTCAGGATGCCATTGATAAAATCAGCAAAAAGAAATATGACTTAATTCTGATGGATCACATGATGCCGGAAATCGATGGTGTGGAAACAACACATATTATCCGACGTTTCCATAAGGAATACGAAGATGTCCCAATTATCGCCCTTACTGCCAATGCTGTATTCGGTATCAAGGAAATGTTTATTCAGGAAGGCATGAATGACTTTATTGCAAAACCAATCGAGGTTCGTATCCTTGTCGCAAAGCTAAAGCGCTGGCTTCCTAAAGCCAAGCTGAAAAATATCAATACGAAGAATACGCAGGCAGGAAAAGAGAACCGTATACAACCACAGGAAGAAGCTGCACCTGTTATTCAGGATCTTGATACTGCTTCTGCCTTGAAGCTTCTTGGCAGTGCCAAGCTCTTCTGGAATGTATTAAAGGATTATTACCATACGATTCCGAAAAAGCATGCTCTCATCAAGCAATACTTCGAAGAGAAGAACTGGCATAGCTATACCATTGAAGTACATGCTCTAAAGAGTGCTTCCAAGCAAATTGGCGCCAATAAGTTGTCTGAGGATGCTGCTGAACTGGAAGCTGCCGGAAATGCTCTAAACGAAGAGCTTATCCTGGAAAAGACACCTGCATTACTTGAGCTCTATTCCCATTATGAAGGAATACTGAAACCATTTTTCCCGGAAGAACCGGAAACTAATGCAGACCAGAAAGAAATCATTCGTAAGAGTATTCTTCTGGAAGAATTTGAAAAACTCCAAGAAGCATTGGATGATCTGGATATGGATCGCATGGAGGCAGTGAAAGATACACTGTCCCAGTACCGCTACGAAGGACATTCCTTAGAGCTGTTCAAAAAGCTCTGTTCCGCCATTGATGAGCTTGATCCGGAGGCTTGTGAAGCGATTATGGATGACTGGACGTATATATTATAAGGTTTATAATATACGAAAGGTGTCGGTTTTAATGAACCGACACCTTTTATTACTTCAACCCCTTTTTCAAGCTTGCAATCTCTTCCTTTGTAACACTCAAATCACTATATCTGGCCTTCTCATATAACCCTGTTGCAAGCTCTGCCACATCTTGCATGTGCTGCTTCGATATTTCATATGGCATCATCGTTACCGAAATTGTATCTCCTTTTTGCTTTACCGATTTTTCTACATGTGATTTATAGATTCTTCTTAATTTTCCATTATTTCCCGTTCCAATATCGTTTTGCCGTCTCTCCTTTTTTCCCCAGCGAAATTCTGTTATATCCTTTGGCACAACAAATTCTTTCACATCATTTTCCGCATCCGGGGACATATTTTTCAGACTCTTAATGATAATCAAAGCAATACCAATGCATAATCCAATAAGACATACTACTCCTAGAATACCCCCAAATATCATACCGATTCCATTTAGAATTTCTGTCCAAATGCTATCTTCCATAAGTGCATGCAATATCGCTTCTCCACTCTCTCCAGGCTCTATCTTCGGAATATAATATCCGGATTCCAAATCCTTTCCTATAGAAAAAACAAAACGCAATATAGCCTTTAATCCGTCAAGGAAAAGCACCCCTATGATTTCTACCATTCTGCTCACATAGGTATTTCCTATCACAAATATAACCGCCACAAACAAAGTCACAAGCACAGACATCTGTAACACATTGACGACTACCATCTCCTTCACCGGTAAACCTGCAATTTCCCGATTCATTATCATATACCGATTCATGTTATCAAAATTCAGATAAAGTATATATAGAATGATAAATATACCTCCACCATACATACCTGCCTTGGCCATCTGTTCTAATCCTGTTACATTACCAATCCAAACTGCGCATACAAACAAGCTTGCAAAACCAATCGGTATCTTTTCTGCTCCCTTCTCTTTTTGCGACTTACAAAGACTTAGAGAAAAAAGCAGCAATGCTACTCCAAATAACAGATATACCAAGCTTTCATCTGGTGTTTTTCCATAAATCATAAAGAAACCAGCAACACCAGCATGAATAATCACAATTAGTATGTTACTCCTTACCCTGGCTCTTACCATATAAACCAGTATAACCGGCAAAACCGCAAGCAAAAAGCACTCAGCAACACTAGAAATACTTAGCTTTATCAGGTTATAGGATAACATCAATAAGACAATGAAAAAACTAAGCGCCTGCATCCCTAGTTCAAGCATTCTAAGTATAATCGCCATTGTATTATTCTTTTCAGTCATGGTAAGCTTTACACCTCCCAACGAATTACTTTACTCATATCATAATAATCTATATTGCCATCCATTTCTGACAGCATAGGCAGTATCCATAATGAATCCGACGTTTCCGCTACTATCCTTGTATATGACTTTTGCAGACTTTCCTTTTTGCATGTAGATACCATAACCAGCATAGCCCCCTTGGCAATCTGCCTGTAACTCTCTTCCAGCAATGTTGTAAATTCCTGCATTGATTTTCCTAAATCAATTCTTGACATTTGTGTCATAACAGTCTTTCTATGACTTTCATCACTCCCTGATTCAATATGAACAGACTGCTTGGTTACCGTATCAACGCCATTAGAAATAATGCTCACTCTTATCCCTTGTTTCATCAAACGGCATGCCAAACTACAAACAAGTGAGATACTTATTTCCTTTAATTCTTCATATTCCCAGATTCCTTCACTTTCCAGATTCAGCAAAAGGCAGACCTCCTGACAGGCTGTATTCTCATACACATTTACCTTCAAATCACCAGTTTTTGCCGACGCATTCCAATTAATCGAGCGCATCGTATCATAGGTCTGATATTCTCTGATAGCACGAAACTCAAAGGGATCCTCATACGTATACCGTTGCGTAACCATCGTTCCCATGATTCTTTGATAAGGAATCTCTATCTGTTCAGAGGATAACTGCTTAGGATATACCATAAGACTTTGCTTAACCGGCCGGGTAATGGATACTACATTTTTCATAAATAAATCCGTTGATACCACATCAAGCTCATCTATATAAAAGTATCCTCGCTTTGTGCAGGTAACAGACAGAGTCCTCGTTATCTTTTGATAAAACAACATGGCAAAAACATCACACTTATAGCACTGGTCAGATACACTTGTATTTTCAATATGATTGTCAAATACAAGGCTTCTGTCAATGGCAAATTTTACATGAATCATAGGTAATGGCAACCAGTTATCATTCATAACCGTTTCCGTAATCATAACCCTATCCCCTGGATACGCCTCTGTTGTTGATAATCCTAATTGTACCGAAATTCCTTTACTCCAAGATTTTGCATAGATGCACTTTGCTGACAAAAGAATCAAATAAATTCCTATTCCAATAAATATAAGACTCATTACTTATGCCACTCTTCCGTAGGTACTGCTATTTTTGAGAGTATCTCCTCCACCATGTTCTGTTTTTGTACTTCACTATAAAAACCTGTTGCTATCACTAACCTGTGAGCAAATACAGGCACTGCCAATGTCTTAATATCCTCCGGCACTACATAGCCTCTTCCACACACATATGCATATGCCTTTGCAGCACGTAGCATAGCAAGCGTTCCTCTAGGACTCACTCCCATTTTTATCGCTGGATGCTTACGCGTTGCCTGAACAATGTCTGAGATATATTCCATAATAAGCCTATGAACATATACCTTTGATGCCTCCTGTTGCATTACTAGCAACTGTTCACAAGAGCAGACCGCCCCCAGTTCCTTTGTTTTGTCCATCCTATAGGCATCAGCCAGGAATCTTTCCATGATTGCAATCTCCTCTTCTCTCTCTGGCAATCCCATAGAAAGCTTCATCAAAAATCTGTCCAACTGTGCCTCCGGCAATGGAAAGGTGCCTGCTGTTTCTATTGGATTCTGGGTTGCAATAACAAGGAACGGCATACCAAGCTTCTGCGTCTGTCCATCAATGGTAACCTGACATTCCTCCATACATTCCAATAAGCTAGATTGTGTTCTGGGTGTTGCACGGTTAATTTCATCCGCTAACACAATATTTCCAAAAACAGGTCCTTTTTTTAATACAAAATCTCCTTCCTTCTGATTATAATAGTTAAGTCCAACCACATCTGATGGTAATAAGTCCGGTGTAAACTGTATTCTTGAAAAATCAGCCTCTATACTTCTTGCAAGCGATTTTGCCATGACTGTTTTTCCTGTTCCCGGAACGTCTTCCAAAAGAACATGTCCCCCAGCCACAATCGCAGTCATAATTAAGGATAGTATCTCTTCCTTTCCTACGATTATGGATGAAACATTTTCTTTTATCTTCTCTACCAGATATTGATTCTTATACACATGTTCCATATCTCTATAACTCCCTTTTTTCTGTTTCTAAAGCAGCAAGTTTCCATACAACATCCCACTTCCCCAAAAGCGTAGCACACTATCTCAACCAGAAACAATAGAACTCTCAGTCAACCCTTGCATTATTCCATACGTGCTCCATGAAATACAATTCGTGTAATTTAAACATCAAAAGTCTTTTCATATGTTATAATAAATTCGGAATTTTTGTTCCATTTCAGAAGAAACGATAAATAGTCAAGGAGTGACATACATGGGAATCTATAAAATAGACCATATTATCAAACAATTACGTCTGCAAAAGCACTTTAGCCAGAAGCAGCTGGCAGAGGGTATATGCAGTGCAGAATATATTTCAAAAATAGAAAACGGAAGCAAAACACCATCTCCTGAAATGGCATCCAAGCTGCTTCATAAACTTGGTGTAAATCCTTATATGTTTTTTACCAATCTAAGTACAGCAGACAACGATTTATACAATGAGCATTGTTTTGAAATTGAACGCCTGCTAAGTGCATCAAAGTATGATACCGCCAGAATATACATCAAATCTTTAGAAAAGAATTATTCCTTTTATGCATCCGGAGACCCTAAGCAATACTTAATGGGCAAACAGGCACATATTTTGGTAAATCTGGATGGTGAATTTGATAAAGCTTATGAACTTGCTTTTCAAAGTATTTTACTGACAAAAACAGATTTCTCACTTGAAAGGATAAATGACTATGACTTTTTTAGTGTCAACGAGCTATGGTCTATGCTCTATATGGCAACTGCCTTTTATTGGAAACAGAAACATTTTCTGACGGATGAAGATCTTTCTCCAGCCATTAACCTGATGTCCACTATACTTTCTCATCTGAATCGTGGCTATCATCATCCCTCTCTGATTGGCACACTATATGCTTCCTCCATTTTTTATCAGAGTCGTTTTCTATATAGTGCCAACCGCACAAAAGAAGCTTGTCAGGTTACCGATCAGGGACTACAATTTATCACTAGTCATTATAACCAGCTTATAGAATTACTAGGGAAAATAATGATAAACAGAGCTGCCTGTTCTTATGTAGAACACCAATCCACTGAAACAGAGCTTTTCTATGAAATTGGCAAAGCACTTCTCTTACTTGCCAACAATGAAGAGACCGTACACCGTTATCTTGACTTGGATTATGATATGTTATTACAGGCTATAAAATAGGAAAAGGAGCGTTTTCACGCTCCTTTCTTATCCTTATTTTGCAATTAATATATACATATCTGCTACGGTATTTGTCATAACAGCAACATTTCCAATTTCATTAACAGGCATCGTATTCTTTAATTCATACAATCCTGTCGTAATATTCTTCTGGAAAATATACGCCTGTAATCCCGCATACTGTACCCCCACATTTACATGAATACCCAGCTCACCGTTCAATACGGTATTCTGCTGTGTATTCATCTTAAAGGATTGGAATCCATCCGCAAATTGCTCTACTACCTGAAGTGTTGCACTTAAATCTACGTCTTTTCCACCAATTGCATTTGCATCCATGCTAAAGCCAATTCCATTACCAAGATGTGCCATGAAAGTATATACTTTTCCATAATACTTGCTTAATAATGACTGTCGAAGTAATGCCTTCTTTTCTGAAAATACAATACTTACAGAGGTATCATTTTCATCCACAATACTTGGTGCTAATGGAACTTTACTGTCTGTGATAGTCTGCAATTTTGTAGTCTGTGTTACCGTAGTTGTACTACCACCATTGTTCTGTGTTTCTGAAGAACTATTTCCTGTGTCTGGCTTGTCTTCAGGCTTTGGATCTACTGGTGTATCCGGCTTATCTTCAGGTTCTGGCTGCACAGGAGTATTATCTTCTTCGTTTCCATCCACTAAAATTGCTGTACCAAATACTTCCGGACTAGACCACCCATTACCAGATGTATCATACCAACTTAATGTACCAATACGTTTTCCAGAATCATCTGCATCATTAATCTGTAATTCCAGACCTATCTTCATATCCGCTGCCGGCTCAATATCTGTCCATGCAAATGCAGCTTCTATCGCATAACCCTTATCTGTTTTTGTAGTAGCCGCCTTCATATTCTCTTCCAGACACTTTGTTCCGTTGAATGAATGCTCATTAAGATAGTTAATACGATACTGCTTATCATCTTCTTCATAAGAAGTAGACTTATGATTATTCTCATCAATAAAGAGCTCAAGGGAGTCCTTTTCATGAGCATTTGCGCTATCACTATTCAAAACAGCATCTGTTACATCTACATATGCATACAGATAATCTTCATCCCATACTAATCTTGCATTAGCTTCTACATTTGAGCCAAGGTCGATAGTTAATGGTACCTCTACTGCCTTATCCCAAGCTTCTTCTCTTGTTCCATCAACAGTAACAGTTCCCTTCGGAATCATAATATACGGCTTTAAACAAGCCTTTGCAAAATACTTATCAGACTGCTCCTGATTCATGGTATAGTCATTGTATGGCTTTGAAGTTGCTCCATCTGTCAATACAAAATCTATTAAGAATTCTGATGTAATATGCATTGCTGCCTCATCACAAACAACATCTAACACAACCTCATAACCATCATCTGTTGCAGTTCCATCTTTACGTGCAGCTTCTACTTTCTTAATATCTCCATTTATAGAAGTATAAACAGCAACTGCATCAGTATCATCCACTGTTGCATCCTTAACCTTTGCAAGCACATGGATTCCGTCTTTATCCCATACAGGACTAACGGTCATCTGAGCACTTCCTGCCTTGACCTCAAGAGATGTTGATGCGGTAAATGCATCATCTACTACCTGTGAGATATCAAAGCTTTTAATCTCAGGCTCTAACTTTGTCTCATCCACAAAAGCCCAGTAAGCAGGCTTAACCTGATAATAATCATCAAATAGTAATGGACACTGCTTCTTTCTTCCATCGGAAGCACCACCTACAGAATTAGAAGTCTGCAACCATGAATTCTTATCAATAACACCCCAGATAGTCATATTTGATAAGTTAACACCTTCTGCACGAAGCTCAATAATAGCATCATAGATATCTTTATAACGATATGCCTGCTTCGTATATTCTGCATCCCTTGTAGCAGATGTTCCGTCATATGCATTACTTGCCTTTAAGTCAAGCTCTGTAATCTGAATCTTGCCAACTACCTCTGCGTAAGCTCTTGCTGCTTTTTTTATATCTTCAATTGCCGGTGAAGAATCGGTTCCATAATGTCCCTGCATACCCATACCATCGATTCTGGTACCTTCTGCATTCTTTACATCCTTCAATAATTGAACGATACCATCTACCTTACTGGATACCCATTCATTATAATCATTATAATAAAGCTCTACATCAGCTGGTGCATACTTATTCGCAAAGCGGAAAGCATTAATGATAAATTCATTACTTCCATATACTTTCCACCAAGTAGAATTCTCATCACCATTTCTATAAGTTCCTCTTCCATCGCTGACTGCCTCATTTACAACATCCCAGCCATAGAACAGATCCTTATACTTACTGTCTTCACCTGTAAAGTGCTCTAAAACAGTCTTGATAAACCATTCCTGACGTAATGTCATGGTATCCTTATCTACGTAACCGTTATCTACATCATAGTCCTTGCAGAAGAACCATTCCGGTGTCTGAGAATGCCATACAAGAACATGTCCACGTACACTAATAAAGTCATCTGGATTATTCTCATTCCACTCTAAGATAGCATCTAACATCATTTCCGGTTTGCTATAATCCAACGTAGGAACTTCCATCTCAACGCCGTTAAATGTAATGGTTTCTTTTTCCGGACATTTACTGCTATAACCAAACAAGCAGTCCGGCTTCAATTCATTCCCTAACGTTACGGCATTAAAATGCTTTGTAACAAGTGCCATCAAATATTCATCTGATATTTCATCATTTGTAATAGATACACCGGTAATAAACTTGCTATCTGTTTTTTCAGCAACGGCATCTCTTAAATCAGGAACTTCATGCTGAATGCCAGTTATTGTGCCGCCAGCCGATCCTTCATCCATTTCAAATACAACGTTAGCAATTTCAACATTTACGTCATCTGCCATTGCCATAATACCAAAGTACTTGATATCCTCACGATTATCAACTTTACCAGTTCCAAGTACCGTTGTCTCATAGCCTGCTGCCAATTCAATATCCGTTGCACTAAAATCATATCCCGACAAAAACTTTAAAGAAAGCTTAGACGCATCTCCGGAATTAAGATTCACAATTAACCTGTCTATTTTAGTTACATCTACACTTTCAGGCACTGCGAAACGAATCTCACCCCACTGTGCCTCATAAGAAGCCTTTAAAGCGCCTGTTTCTGTAATTTCTTTTGTTACACTATGCTCTGCTACTACTTCTAACTGATCAAATGTAAATTCATTCTCACTTTGAGTATTCTGCTCTCCTCGTTTTCCCTCGCCATACTCAAAGGTTATACTATCAATGGTAATCTTATATTCATCTGCCAGTCCCATGAGTCCAAAACACTTCAAATCGTCCACTGTCAGCTCTTCACTCACATCAATTGAAGAAGTTCCATATGCTACAGCTGCTTCATTTGAACCATCTGCCGCTAATCCGTCAGAGTTTAAGATTTTTATTGCTAAGCTTGATGCATCATCGTTTGTATTGACAATTATCTTTGCTAATTTAGACTTATCTACATCCTCAGGAATTTTAAAGCAAAGCTGATCATACTGTTTCGGAAATGTAAATTGTACACTTCCATCCTCATTTTCTACAGTCTCAGCTCCCCATACTACAACCTGCTCTAACCCGGCAGCTGCATATGTAGCATAATTCTCACCTTCATCAATAGCCATTGCAAGAGCTGTCCCATTTTCTTCGATTTCTGTCAATTCTTCCGTGGTCAGTTCTTCGGTTGTTTCTTCTGTTATTGTTTCTGCTTCTGTCTCTGTTTCCACTTCTGTCTCTGCTTCAGCTTCTGTCTCTGTTTCCACTTCTGTTTCCGTTTCTTCCTCTGTTGTTGTCTCTGCCTCCGTGTTTATCTCTGACTCGGTTTCTGTATCCACTTCTGCTTCATCCTCCACTTCCGCTTCTGTGGTCACCTCTTCCTTCCCTTTTGTTTGCTCTGACTCGACCAACTCCTCCTCTTGGGCTGTCAGACTCATTCCTTCTGTTTCATTATTTTCCTTCTCTTCATTCTCCTGCTGCACATCTTCTACAACAGTTACCTGCCCAGCACCACTTGCTTCCACAACCACTATTTCGTTGCAAACAAGTAATGCAGTCAATGCAAGCATTAAAAATCTTTTGCATTTTCTTACCATGCCGTTCACTTATACTCCTTCTCTTTAAAATAACACTATGCAGTCAAAACTACTTATGTCTATTACTAAGTTACATGGAATGGTAACAAAACACTCCTTAAATCTTATCATCTTTTTATCTATTTTTACTATGTTGTTAATATAACTTAATATTTAAGCATGTAATATGCTCATTATCACATGCATTTCTATCGCATTTTCGTCAGAACATCCATTACCAGCTCTATTTCTTCTTCTGTATTGTCATATCCTAACGAAAATCGAACCGCCCCACGTATTTCTTCTGGTGTCTTTCCCATTGCCAACAATACATGAGATGGCTTTCTATCCTGAGAAGAACATGCAGAACCGCCCGATGCATAAATTTCTTTTCTATCCAAATGTCCTAACATCTGCGCAGATTCTCTTCCTCCAAAACTGACATTCAGTATTCCAGGTAAAATATCCTTAGCACTCGTATTACTTGTTACCTTAGGTATTTCTTCTGAAATCCGTGACCATAACAAGTTTCTCAGCCTTTGGGTTCTCTGCATTCTCTCCGGCATTTCCTGCTGCGCAAGTTCAGCAGCCTTAGCCATTCCTACAATTCCCGGTACATTTTCTGTTCCAGCCCGTTTTCCTACTTCCTGCTCTCCACCTCGGATAAAACTATCTATTTTCTGATAACCTCTAACATATAAAAATCCAACTCCCTTAGGACCATTAAACTTATGAGCACTGGCACTAAGCATGTCAAATCCATCTCTCTTCGCAGAAACTGGTATCTGTCCATATGCCTGCACTGCATCGGTATGAAATAACACACCACGAGCATGTGCAATCTCACTAATCTGTTGCACAGGCTGTATGGTTCCCACTTCATTATTAGCATACATAATACTTATCAGAATCGTATCCTTTCGAATAGCTGATTCCAATTCTTTTACATCAACGCTTCCTGATGAATCCACATTCAGATAAGTAATCTCATATCCTTGAGATTCCAGAAATCGACATGTTTGCAACACTGCCGGATGTTCTATTTTGGAAGTAATGATATGTTTTCCCTTCTCTTTACATGCCTCTGTAATTCCTCTAATTGCCCAGTTATCAGCCTCTGTTCCACCAGATGTAAAATAAATTTCCTCCGGCTTTGCCTGCAAGGTATCCGCAATACTAGTCCTTGCATGGTTCAATGCCCTTCTACTTTCCACACCAAGTCCATAGCTGCTGGCTGCATTACCATAATGTGTCTGAAAATAAGGCATCATCTCTTCTATCACTTCATCTCTCATCCTAGTGGTTGCTGCATGATCCAAATAAATTCCCATCATTCATTTCCTCTTAATATGACAAGAGGAAACCTACAAAATGTAGGTTTCCTTTACTGTTACTTTATATCGTTCTATTTTCTGTCCTGTCAGTTGCTCACTTCTTGTATCCGGCTGGCTCATACCAACATAAATACTATAATCGCCTTCTGTAACAACCAGTTCACCCGCTTCATTATATAATCCAAACGCTTCCTGATTTAAGCAAATGCTGATATGTTGTGTCTCTCCTTTTTTCAGAAATACTTTTCGAAGACCCTTTAACTGTGGATTCGGTGTTCCTTCCTGTTCCACCTTAACATACACCTGAATGGTCTGTGCTGCATCATATTCTCCATTGTTCGTTATATCTGCCTCAATGGTAATTCCTTTAGGTGCATCACTTTCTGAAGCAACCACCACATTCTCCAACTTAAAGTCACTATATGACAGACCATAGCCAAATGGGAACAACGCCTCATTCTTCATATAACGATAGGTTCTGTCCTTCATTGCATAATCTGTAAACTCAGGCAATTCCTCTGTTGTTTTATAGAAAGTAATTGGAAGCTTTCCTTCCGGACAATACTCTCCAAACAGAATCTGAGCAACCGCTTTTCCTCCCTGTGCTCCTGGATAACCTGCATAAAGAATTCCTGCACATTCCTCTTCTGCCTTTGTAATAGCAAGTGCACTTCCTGATAAAAGAACTAAAATAACAGGCTTTCCACTAGCAATTGCTACATCCAATACCTCCTGCTGAATACCTGGCAGATTTAAAGATGGCTTATCACCACTTGCATACTGATTACCCTGGTCGCCCTCTTCACCTTCTAGTCCTGCATCAAGCCCCATACAGCAGATTACAATATCACTATACTCACAGATTCCTTTTACTTCGGAAATTCTGTCATTGGCAATACCAAGATTCTCAATTCTATCCTTATACAGATGACATCCATCAGAATACAGTACTCTGCAATCCTCACCTACCTGCTGCTTAATACCTTCCAACACAGTAATATACTCAGATGCAGTTCCTTCATAATTACCTACCAATGCCTTTCTATTATTTGCATTAGGTCCGATTACTCCAATCGTCTTATACTTTTTACTGTCTAATGGCAGAATCTGATTCTCGTTCTTTAATAATACCATGCTCTTCAAAGCAGTTTTTAAGTTTAATGCCTTATTCGCATCCGAATCAACTTCCAGGAAAGAAATATCATCAAACGGATTATCATTCACCTCACCCAGAACGCCTAATTTCATCCTTGTTGTATAAAGATTAATGATTGCTTCATCTAATCTCTCTTCTGATACCAGCCCCTTCTCAACAGCTTCCTGCATATATTCAAAGAGATTTCCACAATTCAAATCGCAACCGTTATTCATAGCCATTGCCACAGAATCCAAAGGACCATCTGTAACCTTATGTCCTTCATAGAAATCCTTAATCGCCCAACAATCAGATACTACATGTCCTGTAAATCCCCACTTTTTACGTAAAATGTCCTGTAATAACATCTCGTGACCACAACAAGGCTGACCATTCGTTCTGTTATATGCACCCATCACCGATTCTACCTTAGCTTCCTGCACACATGCCTTAAATGCAGGTAAATAAGTCTCATATAAATCTGTCATGGATACTTCTGCATTAAAGTGATGTCTTAAATCCTCAGGACCGCTATGTACTGCAAAATGCTTTGCACAGGCTGCCGCCTTTAAGTAGTTCTCATCATGTCCCTGAATACCTTCAATAAATCTTACTCCGAGTCTGGAAGTCAGATATGGATCCTCTCCAAAAGTCTCATGGCCTCTGCCCCAACGTGGGTCTCTGAAAATATTCACATTAGGAGACCAGAATGTAAGTCCCTTATAAATATCTGTATCATCAAATTTCTGCTGCATATTATACTTTGCTCTTCCTTCTGTTGAAATCGCATCTGCAACCTCTTCCAGCAAATCTTCATCGAAGCTTCCTGCCATGGTAATTGCCTGTGGGAATACCGTTGCCACTCCGGCTCTTGCAACCCCATGAAGCGCTTCATTCCACCAGTTATACGCTTTGATATCCAGTCTTTCAACAGCCTTTGCCCAGCTTAAGGTCTGGCTGCATTTTTCTTCTAATGTCATCTGTTCTACCAGTTTTTTTGCTTTTTCACGAAACATATCATGTTTTTCTCTATTCTTTGCTAATTCCATTTTCATTACCATGCCTTTCTTCTTATGAAACTCTTTCTTCTTATGAAACTCCTTCTCCTGTATGCCACTATCTCTCTGACCAATTCTATATTATATCATTGTTTTTATCTATTCTTCTTAAAAAGCGCTTTCCACTCTTCAAATATTCTCATTCCAAATCTGTACTTCTCATTTTTCTCCAAATCTCATATTGCATTTTGCACAAAAAGCTAGAATATCACTAGCTTTTCTTAAACTTATTTGCTATTATTATAACATTCTAAACCAATGTACGCCACTTTTTTCCTTTCTCACCATCCTACTTTTAGTGAGAATATTTGATAATTTTAAACTAAATGAAAAAAAGATAACTGTTCAGGCAGGTCGAAGCATTTACTGCAGAGACCGTAAGAAAATGATATAGTAAGCAAAAATCCCATCGCTGAAAGCGATTCAAAATGGATTTTTGCCTCGTAATTATGAAGTTACTGAATAATTACGAAAAATGAAAGAATTCAGGAGGATGCCTTATGATAGCAGAACTTCATGGCAGACGCGAAAATATTGAACACGCACACGGTAATGCTTTCCGCTTATTTGTAAACAGAGAGGTGGAAAATTATCCGCCGCATTGGCATACCGATTTAGAGATTATTATGCCCTTAGAAAATGATTATACCGTCATTTTAGATAAAACAACCTATACTCTCAATCCAGAGGATATCATTATTATCCCTTCCGGTGAGATGCATGAACTGCACGCTCCAAGCTCAGGGAAACGTTTGATTTTTCAGGTTGACCATGCCATTATTCGAGAAGTAAACGGCTTTGACTCCGTTTATAATAAGTTCTTCCCTTGCGCACTGTTACGCAAGGCTGATCATTTAGATGGGCATCAGGAACTGGTCAATCTCCTACTACAAATATCGGATGAATATACAAAGGCTTCACCACTATATGAAGCATGTATTCATTCTCTTATTATATACTTTTTTGTCATGGTAGGTCGGATTCCTTTCCATAACACAAACGCCTTTTCCGGCATTACCACTCACAAGCAACAGTCCTATATTGATATTTTCTTCAATCTATGCACCTATTTAAATGAACATTGTGCTGAAAATATTACTTTAGAACAGCTTGCAGGCATGAGCGGCTTTAGTAAATCACATTTCATTCGCCTATTTAAAGATTTTGCCGGTGTCTCCTATTATGAATACCTAACCAAAAGACGAATGATTAATGCTGAAATACTGCTACTTGACAGCCCGGAATTATCCATAACAGACCTTGCCCTAAAAAGTGGCTTTAATAGTCTGGCAACCTTTAATCGTGTCTTCAAGACCGCTCACGGCTGTACACCAACAGAATACCGCAGAAAATTTAAGGTAATGAACGCTTAACTTTTTTAAAAAAGGAAAACTACCCTTCTAAGGCAGTTTTCCTTTTTCTATATACCCATTCTATTCTAACTCAAACGACAGCAGGCTGGCATTTCCATTACCTCTATAAGTAAGATACAATGCCTGTTTTCCATCCGGTATTTGTACAAAAGCCGAATATGCTTCCCATACATTTGAATTCACAACCGGAATCTGAGCCAGCACTTCTCCATCCCATGTTGTTCTTACTTCAAAAACACCATCTGCATAACCTCTTACTTTAATCGTAATTTTTTTCACACCCTGACAATCAAAATATTTAAATCCTGCTGTTGCGGAATTCTGCATATTACTGATATATCCTGGCTCTTCATCGCCATCTCTGCCATCCTGTTTAATCCTTGGGAAACGTTCATCTCCAAGATATACAGAAGGAATATCTGTAAATAAATTACAAGCTATGTATGCAGGATATTCACCTCTACCTTCTAACAAGCCCTGATGCAATCCACAGGATGTCATCTCTACCTGCGCAATTCTGCCATTATCATCTATGCAAATCTTCTCCGCACATCCCTGTCTGCTATACCATGTTCCATTCGTATGTCTGTGATAAAAGATATACCATTCTCCATTGATTTCTACAATGCTTCCATGATTATTAGCCCCATATGCCATCGGCTGTTCTGCCGGCTTATACGTATCTATATGTAAGTCACAGTTACTTACAATAACGCCACCATACACAAAATCTTCGGTTGGACTCTTACTTGTCGCATAACACAATTCATGCATAACAATGGAAGAATAGATAAAATAATAAGTATCTCCCTTTTTTCGAATGGAAGATGCTTCAAAAAACTCATGTCCTTCAAAGCTGGTTCCTTCACCATATTCACATCCTGGAACAACAAGCTTCGGTGCTTCTTCGATTGTCAGCATATCTGCTCCTAATACCGTTACCATAGAGCCTGTTCTTGATTTATCGCCTCTTGCGCAGAAACCGGTATAAAGATACGTTTTATCACCTTCTGTCAATACACCCGGATCAAATTGTGGCTCGTCACCTTCTCTTTCTCCAAGTCTCGTTCCATCTGAATAATGTACATAACCGTAAAATTCATAATTTCCTGCCGGAGTATCACAAACTGCAACCGATACCACTGACACATGATCTAATACATAATACAGATAATATCTTCCATCCGGTCCCACCGTAACATCCGGTGCATACAGACACATCTTGCCCTCTTTATTTAGAGGATCCGCACACTTTGGATATATTACACCTTCATAACGCCAATCAGCCAAATTATCAACCGGCGCAGACCAGCATACATAATCTCCCAGACAAAATACATGCCCATTATACAAATCATGAGACCCATAAATGTACACACGATTTCCAAACACATAAGGTTCTCCATCCGGGATATATTCCCATGATGGCAAATATGGATTAAAACACTGCTTTTTCAACATAACCTCTCCTTCCCATTAATACCTATTCCTTTATCGTGGTCCCATATAGCCTTTCTTCCAGGGTATTCCAGCCTTTTTCACCAGAATTCTTTCCAATACAAAAGCAGGATCACATGCATAAACAGTTATTTGATTTTTTCCGTTTTTACCTTCTTTATACAACTTCGTTTCATGGATATTATCCAATACGCCATTTGCCCATGACTGACAACTTCTTTCACCACTTCGGTAATCACTCTCCACGGTATTCACCAGCTCTATTTCTTCCTCATTCCACTTCACTCCAAAGCGCAACAAATTCTTTTTACTAATCGGATTCGATGGTGCACATTGGAAAATGACCTCATACTGTCCGTCCTCTGGTAGTATAAACTCATAGATTACCGAAGGAGCATCTACACCTGGTGTAAACGTCTCGGTAATTGGAAATGCCTTTATCGCAACATCGTATTTTCCGTATGGGCATAATACTTCAAACTTACCATTCTTAACATCTGCTTTGTTTACGTAGTCCTGTGCACTAATTACAAGTCCTAACGTATCTTCCTGAACCATTTCCAATAATCCTTCCGGTAAAACAGCAACTTTCATCTCATCCTGTTCTGATGCCGCATTTGCATAAACAACCACCTTCACATGAGAAAACTCCGTTTCTATCGTTATGACTGTCTCTAATACATCCTTATGTTCTCTTTTGCACACTTTGTTTACTACCTGACGGTCAATAGAAATCTTAAGACATTCTTGTTTTTCCACCGTTCCCTGTATAGATGACAATTGTAGCCAATCTGCCTCACAGCTTATCCGATAAGTAAATGCTTCCTTTCCACCACTTGCAATATCAAGCGATACTTCTTTGCATCGAGGATTTAAGAAATCATATAACCTTATTACTTTTCTAGTCCAATCGCCTCCCATGGTATAGGTAGCAGCATTTGTTGGAGCCACTATCATTCTCATTTTCTTAGAAGGTTCTACATAATGTCTGATAGGATATCTGCATTCTTCATCGTTCCAATGAACGAATCCGACATGCTCAGACAGCATCATACCATCCCATTTCCCTTCTGCAATCGAATGATATTCCTGCTGTAAGTACTCATCCTTTTCCAGACATTCCTTTATCTTATCTGCGTAGTCATTGGCTATTACTCTGCCCTGCTTTGCATACCACTCATTCTTTCCACCATAAAGCTGTAGCCGCAACTGATTCATGGATGCCACTACCGGATAATATACCAGTTCATAAAATGACGCATATATCATCCCATTTGTTTTTACCAGTAATCTATCTGACAACGCTATCAGTTCTTCTGCCTTTTGCAATGCTACATCTGCTTCTCCATAGTGAACCGGATGATATGTATCTGTATATAGCGCTTCCGGCTTTCGAATACTGTTTAATCTTGTATATTCATTCAGCAAATAAACAATCTCTTCACATTCCTGTTGTTCAAAAGCATGACCAAACTGCATCTTTACCCATTGCTCGGTAAATAATGATGTACGGTTTGGTGCCTGTGTTCCCCACTTGTCAAAGTCATATGCAAGCTCCATGAAATAAGATAAAGGAAGCTCCTGTGGCTTCAAATCTCCTACGTTTACAATCCAAATATCACGTATACCAAACTCATAAGCCATTGTCATCTGTTCCCAGACCTTTGGAAGATACGTACTATTTACCCACTCATAGGAAACCGGATCCCCATGATAGTCAAAATGGTAATACATGCCCCAGCCGCCTTGTCTGTCACGCAATTCTTTTTCCGGTAAGGTTCTCATATTTCCAAAGTTATCCTCACACAGCATAAAAGTGACACCATCAAGCTCTGACCAATCTTTCAAACCTTTGGTATTCTCATCCCCATAGAAATATGCTTCTACCTCTTTGTACAAGGCAAGCATTCGTGGAACCTGGCTCAAATCGGTATTCACGCACTCTTGAATTAACCGATTTTGCGTTGTAATGACTTCCTTGAGATAGTCAATATTTTCCTGTAAGCTTGCTGTATGCCCTAAAATCTCACTATCTCGTTCTCCACGCATTCCCATGGTTATAATATTTTCAAATCCACAGTTTCTTTTTAATCCATCACGCCAATAGTTTGTAAGCCCTTCCTTATTACGGTCAAAGTTCCATTCTGTTCCATAAGGGGAATCCTCGCCCTTAACCATATCCCACTCTTCACTATGTCTTAGACAAGGCTCATGATGGGAGTTACTCATAACAATACCGTACTCATCTGCAAGTTCCGCATTAGCAAGTCCCGGTCCATCCAGACTAAACGAAGATGTCCACATAGCCGGCCACAGATAATTGCCCTTTAATCGGAGTAATAATTCAAAGACATGGTCATACATCTCTACGGTAAATCCACCAAAATGCTTAAAAGTCCAGTTTCCAAAAGACGGCCATTCATCATTGATAAAAAAACCTCTATATTTTACCGACGGCTCCTTGGATATCATATTATATTCTTCTGTAAGCACCACAGTCTCTCTGAAAGCCGGTCTGACATCCGCAAAATATACCCATGGTGAAACACCAAGTAGCTCCGACAGATGGAACAATCCATATATCGTTCCTCGCTTATCACTTCCTGCTATCACAAGCGTATGATGCCTTCCTTCCTTTATAATCTGAAAGCTATACACTTCTCGCTTGCCATATATACCGCTCAAATCTAGAACACCATTCTCTTGAAGCTGCTCTAAATATGCACTCTTTCCTACAGTAGCTGCAACAATATAATCGCAATCATCCAATCTATCAGGATGACCTGTTTTTATCTGATATTCCCTCTGAGTTACCAATGTCACATCCCCCATGACCTTCTGCATAACTCTATGAACACCACTATATGCCTGTTCCTCAATACAAAATATAGCCTGTCTGTCTGACTCTGAAATGATTACCTGCATACCACATCCATACCTTTCACTTATTCCACATAACCGAATCCTAAAATGGTAAACTTCTTATCTACATCACCTGATGCCATCTGTATTCTGATTTTATGTACCTTGCTCGTTTCTTCCTGCAAAATAATAACAGGATTACAATGCACCCAGCCATTGACATGTGGATCTGCTGTCAATACCTTCTTTTCATCCACATACACATCTGCTTTTCCCACATCCACAGCACCCGAATCCTTATAAACCAGCATTAACGCTTTACAGGACAGCTCCATTTCAAAACAGTCATTTACACCTGCTTTTGGTTCTGCACGCATCCAATTATACGGAAACTGTGGAATCTGCTCCGGGCTAACATCCATCTCTACTCCTTGAAGCTGTGAATCTGTTTCGCAAAAGCTTCCTTCTTCTATCTTAACTGCACTCTGCGCATTTCTCCGATCCAGTAACTTTATCTTCTCATACACCTTTCCATATACTGGTGTCTGCTGCAAAAGTAACTCTGTCTTATCTTCCATAGTCTCATGCGCTGCTACTTTTTTGAATAAATACATCAGACTTTCCATCATAATCTTATGTCCTACATTACTTGGATGATAAATATCATAGAAAAACTGATTTTTCGTTAATACACGTCCTTCACCTTTTTTTAGACAAAACTGTGGTGAAACAGCATCCTTAATACTAACCATAGGAAGCTCATAATGCTTTCCTATCGGCCCTAACCTATCCTGTAGATTCCAATCATAGGCGAATACGGCAAATAAAAGAACTACTGCCGGTTGATTTGGCAGGCTTAATATCTTTCTTACCAGACTCTCATAACACACGCCCTTTGTTTCATCGCCTTCGTCATTGACTGCAAATTCCACAACTACCAAATCCGGCTCTGCCAAACCATCTCTTAAAATATCTCTTTCAAAGCGGATTATGCCAAGCTGCGATGGAGTTCCTCCAACACCTGCCTTGATAAAATGTACATTTTCTCCATTTCCAAAGCATTTTGCAAACTCCAAGTAGGTCTGATGTGCATAACATTTTGTATGTATCGGAATTGCTCCTGCACCCTGTGTGATAGAGCCTCCAATAAATGCTATGGTTACGTCCTCTCCAGCCCTTGCCTTCTGAATCACACGTTGAAGCCTTGCCGTATTTCCCAGTTGCAACAAAGAACGCTGTATCATAGCTTCATACTCAGATGACTGCTCATCTATAGCCTCATCTACAATCGCCTCCGGTGCCTGA
>JAFSGY010000045.1 GCA_017440575.1 Lachnospiraceae bacterium | reverse complement strand
CGGACGAGTTTGCGCAAGAGGGCGTTAATCGAAGCTGTCGAACGCTCCATTTAGGAAATACCAAACAAGCGGGTTTGCATTTGAGGCATATTCATCCGCCTTATACAGCCTTGAAAGGAGTGCTCACAGCCTAAACTTATCCTCCGTTAAACCTGAATTTAAATTACAACACCAGAAAGGAAATTAGAATTTATGACAATTGAAGAATTAAAAGAGCGGGCTCAGAATAAGCCTGGCTTTATCCCATTCGTTGGTATTGAGTTTTTAGAGGCTTCTCTTGGGTATTGCAAGGGAGAGCTTACCGTTAGAGAGGAATTGGCTAATCCATATGGCATGGTGCATGGAGGCTGTATCTTCACACTCGCAGATACCATTGGCGGCTCTGCCGCCCTAACTCATGGAAAGCCAATTGTAACTGTGGACAGCAACATTCATTATCTCAGCCCTGCCATTAATACCACAAAGCTTATTGCTGAAGCAAGAGAAATTAAATACGGTTCAAAAATCGCTGTTTATGAAGTAAATATTATGAATGATAATGGCGATTTGCTCGCCACCTCTACTATGTCGTATTTTATTATGGAATAGTCTTTATTCACAAAGCACAAAAAATGTTAGCAACAATCATTTTTGTTACTAACATTTTTCTTTACTCATTCAAACCAGAATATATATTACCTCAAATTAATCCTTTGACTTACAAGCTATAAATCTCCGTCCATTATCTTCAAGTACAAATCCTTAATTCTGCTTTCTCCATAAACCTCAACACCATGCTCGGCTAAAAGCTGTGCTGCTACACCGCTTCCCTCTATCAATGTTCCACGAAAGGTTCCATCATAGATTCTGCCATAGCCACAGGAAGGGCTTCTCTCTTTTAAAATGGCATAGTGACAATCATAAAATTTACAAAGCTCCAAAATCTCCTCTGCGCCCTTGGTATATTGCGCAGTGACGTCCTCGCCATTTTTCGTAATAATACGCTCACCAATCCTTTCTGCCGGATCACGGGGTGTGGCAAGCCCTCCATAAATCTCCGGGCAGACAGGAATCAGATGATGCTCCTTAGAAAGCCTTTCTAATCCTTCCTGCATTACACCATTACCATCATATCTGCAATGTACGCCCAATAAACAGGCGCTCACTAATATGTTCATTCGTCCTCCCTTCCGAAAATACATGCTAAGCATAAATTTTCCAATGAGAAATCTTTCGTTTATAGACTTTCTCATTTATTTACCAGTCAAGTTCAAATGCCGCAAAGGCATCGGTTTTTGTCAGATGTTCTTCCTTATATCGGAGCATATATGCCTTCATCTGTGCATTTACATCCTTCATATCTGCAAGAATCTCATCAAAATTGTCCTCATTTACGCAGCCTGCCTCTGTAAAAACCTGATAATAAGCAATATCCTCTGCATGCTCCTCGAGCAATACCTCCCATGCCTCAGACTCCTTCGTCCCCTTTGTATGGTCATGAAGATAGTGCTGTAGCTCATCCTTTACCTCATCTGACAGCTTATATGGATGCAACAGGCGAAAATAAATCATGCGAAGCTTCAGCTTGCGCTTCTCCACGGGATAGGACTCAATATCATATTCCTTACCCTCGTAGTCTTCTTCTCCGCATGTCCACAACTCTTGAAAACCATCTAAATCATCTAGGCGCACTAGTTTTAAAAGCTGTTCATCCCAACGCTTCATCCATGCATCACTACGTATTTCAGTTGGTGTAAAGAGAAAATAATCATGCAAGGTAGTTACTGCTGTTGCAAGCATTCGATCAATACCATCTTTTTTATCCTGATTCTGCTCTTCCTCTGTTCCCAAAAGCATAATCTCTCCTAATGACTTACAGCCAAGAAACAATTCCTTTCCTCTAATCAGCTCTCGTCTTGGTATCGTAATTTTCGTAAGTCCTTCCGCATGTGCAAATGCCCAGTCACCGATTTCCTCAATACTATCAGGCAGACAAATCTCCTCTAAGGTTTTTCTGCTCAAAAAAGCCTTTCTGCCAATCGCAACAACCGGCTGATTATCAATAAACTCCGGCACAATAGCCTTTCTGCCAATTCCCCGGTATCTCTTTATATGAATTCCGTCTTTTTCTTCTGTATATGCCAAGGTTCCTTCTTCTATGGAGATTACCTTTTCTTCTGCCATTTCTTCCACCTACCATATATACTTTATACGCTTTATACGCTTTTACTACTGACTACATTATACTTGAAAATACTTCACAGCCACACATACAAATTTTCATAGGTAACTTATAAATCTAAATTTGCAATTTCCCGTAAAATATCATCCTGTCTCTCATGCAGCATCAGCTCTTCATTATGCTTCTGATAATCCGCACTTCCGTACAAGCCGATAAAGCGGGAACTGTATGCATTTACTGTAAGCTCTGTAACGAGAACTATCATCTCATTTCCGTCCATAAAAGCCTCTTCACTGAATACAAACACATTATGAAGTCTCTCCTGAATCTTCGCATTCTCCTTCTTCATGACTGTGACTTCTTCATCAAAAAAGGACTTTAATAATGCAAAGCCCGCTTCTGCTGTTGCTACATCCTGCAAACGCAGTTTTTTTGTGCCATCTTCCAGAAAACGAATAATAGAACGATGCTTTTTCTTATCCTCACCAGATAACGTACCTGCTCTCTGCATAGAATCCACGAGCTTCCTGCGTGACTCAGCCTGCTTCTCTACAAGACTTAGTAAATCCCCCAAAGAAAACTCGATTCCCTCTGCTTTTTTCGATTCCGCAGTTGCCTTCATAAGCTTCAACGGCTTCATAAGCTCAGAAAGATAATCTGCCATTTCCAGATTCTCACGCATCTCACTAATAAGTCTATCTAACATCATGCCAAGCAGGGAAAGACGCTCGTCAAACTTCGCGATTCTTGCTCTTTCCTTCACCTGTGCAGAATTTGTTCCGGCTAGAATTTCCTCTATCTTATAATCTTTTTTATATTTATTATAAAGCTCGTAAAAGGCCGTGAATTCTTTTACAATCTTCTCATTGTGAATATATTGTCCTACCAATGTCTCATCAACAACAATGTCCTCTTCCTCACACAAAAGCATGGTTGCTGACAAGTCTTCCCAACCTCTTGCTGTTACATAGGACTTACCGTTGACTGTCGTTTCTACCTTGTAAAAATCACCTTTTTTCATATCAAGATAGGTTGTAACAGCATTATGAATGCCTTTTTTCAAAGCATATTCCTTCCATGTAGGATAATCTGCCTCCACCTCAACGAGCTTCATTCTGTCCATAGTAACCACATCGAATTCACGAACAGATTTGTTATATTCCGGTGGATTACCAGCTGTTACGATTACCCAGCCTTCTGGCACCTGATGACGTCCAAATACCTTATACTGCAAAAACTGTAGCATAGATGGAGCCAAAGTTTCTGATACACAATTAATCTCATCCAAGAACAAGATTCCCTGTTCAATGCCTGTCTGCTCCATGACCTCATAAACCGAGGCGATAATCTCACTCATGGTATATTCCGAAATATCAAATTCCATACCTTTGTACTGCTTATGCGTAATAAATGGAAGTCCAAGCGCAGACTGTCTGGTATGATGAGTCATGGAATAGCTGACAAGTGCAATTCCCAGTTCCTGCGCCACCTGTTCCATAATCGCCGTCTTACCAATGCCCGGTGAACCAAGCAGGAAAATCGGCCTCTGCCTTACCACCGGAATGCGGTACTCACCATATTCATCTTTTTTCAAATATATCTTAACGGAGTTCTTAATATGCTCCTTTGCCTGTTTAATATTCATTCTGTCACTCCATTCCTTCAATCTCTTCACTGGAGAGTACCAGTCTGATTGCCCATGGGGGAATCTCCGGCTGCTCAAAATCATTCTCCAAGAATACAAATGCGGTATCATATGGTGGCTTCTGCGTTGGAAAGACACCATATCCGTCCGTAAAGTAGATTAACCCCTTGAGATTCTCGAACTCTCCTCTTTCAATACACTGGTTTACATAAGTAAACACCGGTCGAAAGTCCGTTGAACCAAAGCCTTCCAGCTTGCCATGTTTCATAAACGTTTCAAAATCATCATCACAGGTAATCTTTGTATCACTCTGCACCTGCGAATCACACTGGATAATATGAATATTCACCTTTCTGAAAAAGTTCTCACTACTTTTCAAAATAGAATAGGTTTTATTTAAGAATGCCTGGACTACCTTACCTCTACAGGAGGCAGAGGTATCAATTGCCACGACAAATTCCTTAATTTTATTTACATCCTTATATTCCAATGGCTCCACAAGCGGTAGATTGCCATAGAGCTGCAATCCATAGGTATAATATACATAGTCAAACTCATCATCGTTGACCAGCATATCCTCCCCGCTGACACTAAAACGCCTCAAGAAGTCGCCATAATCATAATGTTCCTTGGTTGCCTCCTCGAGGTTCTGTATCATACTCTTTTTATCCATTTTATCTTTTGAAAAGGATTTTAGCTCCGCTTTAATCCGTTCACTGATTTTCTTCCACTGCTCTGTGGTTATTTCTATTGTCTCCTGCTCCACCCACGACATGTGCTTATCATAAAAAAACAAAGTTCTAAGACTCGCCATCTCCTCTGCATCCATTGGCTCATCTAATAGCCTTCGATAAATTTTTTCTGCTGTTAACACTCCAACACGGCTCTTCCAAGCACTCAGAACTTCTTTTTCCTTCTCATCACGGGAGGTCTCCATTCCGCTAAGACCAAGCTCTAAGATAGCATTTTCCACCGCCATATCCACCGCTAAGTCCCACTGCTCCTGCTGTAGCTTGGCATAATGATAGGAATGATTAAAAATGCAATGCATGAGCAGATGAAGATATGCTCTCGTTATTCGATTCGGCTCTTTTTTATATTGCTCTAAAACATATAATGGGTCATAAAATACAGTCTTACCATCACAGCTGATTCCATTCAGACCATATTGGGAGCCAAAGCCAAGACTTGACAATGCCCGATCCAAAAATCTTAAGTTCACTAACAGCTTATCTCTCGACAGCTTCCATATCTGTTGTGCAATCTCTTTGGCCTTTTCCAGCCTTTCCTTGTCACCAGATTTTATCATTTACTTCTGATACCTTTCCCCGAATACGGTTCATCAAATTATATAAAGTCCTCGATGGTTGCCTGTTCCATAATCGTTGCCACATCAGCACCCTCTAAATCAAGTCCCTGCGCACTAACAAAATGAGAATGCTCGATACCATACAGCTTACAAAGTGCATGTACATATTCAAAGCCAAAGTTACAGTCACCAATATATCCACCACTTGTTGTTACATAATACATATCCTGTGCCTGACACAAGCCGATTGGCGTTCCATCCTCCGCATAGGCAAACGTAATACCAACCACACTTGCTGCTTCAAAGAAGATTTTCAGTGTTGACGGAAAAGACATATCCCAATAAGGAGCTGCTATCACCAGCATATCTGCCTGAGCAACTGCATTAGCATAATCAAACATCGTATCGCTAAAAATACCATTTGCCAGTAATTCATCTCTTCTTTGCAGTCTTTCATAATTAAGGGGCAACAGATTCTCCGTAGAAAGTCTGATTTCCTCTATATGAAACGCCATATCCTTCTTGTTCTCTTCCCGAATACTCTCTAAAAGCTGTTCTGCCAGCTGTAGCGTTCTAGAATCTCTTCCTCGCACACAGGCATTGATAAATAAAAGTGTCGGCATTGTATTCTAGTCTCCTTTGTTAAATATGAATCTTTGTCCATTTTCCCTGCTTGAATCGAATGGATGCAAACAAAAATCTCGATATCTGGTCTGCTAGAATTCCCATCCAGATTCCCACCATACCAAGTCCTAATGTAAATCCGCATATATAAGATGCTGCCGTTCTGATTACGGTTACGCTAATTGTAGATGCCATAGCTGTATATGCGGTATCTCCTGCACCTCTAAGGCATCCCATATAAATAACCTGCGATACCTGAAACAGTACGATAAAAATAATTGTTCTAATAATTCCTACACCAATTGCAACAATCTCTTCCTCTGCAAAAAACAGACGATACAACGTCTCTCCACCTAAAAAATAGATTACCGCAAGACAACAGGAAATGCCAAGTCCTATCTTCTGACAAGTCTTTCCATATAATTTCGCCTTATCCTGAGCTCCCTCGCCAAGACTCTTGCCAATCAACGCAACCGCAGCTACCTGCATACCGTCTCCGAAGGAAAAGGTCAATCCCAAAATATTCATACCAACCTGATGCGCTGCCATGGCATTGGTTCCCATGTAAGCTGCCATCATTGCTGTTGACATGAACCCAACTCTCATTAGTACCTGTTCTATAAATACTGAAAAACCAAGCTTAATCATACTAACAAGAGGCTCAAAAGCAGGTCGTATCTTCTCACGGATAATATACGGAATACTAACAAAATTATCCTTTTTAAATAAAGAATAGATGCTCATCACACAAGCAACTACTGTACCAAACACTGTTGCAATCGCCGCACCCTTGATACCAAGGGCCGGAAATCCAAAATGTCCCTGAATCAGCAGATAATTACCAATCATATTTACCACATTTGAGGTAATATTGGTTCTCATGGCAATCTTCGTATTACCGGAACCTCGCTGCGCCGCATTGATAGCCATAGATATCACATTAAAAATCATACCACCCATGATGATGCGATAATAAAGCACTGCCGTATCATGTGTATCGTCTGCCGAACCACAGAAACGAATAATCTCATTGGCAAAGCCTACACAAATAGAAGAAACCACTATCGTAGCCAACACAACAAACATTAGCGCTACCAGAAGAATCTGATTTGCTGAATCCTGTCTCTTCTCTCCTCTTCTACGAGCAACTAATGCCGAAATCGAAACATTTACCGCAAAAAACAAGGACAATCCTAAAAATTTAGGCTGTGTTGTCAATCCTACTGCTGCCACTGATGCAGATCCCAAAGAGCTTACCATTAAGGAATCCACCATTCCCGCAAGCGCCACAAAGAAGGACTCACATACTGCCGGCCATGCCATTCTTATTGCTTCTTTTGCTATTTCGTTATCCTTAACCTCACTACTCACAAGCTCACCTCTATTACAAAATACATCCAGGAACAGTCTCTGCCATTCTCTGATATGCTTTTTTCGATGGATGTAAATGGTCACCACTGTCGAATCCATCCGCAAATGCCGCCGGATTCACCCTATCACGTACTGCCATATCAAAATCAATCACACCGTCAATTTCCTTGGTTGTTCGCATCCAGTCATTCAGTGCATTTCTCAAATCATCACGAAATGGCTCATAGGTACGCCAGCCATAAATCGGGAGAAGCGTTCCCATATAGACCTTTAATCCATATTCTCTCGCCTTTTCGATATACATACGATATCCTTCTATCATCTCTTCTACTGTCGGTAAATCACTCCACGGACGGAACGGATTCACCTCAACACCAACCGGATGAATGATATCATTGATTCCCTGCTGAATAATCACCGTATCTGCGCCAGACACAAGTGCCTCTCTCGGAAAACGGATAGACCCCTTTAAGCCGTAAGAATCATATGTAATATTGTCATACTGCCTTAGGATTCTGGTTCCACTTGCCGCACGGCGTACAATTGCTGTTTTATTGTCTGCATTTCTCTCAACACGAAGCGTCAGATAATCCGGCCATGCCTGCGAAGTAATGGAATCACCATAGCAGATTAACGCACGATTATCCGCATCAGTATACACCTCTATATTACTGAGGAAATAGAACCAGTTCGTATTTCTTGTGTCATTTAACGGCAACTCTTCCTCTGCCGCATGATTTCCTACCGAATAATAACCCTTGGAAAGAGGTCCTGTAATTAATACCGCCGAACGCATCTCTGTAAAATCGCCAAAATACATACTGACACTTATGTCATTTCCCTTAGAAACAGGAAAAGAAATCTCATCACTGACAACCGCTTCACCCTTTGGAAGTGTTACAGAAGTCTTGCCTCCAAAGGTTACTGCTGTTACCGTTTCCTTCTTGATTTCTTTGCTTCCATTTTTCACATTTTGCGCTAAAAAGACTTCTGTTACGGTTACATCCTCTGTACCGCAGAAGTTATCTAAGGTTATCTTTATCTTATCCCCATCAAACACCGGATGAATCGGATATCGAAGGGTTAAATTCTTGGCATAGTTTTCCGGTCTTCTATCTGCAATGGAGATGGCATTTCCCCACATAGAAACATATTTTTTGTCGGACATAAATCTCTTCCTTTCTTAACAGCACTATGAATGCCAGCTCGAAAACTAACGTTTTCTCGCTGCGTTGACACGCATATAATTTGCGTAAAGAATACTTCTGTCTGCAAGCAGCCAAAGTATTCTTTTCACAAATTGCATTCATAGTCTTATATATCATATCATAAAAAGGAACCATAAAAAAGAGATTATGTCTCCTTCTTTGGTTCCTTTTTGTGCTACTGTTCAAACAGTAACCTTTTTGTACATCAATGAGTTTTCTTAATACAATGCAGAATACCATACACCGCACTTCCGCATATGATAACCAATATCATAACCGCCACAAACACTTTTACCGGCGAACTGATAAATCGAATGCATGGATTTGTTGTAACTAAGAATCCTTTTGGTGCTTCTTCCATATCCGGTAATAACACAAGCTCATTTCCTGCCGCATCCGATATCTCATAGACTAAAAACTGCTTCTCTTCTCGACTAGGTATGGTAATCGTCATGGTATCGCCTGTATTGTGAACTTGCTCCATATAATCCCAGCTTTCTAAGATTTCTCCGGATTCCGTTATGAGAGAAAAAACTGCTTTGTTTATTAAAAAATTGTCCTGCACCATAATGTTAACCTTAAGTGCTTCTTCGTTGTAAATTCCGCCTTCCGTCATACCATTCACAATCACCTTAGGTGCAGTATTATCTATTACAAAAGTTATTTCCGCCTTTTTCTCTTCTAACGTATTATTACTCTTGTTCCCTGCTCTGTCCTTAGAATAACAGGTTATTCGATAATTGCCCTCTTTTTGAAAGTTCTCTCGTCGAAAAATATAGTGGTTCGTATATCCAATCCTCTCATTTCCTTCGCTTTCCACATAATAATAAATTATATCTTCCGCAAACGAATTCTGTGTCTGTTCAGTTAATTCTGTACACGTAAGCATTTTCCCATTCCGTGTAATATAAAATGCATATTCTTCTATCTCATCCACGTTCATTTCTGTGATGCAAAGATCCGATAACTGGTTAAAACAATGATAGAATCTCTCTGTAAACGACGCCATTTTAGACAAATCATAGGTTGAACCATGTCGATTCAAGGAAAAGCGATATGTTAAGGTGCTTATATTTCCTGCCATATCCGACGTCGTAACCTCTAAAAAATATACATTATCCTCTTTTTGTGACATATCCGTCAATAAATAGGAATAACCTTGCTCTGTTTCCTGTGTCTGTACAGAAACAGGAACTAGCTCACCAAGTCCTGTTGTTACCACAATATTCGTACCTTCTATATTACGATTTGCATCATAGACTGTCACAACAGGATCAATCTCTCCTTTATTTGCTGAGTTATCCTCCACACCATGAATCACAATCTGAGGTGCAACCGAATCAATATAGAACTCCTGCTCTTCTATTTCCTCTGCTTCATTCCCTGCTAAATCTGCAACGCTACATTGAAAACGATAATGATTATCTTCGGTAAAATATAGCTCCAGATAATGCTCATCCCCTTTATGACTCCATTTACCTACTGCTACCTGTGGCTCAGCAATCAGTACAAAATCTTCTTCTCGAAAATTATGCTCTTTTATAGAAATTGTTGCTGTTTGCCTAGTATGATAGTAGCACTCATTCTTAACATTCTGATTATCATAAGCAATTTCAACTTTCGGTTTCGTCACATCTACAGTAAATGGCTCTATACTGACTTTTTCTGAAACATTGTCTGCCAAATCGGTACATGTAACACTCATAATATAATCTCCATCCTCCGAAAAATTGATAGACGCCCAATGCTGGTTTCCATCCGACTGCCACTCCGCTATGGAAACCGGATAAACTTCGCCATCTTTGGTTATCTCTATTTTTACTCTGTTTCCATCAAAATTAAGCTCTTGTATTTGTATGGTTGCTGTTCGTGTACGATTATAGTATGTACCATTCATCGGCTCATTTAGGTCAAAGATTATCTCTACCTGTGGCACCGTCACATCTATCCTTAGCTCCTCACGACTCGTTGCCACATTCCCACATCTATCCTGAACCGTAACTTCAATATAAGTATCATTTCCTTCAAAATTTACTGCATCTATGATTTCTGTTGTAGTATAATTTTTCGCTGCAACAAGCTCCTCCTTGCTTGGTAATGCTTTTGTAAAGGAAAACAACTCCTTTCTTTGTTCCTTCTCCTTACCCGCTGTACCAACTACATAGGAAAAAGACTCTATGCCACAAAATCCCTTATCCTGTGGCAAATCATCTGCCGAAAGACTAAGCTTAACATCATCCTTATAGAAATTATTTTCATTTGCTTCGGTCTGTACGTGAATGAATTTTCCACCATACTCTCCCGCTGGCACCTGATTATCCACAACAATACCTTGTGTTTTGAGGATAGCTTGATTTCCTGCCATATCCTCTGCAAGCATATAGATACATCCTCTTTCACATGGATTTATGACAAACTCGTCACTTTCCTTCCAACCGTTACTATTTGCAGATATTCCTGTTTCATCTGTAAGCATCAGCTTTATATAACTCTTACCACTCACCCCAAAATCAGCCCTCGCACTTCCACTTACCGCAGACTGGTAAAAACGGTCATACTGTATTGTTGGTGAAATATCCTCCTTCATTTTGCTTCCTTCCAGGCATATCTCTAGGTTCTGTGGTTCGTGGGTATCTATTTTATATGTATAGACAGAATGCTCAGACTCATTTCCTGCTGTATCCGATATCCAATATTCCAATTCATATATACCATCCTGCGCATATCCTGTCTGCGAATTATAAGCAAAATCAATGTTTAACACTTCTATATTTTGTTGTATTTTTTCCTTTCTATATTCCTCCCTATTTTGTTCTATTTCTCCATTTTCTATATACAAAAGCTGCTGATATTCTTCATCGCTACATACACCAATGGTTGCAGATTTGTCAATTATCTCTGTCATATTCGTCTCTGTCTCTTTGTTCTCCCCTTGTTTTCTTGTAAGTTTCGTATGAACTGTTATTGGTGCTCCGTATTCCAGACTTATGATACCAATGTCATATTGAGGATATACAAAAGAAATAACAGGCACTCCTGTTTCTCGGTTATACCACTCCTGCCCATCATTCAATATGGGAGCCTCTTCTATTTTTTCTTGTTTTTCTGGTAGACTTTGCTGCAAACGAATTCGAACTTTTTTCTTTTTCTGTGTCTCTATCTCTGTTATGACACCCGTATTGGAAATTGCCCGAAAATAATAGGTTCCATTCTGATTCATTTTGGCATTCTCTTCATTACCAATTTTTATTTGGTTATCAGCCGAAATCTCCTGCCATTGTTCTTCCTGATACTCCCCACCTATACTCACATACTGATACTGAATACTTTGTATGCCCGAAAGCAACTGATTTTCTGTGTTTTCCTGCACTGCAATGGTAATCGCCTGATTGGTCCACTCACCCTCATAACACTTTTCATCCTGAGTTTTCAACACGATATCAAGAATTGGCTCCCTGTTATCCACAATAATATGCAGATAATCCCCAGCCTCGTTTTTTAGCTCAACCGTCTCACTTACATTTCCAGCAGAATCTACTGCTCTGACTGCAATTCCTGTATAAATACCTTGTTCTAATACTACTTCAAAGGCAGTTCCTATCCCGTCTTGTTCTATCTGCTGAATCGTTTCCCATTTTGCAGTTTCCCCTAAATCTGCCTGTGTCGTGTATTCAATACGTACGACACCGCTTAGACTATCTTCAAAAGCTCCACTTACAATAAAGTCCTCCTGATAATATTTTGTGGTTTCCGTACTTGTTTCCTGGTACGCATTCTGACTGCAAGAAAAATCTATTGCTTTTGGAGGCGTTTTATCAATTCCTACCTGAAATGCCTGCTTTCCATTCTCTAGCTTTTCTGTTGATGTATGAGTCTGCGAATTGCTACACCAGAATTCATAGCTTTGTATTGGAGCTTCCTCCAAAAGGCAATACCTTTTGCCCTGCCATAGCTCCTGTGCATACTCTTCTTGCATATTAATTTGTTCATAATACATTTCACCAATATCTGTCAGTTCCACATTAATTGTACCATTTAACCATTGCTGATGCTGTTTTAAGAACTGCTCCCATTCTGCAAAGCTATGGAATCTTACCATCTCCTCTGTATTATTGCATGTATAAAATATTGCATAGTCCTCTTCCCTCAACATACTATCTGTAACAACTACCGCTACTCTAATCTCCTCTGCCTCATAAAATTCATTCTCCACTAAACAAAGAATAAGCTCTGCCTCTCCAACTCCTGTTATTTCACAAGTTACATATTCGTCTGCAAAAGAATACATCTCCTGTTCTTTCCTTGGTTTTATTACTGCTTCATTCGTTGTCAAAATGGTTAAATATATATCTTCAGTCCTTTGCAATTCATCCACAAAAAAAGAAAGCAAAACACTTCTGCCATAATCCTCTCGATAAGAAAAGCGTCCTTCTTTCTCTATGCTCGCCTTTAGCTGTATTTGTAACTTTTCCTCTTGTGTACTCTCTGGTTCTTCTTCCCCTACACTTTCTGCTGATTCCGACTCTTCTACCGCTACATTACCTTGACTCATTTCTGCAAAAACACCACTTAGCGGTAATGAGCTTAACAGTAACAACATAATCAACAACAAATAGCTTATACTTCTGATATGATTCTTTATCCTATCCTTCACCAGATACCCTCCTGTCGCTTGTCTACCCAATATAACGATTCTTATAAAATCGTTATATTAGATGACAATCGCTTTCTATTTTCATTACTCTAGCTTTCACATGGAGGTTATCATAATGTATTTTTTCTCTTCTAACAAGGTACTATTGCACTATTTTAAAATGTTTTATAATCAGAATATAAATAATTTAAAAATGCCGGTTACACAGAACTACACTTGATTAGCTTTTGGTCTAACTTATGTGTAGCGACTCCTTGTAATCGGCATTTATCCAATTTAATTAAAAATTAAATGAGGCAGAATCTATATACTTGTCCATGCTCATACTCCAGCCATTTTGATATTTTATTGTCATGTATATCGTTCCTTCTCCATCACAAACCTTTACATAACAGACACCATTTTCATCAAACTTATCAGTTATCTCTATCTTCTGATTCAGATAATATACCCATACCGTACCATCCTCCAGATAATCAACCTCTGGGCTGTTTAGATTCCACATCAGCTCTTCTTGTGTCAGCGAACGTTCACTTCCATCCTCTTCTATGGCAATTCCTCCACCACCCCTTTCAACTATATTTCCAGCTTCATCCTGATAGGTCATCTCATAGGAACCATCATCTTTTATCTCCAAAGTTGCATCCGTCTGATCTCCATGAATCCAAAGCTGTACCACTCTTTGAATTCCCCCAATATTTGCTGCATACGCTGTACTAGTTCCACCTACAAAAATAAGACAAATAATTGCTGCTGCAATTGCCATATTCATTTTATGCTTTCTCTGTAATATAACCATGTTTTCCATCTCCTTTTTAAAGTCATCGGAGGTCTGTAATACAGAAAATGCCTGTTTATACTTCTCTTTATTTGTCATCTTCCCATTCCTCCTTTAAGCTTTCCTTGAGCAACTGTCTTCCTCGCGACAATCTAACCTTCACATTACTTTGTGTTATTTGTAATATGCTGGCTATTTCCTGAACTGAGTAATCTTCATAATAAAATAAATGAATAACAATGCGATATTTTTCCGGAAGTTTCATAACCGTTTCAAATAAATTCTCTGATTCCGGTGTCTCAAAGGATAATGTTTCCATATAATCCTCTAATGATACTTTATTCTGCTTCCAAAACGTCCTATTTACATTCTTTGCTTTGTTAATCACTACTCTCAGTAACCACGCACGTATATGCTGCTCACTTTCAAATTCCTTTTTGCTTGCATGATATTGAATAAACGTATCCTGAACCACATCCTCTGCATCCTGCGCATTTTTACAAACATTAAACGCAGTTGCAAAAAGATTATTCTGATAGCGCTCAATCAATTCTTGAACTGTTTGTCTCATGAGTGCTCCTTTGTATCTTTATTTTAAGGCCTTCACTAATCATACAATTGAAAATGGAAAAAGGTTACAATGCTTCACCCGATTCTTATTCGAGACTTATTCGAGCGAAGCTTTTTGTTCTTCAATCAACAGATTAATATCCTCTTCGGTTGGAAATTGATAACTTGTCAGATACATGCTATTTGTAAATAACATACATGTATTGCGATAATGCATCCCTTCATATAGCATTAATTTCGCCATCGTCGAATTACCATAGCTATATTCTTCCGGTGATTCCGAATATTCAAAATTGTTTAATATCTCTGTCTCTATAAAAGGTTTCATTTTCTCAAAGCTTTCAGGTACTTCTTCCATAAAAATCTGAAGCCTTTCTTTATCCTCCTCCATTACACATCTTTCCTGCATCATTGTCATAATTTTCTCGTACTCATGTTGCCACACAGCCAAATAAAAATATTCATAATCTCGTATTTCTGCATAACTGGACGCACTATTCAGCTTTTCGAAGAAATAATCATCAATTGGATTTCTCATTAATCTGTATTCATATGTTTTGGTTGTGTCAAACATTGTGATCTCTTCTTCGATCATACTTCCCCCTAACCGTAAAACAGTTTCTTCAAGACATTCTACACTGTTATCCGAATGTACTAATACATATTCTCTTATTTCAGGAAGATAAAGCCACTGTTCTGTAACATCATTTGTTATATCCGATATCCACAGCTGCAAGCTTTTCTTCTGTGCAAAAGCCTCTGTTTCCTGAGCCTCCATAACCATGATATCAACAAAATAATTCTTACTAAGCTTCTCCTCTATTCCGGATATTATAAGACTTTCTCTTCCCCATTCTATAGAAGTTGTTATTATTGGTAACTCTAATGTTTTTATTCTGTTCCATGCCGTATCATATATTCTAATTTCTGTATATATATCGGACTTATTCCTTTTTTCTCTTTCGGTATCAAAAAATTCTGCTACCATGACATAAACTTTTTGATCTTTATAGAAATCCATTTCCCGCATTTCAACGTAGGTGCTATTTCTTAAATCCGTCTCTCTTACACATGTGGTCGTTCCATTTTCTATGTGTGTACTATATATACCTGCGTTGTCTGCAATATAATAATTACCATCCGAAGCAACAAAGCCGCTTACTTTTAGTTCTTCTTTTCCTTCGATTTTTTCTATAACTGTTATATCTGCTTTCGCTAAATTTTTATTATTAATAACTGCACCGATAACAAGACACAATAAAATGATTGCTGCAAAAGATACACTTACTATTTTCCTTTTATTGTCCTGCTTCATGTTGTCCCCTTCTTGCCATCATGAAGCATCTTTCCCATTTCTCGTCTTCATAAACAAATGCATCCGGTATAACACTAACCGTTTCAAATCCAACCTTTTCATAGCATTTCTTTGCTCTTTCATTACAATCAAATACATTTAGTTTTACACTGGATACATTTGTAATAGAATATGCATATTGCAACAACAGCTTCATCATCTGTGTTCCATAGCCTTTTCCTCTCTCTTCACTATCTACAATAGCAAAGGTAACAAATCCTACATTCTCTACTTCATTAATCGAATAAATAACAAATCCGAATGGTTTACCAATATCATCCGTAAATATGTAACCACATCCACCCCAATCTTTTTCTTCTCTTTCTAATTTTGCATGAAATTCCTCTAAGGACAATGGAAATGAAAGCATATTTGCACACCACAAGGCGTGTGTTCTTTCATCCTTTATCCATTTTTCTATATATGTAAAATCTGCTTTTCTGTATGGTCTAAGTCTCATAAAACTACTCCTTTTGTTGTCTTTTCACAATTCTACTCTTCCTCATATTTTCTGCCAAATGTAATAAATTAAATGGCTAAATTCAAGTTTAGGTGAGAGTGTGTGCCGCCCAAGTCAGCCACCATGCTGCTCATATCGGGACGCTTATTTGGTATTTTCTAAATGGAGCGTTCGGCATCTTTGATTTGTCCTGCTCTCCGAAAACTCGCACCTGCGG
>JAFSGY010000044.1 GCA_017440575.1 Lachnospiraceae bacterium | reverse complement strand
GCAAGATGTCTTACAAGCTGACTGGCAGGATGTCTGGCATTCTCCACAACCACCCTTTTTCATAGATTCCTTGTAATCTCTTGTGGTTAATGTTTTGATATGTTTCATAACAAAAGCCTCCTAACGTTATTTAAGTCTAAATGACCTATTTTCATACTCTATGTAGTATAGCATACATTTTTCATCGGGAAAAGTACCTTTTATAATTTTTTTATCCAAGCATCCCTCCAAGCATACCACTTCCAACACAAATCGCCATGGTTGTCAGACAGGAATTCGACAAAAAGGCAAACTCTGGTTCCATTGCTACAGATACTGCACATATAATAAGGAAGTATGCAGCGCCTGCTGCCATTCCCCATAAAAAGCGTCTGCTTCTGGCACCCTTTGAAAAAAATAAGCCTGCAAGTAAAGAAGACACCACATACACCACTATAATTCCGATCTCCACCGTGTCTTCACTCAACTGCAGCTTGTACAGAAGTACTGCAAGAAGCGCCAGCATAAGTCCTGTTGCTACATATGCTGCCAACAGACATTTTAATAATGTAATTACTCTTTCATATCTTACCATTTTACTAAATCCTCCCATAAATTTTATGATTTATTTATTGTTTTCTATATTTAACACTGATATAATCTATGCATGTAACCAAAAAATATAACTAATTTTAAGGAGGATTTTACCTTGGATACCGCTGGTGTCATACAAATTTGTATTCTTGTAGTTTTATTATTTTTATCTGGATTTTTCTCGTCTGCCGAGACAGCACTTACCACGCTTAGTCTCGTGAAGGTACGTACTATGGTGGAAGAGAATCCTACCAAGCGTGTTCTTACGCTACAAAAGGTGCTTGATAACAAAAGTAAATTAATCAGTGCCATTCTAATCGGTAACAATATCGTTAATATCAGTGCTTCTTCCCTTACGACTTCTTTGGTAATTCGTATGTTTGGTAATGCTGCTGTTGGTATTGCAACCGGTGTTCTTACACTTCTCGTTCTTCTATTTGGAGAAATTGTTCCTAAGACCTGGGCTATGTATAATAATGAAAAGCTTGCTCTTATGTATTCTGGCATTATTTATTTTTTAATGCAGATACTGACTCCTGTTATTTTTGTCGTTGATATTATTTCAGGTGCATTGCTTCGTCTTTTACATATTGATCCTAATAAACGTGCCATAATGACAGAATCCGAATTAAAGACATACGTAGACGTAAGTCATGAGGATGGTGTCATTGAGCAGGAAGAGAAAAAATGGATTTATAACGTATTCGATTTCAGCGACTCTGTTGCTAAGGATATTATGATTCCACGAATCGATATGACAACGATAGATGTAGAAGCTTCTTACACAGAATTATGGAATCTCTTTAAGGAATCTATGTACACACGTATTCCTGTTTATGAGGGAGAAAGCGATAATATCATCGGTATTATAAACGTGAAGGATTTTCTTCTCGTTCCGAATAAAGAAGACTTCAAGCTTCGCGATATTATGCGTGAAGCACATTATACCTATGAATTTAAAAAGACAGCTGATTTACTGCTTGAAATGCGTAATATAACAGCCAACGTTGCTCTTGTTCTCAATGAATATGGTGTTACAGTCGGTATGATTACTTTAGAGGATTTATTAGAAGAAATTGTTGGTGAAATTCGTGATGAGTACGATGAGGACGAAGAAGACCTTATTCAAAAGCTTTCTGATAACGAATATCTGGTAGATGCAAGCATGAAGCTTGACGATGTAAATGATGCCCTTGAGACCACTTTCTCTTCCGAAGACTTCGACTCTATCGGTGGTATTATCATCGAACTGCTAGACCGTTTCCCTACCGACGGAGAACAGGTCACAACAGAAGATGGTATTACACTGATTGCTAAGGAAGTGGTTCAGAACCGCATCGAAAAGGTTCAGATCCTCCTTCCTGAAAAATCAGAAACAGCTCAAGATGCTGACAGTTTAGAAACAACAGAAAATGCCGAAAATAATTAATAACTAAATCACTAAAATCGGAATCTGATTCAGATTCCGATTTTTATATTGATATTTATTATCTTTATAAATCCGCATAGAAATTGTAGGTTGTCAAAATCTCTTCCGGCACATCCGGTGATTCCTTTTGGATTGCTCTGATTCTTAAGTCGAACTCCTGCTTCTTCTTCAAGCTGTTTCTTCCATGTCTTGCCATTGCCACCTCATAAGGTCTCTGTACACCAAGTTTCTCTCTTAATGACTTTTCAAACGGACAATAGGTTGCCAGAATCTCTCTTGCTACCTTATTCATCTTCATAGAACCGTTTGATTCACTCTTAACCCAGAATTCATAATCAATCAAGAAGATTTCTCTTGAATTATTTCTTGCCTTCTGAATCTGGAGCTTAATCTTCTCTCTTGCCTCATCAGACAAGTCTCGATTCTTACGATAGAACTGAATATAATCCATATATTCTGAAGTCAGCGACTTTACCTTGACATCATTCCACTGCATACCCTGAATACACCTGCAAAGCTCCCAACGGAATCTTCCAAACAGCTTAACCATCATATCATCTACATTGGTATTGGATAGAATCGGGAACGCAAATCTTCCCGGTGTTGCTTTATTCTTGCCGCCTACCTCCTGCCACATAGCAGCATTGATACCGTATAACGGGAATAAAATAATATCAGGATATATATTCTGCATAGTTGACTCATGATTGATTTTCAATGCCGTATTCGTATACAGTACCTCACGATAAAATACAGAATAATCAACCTTCATCAGATTCTCCACGCTCTGATTAATCATCTTTTTCGTTATTAGAATCTTGTCAAGATAGCCAAAGATGGCTTCCTTATAGAGAATCGGCATATAGGTCGTCGGCTGTCCATACAGAGTTCTGCTGTTACTCTTCTGCATGTTCATAACCTCATATTCTACACGCTTAGCCATATCATTCGTCAGAGCCTTTTGCTCTGCTTCTGTAATATCACCCATCTTCTTCATCGTACGAAGATTCTCAAAGTAATCCTCATCAAATTCACTCTTTGACGGTTCTCGCTTACCTTCACGAATCATATTGAGCCATTCTACCATGGTAAACACTTTACATGGACCTTCATTTTCTTCCGGCTCTATGCTACATAGGAATTCCAAATGCTCCTGCTCTAATAAGCGTTCATCCAACATACCAAAATTTAGGAACAACTCTACTGCTTTTGGCATTGTAGGAATTCCCCGACTTACCTTCATATAGCAGTCATAATATAACTGGAATACGATCGGAGTAATCGTCTTCTTAGCCTTCTTAACATCATCTTCTATGGATAATCTGTCAGATGCCTTTACCAGATAATCTACATTGGTACGAAGCTTTTCAGCTGTTTCCTCATCCAATGCAGCAAATTCTATTACCTGATTCATGGAATTCTTAAGCGATAGCACATCTCGCTTCATTGCCGCATCTTTTTCTTCCTGCGACTTCTTCTCGCTCTCCGTCATTTCCTTGGAAACAACATCTTCTATTCTCTTTTCCATAGAGTCAAAATCCATTGCTGCAATATTCTGGCACTGCTTCTGTAACTCACTATGCTGGAACTGCACTTCCTTTAAAATATCGGTAAGCAATCCCTTCATCTCTCGCGGAACCTCACCTTTTCTTCTCATCTCTGTTCCCTGCACACATGCATATTCAAACAGATTATGATTCGGCTTACTTCCCACAAGCTCCAACAGCTCCTTAATATAATCAATCATGGCATTACAGTCACCATAGAAGGAATCAACCATGTTGATAATCTCTGTTACCTGATACACCACCATCTCTTCACTATATGAAAAATACTGCTTATTCACTGCCAAAGGAATCTTAGCACCTTCCTCATAGTATCTTAAGCGGTCTTCATTCTCATCTACAATCTGGTCATACGGTTGTATGTCCTCCATCTCCTGCAAAGAAATCATCTGAAGTCCCATTGCCTGACACAATGCACTATATTGCTGATAGCTTCTCTGTGCAAACTGATATAAACGATAGACTCTGTTATACAAATCCTGCCTAATTCTGGCAAGTGTTGTTATGTACTTGAACTGGGAAGAAATCATAATGGCACGATAATCTACATTTTTGGCAACAATACTGCGTATTGACTCCTCTCCGGTTATCGGCAATGCATAAATCACCGAATCCTCCATTGCAATATAGGTTGCTCCGTATATTTCCTGTGGAATATCATTTAATGCAATCAGTGCTCCCTGACCTCTGACTAGACGCATCCAGTCATTCTGCATCAGCACCTTACCTGATAAAACAATACCAACCTGTGTTACTGCATCACCCTGCTTAAAAATCACTTCATTCTTTTTCACAGCGTTTTTACCGTTCACACTAAGCATAGACTTCCTTCCTTTCCTTTGTACACTGTTTCAAGTTATATCTAATCTGTTACTTCATAGCTTCCAAATCAACCACTTCTATCTTTTTTGGAAACACATTTCCCTCTTTTGCACATACACATACCATATATTCCGGTATTGTATCATAAATTTTTATCATCGCTGTTATTCTCTTTTCTGTATCTGTTATCGTTTCAAAATCATCCTCTACCAAATACTGGCTGATTCCTTTTCCTATCCCGTCTCCCGTCAGCTTTCCATAACTTTCTTTTGCTGTCCACAGCTTATAAAACATATTCTGTTTTTCTTCTTCCTGCGCCCCTTGAAGTCTCTCATACTCTTCCTGTGCAAAAAAACGTTTTGCAACATTCTCCTTCCACGACCGCATTTCCTGAATGTCTGCTCCCAACTCTTTGCTATGCACACCACATATTACCCAGTCACCGGAGTGTGACAATGAATAGCAAAACTCAGGATATTGCACGAGACTTGGTTTTCCTGACGTTGAACGCTGTATTATAATATTTTCCCACTGCTCTATAGCATATCCTTCCTTTAGAAAGCTATATCGCAGCAAAAGACCGGCACCCATGCTTTGTATCCGATCCTTTTTTTGTCTTAGTTCAACTATTCTTTCCCTTCTTGTGCAATCCAACAACTGAATCCATTCAGACCATATCGCTTCCTGCATCGTTTTCAAGGCTTTTGTATTTGTTGCATATATCTTCAAGTGTCTACCAACCCTTCTTACGCGCTTGTATAGATTCAAATCTGCCCCGGCACTCCACCGGGGCAGATTCTATTCTTATATTAATATTTTCCGAAGTCTCCGTCCAGTGAAATAATGCTTTCATTATCACGATATACATCATCTTCACTATCCATCTGATTCTCTTCATCAAATTCTGTTCGATACACTCTTCCTGATAAGAGCTTATACTTAGCAACTGCATGCTGAAGCTGTCCTGCAAGAGAAGATAACTCTGCACTTGCAGCTGCACATTCTTCACTTGTTGCTGAATTCGTCTGAACAACGTCTGCAATCTGTGTAATACCAGCATTTACCTGTCCTACTGAATTAGCTTGATTTACAGATGCTGTTGCAATACCACTTACCAGCTTTGCAATATTTTCTACGGATTCCTGTATCTCCTCTAATGCAACTGCTGTTTCTTCTGCAAGCTTAGAACCGATTTCTACCTTCTTGATAGAATCTTCAATCATCTCCGCAGAATCCTTTGCTGCCTCTGCAGACTTACTTGCCAAATTTCTTACCTCATCTGCAACTACTGCAAAGCCTTTTCCATGAACTCCGGCTCTAGCTGCTTCTACAGAAGCATTCAATGCCAAAATATTGGTCTGGAATGCAATATCATCAATGACCTTCATAATCTTGGAGATATTTTCAGAAGATTCATTGATATCCTTCATCGCCTTAATCATCTGCTTCATCTGGTCATTACCACGAATTGCACCATCCTTCGTATTCTGTACCAGCTCATTTGCAGCATTCGCATCTTCTGCATTAACTCTTGCACCATTTGCAATCTCTTCAATGGAAGCTGTAATCTCCTCAATCGCACTTGCCTGCTCTGTTGTTCCCTGTGCCAGAGAGTTACTTGCACTGGCAACCTCATTTGCACCGGATGCCATTCTGGCTGCCGCATCACGGATAACAGAAAGGTTCTTGTTATTATCACGAACCATCTTCTTTAAGGCAATACCCATAACATCCTGCTCGCTTGCCACTCTGCAATTTACTGTCAAATCACCAGTTGCAACCTGTTCTGCCACTTTAGCCTGAGCACCTATGTTATCAATCATCTTACCAAAGTCATCCATCAAATCTCCGAATTCATCATCTCTTGTTTTATTCAAGGTCTGATTAATGTCTCCCTTTGCCATCTTAACAGCAACATCTGAAATCTTTTTAATTGGAAGAAGCACTGTTCTTCTTGTAATAACGATAGAACCCGCCGCACATAAGAAATACATGACAAATGCTACAATCATAATAAAATTACATCTGCTTGTTGTATAATGTTCTACGTCCTCATAAGCTCTTCCTGCAAATAACATTCCCACAATCGTGCCATCACTATTATTCAATGGAATATAATAACCAGAATATTCTTCACCACTAATCAGAATCGTTTCAGCAAGATAATCCTGTCCGGCATTTAATACCTGTGCTGTAACTTCTGCATCTGCTTTAGTTCCTACTACTCTTTGTCCCATTTCATCCATAATGGTTGTTGCTCGACGAACATCTCCATAGAATACAGTCAACACACTTTCATTTCTTGCTGCGATATCATCCAACAAAGCAATATTCTCTGTAAGATTATACTTTCCTTTGTAAAGAATATCTCCTTCCAAGCGATAATCACCAGAATCCACCTCATTCAATACATAGGCAGTTGACGTTGTGATACCCTTTAAACCTTCTAACACTTTGTCCTCTAAACCCTCGCGTATGGTAAGACTTGCAAAAAAAGTTACCACAATACATACCGTCAGCATAGGCAAAGACGAAATTGTAAGAATAATTGACTTCACATCAAAACGAAATTTCTTTTTCTTCTTTTGTTTCTCCATAATAGTAACATCCTTTCACACAATAATGCTTATGACTACTTTATTTCTATTGTAAATTGTTTTTCTTTTTTAGTCAATAGAATATATTATCTGTCTTTTAAATATTGTTGAAAAAGTTTACTCAAAACGCCAAATATTTCTTCATGATGTGTAATGCATTTTTTTCAAGGCGAGATACCTGTGCCTGTGATATTCCAATATATTCCGCTACTTCCATTTGTGTTTTACCCTCAAAAAATCGCAGCGTTATAATCTCATTCTCTCTCTCATTTAATCTCTTCATGGCCTCGCTCAAGGATATATTTTCTATCCAGTTCTCTTCCCTACTCTTTTTATCACTTATTTGATCCATGACATATAAAGTATCTCCACCCTCTGTATAAACCGGCTCATATAGGCTCATAGGATTCTGTATCGCATCCAAGGCATAGACAACATCCTCCTTAGGAATACCGATTTCCTCTGCTATCTCAACAATGGTAGGCTCTTTTAGATTCTTTTTAGTAAGACTTTCCTTGGCATAAATTGCCTTGTAAGCGGTATCCTTTAAGGAACGGCTTACTCTTATCGCATTGTTATCACGTAAAAATCTCCGAATCTCACCGATAATCATAGGAACTGCATACGTGGAAAATTTTACCTCCAACTCTGGATTAAAGTTGTCAATTGCCTTAATCAATCCTATACATCCAATCTGAAATAAATCATCTACATTTTCATTCGCCTGCGAAAAGCGCTTAATAACACTTAATACAAGTCGTAGATTACCCTTTATATACTGCTCTCTTGCCTCCTCATCCCCCTCTTTGATTTTAATAAACAATTCTTCTTTTTCTTCATTTTTCAAAACGGGAAGCTTTGCTGTATTCACACCGCAAATCTCTACCTTACCAAGCGCCATATGCTATTACCTCCATATTTCTATGCCTTTAAAGACATATGTAAATACGGTGTTCCGCATCAGCTTCCCTTCAACATGCTTAACTTGCCATTTCGCGTTTTAGCCTTTTCATAATCTTCTTTTCTAACCTGGAAATATATGACTGTGAGATTCCCAAATACGTTGCTACCTCCTTCTGAGTCATCTCTGCTCCATTTGGATCATTCAATCCAAATCGAAGCTGTATAATCGTCCTCTCCCTATCTCCCAAACGATTTACTGCTCTACGAAGTAGCTTTCTTTCTGTTTCATTTTCAAGATTTCGATATATAATATCCTCGTCTGTTCCTAGAATATCCGACAACAATAGTTCATTTCCGTCCCAGTCTACATTTAGCGGCTCATCAATAGATACTTCCAGTTTCGTCTTATTATTCCTTCTTAGATACATCAGTATCTCATTTTCAATACAACGCGAAGCATAGGTTGCAAGCTTAATGTTCTTATCACGATTAAAGGTATTAATAGACTTTATTAACCCTATCGTCCCTATTGAAATCAAATCTTCTACTCCAACTCCGGTATTATCAAATTTCTTGGCAATATAGACTACTAATCTAAGATTATGTTCTATCAGCAAAGCCCGGAACATATCCGCATTTTCAGTCTCCAGTCCGTTAATCGCCTCATTCTCCTCCATGCTCTCAAGCGGTGGCGGCAAAATCTCCGAACCACCAATATAATGTATCTCCTGTCTTCCTGCCTGTAACGCATTCTCTTTTTTACCCATATATACTCTCATGCGCCCCGGCAAATACATATTCAATATCATTTTCTACCTCCTTATACCAGTAAGCCTTGATGTAAAATCATCTGATAGCTTTTATCACTCGAAAGACTTCCTTCATACACCGCAATAATTGCTTGTTTTTGCACAATTTTCCTATCGCCTGCCCATATAATCAGCTCATCAATTTCCATCCCTTTTAAGATACCATGTTCTTGTCCTATGCTATGAAACGGAATCACCTTAAAACGTTCCGGTTCCAACTCCGGCAGTACATTTCGCCATGCTTCGCTCTCTATGATCGACACAGGTTTCCTCGTAAATGGTTCCATTAAGCTATTCCCTGTATCCAATAATGCCTTTACCTCTACACTTTTCCCTTGCGCTATAACAGCCACGCTATATATTACTCTCTGTCTGCCTTTGCGATTCTGATATATCATGTACAAAAGCGCTACACTCATAATCCCTATCACAAATGCCACCAGCACGATTCCGCTTACCCTATTCCCCATTATCCATTCACTAACCTGATGAAGCTTAGAAAATGCAAATACAAGAGTAAAATAATAAACGATTCCAAGTATAACTTCATGCCATGTCTTCTGTTTCATGGCAAGCCTCATCATTACCATTCCCATTCCAAACAAAATAACGATATAGGCAATTCCAAATTGCATTCCTACAATCAGCATCAGAGTTGATGTTAACGCCCCGAGTAAGGAAGCTATCAGAACCCTTCCGAAGCACACCCTCTTTCGCATCAGAAGAAGCGTTAATATTAACATTGCTCCATCCAGCAACAGATTCTCTATCAAATACAAGTCCCAATACAATTCATATATTCTTACATCACCTCTTTATCTTCTTGTCTTTTTACAAGAAAAGTATATAAAAAAAAACTTGCTTTTTTTGTCAAAGCAAGGGATGGAATGCTGTTTATTTTTCGACAAAAAAAACACAGAGCTTTTTGCTCTGTGTCTCTTATATAAGTACTTCTTATCTCTTTAAGAAATCAGGAATCTTTAATGATTTTTCCTGTACATTACTCTTCAAATCTGCAGGTCTCTGAATTCCCTGAATCGGTCTTAACGGCGCAGTATTTGGAGTTACTGTATTATTTGCTGCCTGTATTACATTAATACCAGCCGGCTTTGGTTTATTCATATTCATTCCCACAGGTGTCTTAGGTGTAACGGAAAAATTACTTCCAATTTTATTTGCATTATTTGCCTGATCAAGTCCTGTAGCAATAACAGTAATAGTACAAGAATCTGTCATGCTCTCATCATACTTAGCACCAAAGATAACATTTACATCTTCTCCGGTTAACTCCTGTACGAAGCTTGCTGCATCATTTGCATCAAAGATAGAAATATCACCTGATACATTAAGAATAACATCTGTTGCACTATTAATGGTAGTCTCTAATAACGGAGATTCAACAGCCATCTTAATCGCATCTGCTGCTTTATCCTCACCCTTACCAAATCCAATACCGATATGGGCAATACCCTTGTCCTTCATAACCGTCTGAACATCAGCAAAGTCAAGATTGATAACAGATGGTACGTTAATCAAATCTGTAATCCCCTGAACTGCCTGTTGTAATACTTCATCCGCTTTTCTCAAAGCATCCGGCATGGTTGTCCTTCTATCAACAATCTCTAAAAGCTTGTCATTTGGAATCACAATCAAAGTATCAACATGTCCCTTTAGTTTCTCAATACCACCCAAGGCATTGGTCATACGTGTTCTTGCTTCAAAACGGAAAGGCTTGGTTACAACACCAACTGTAAGAATACCCATTTCCTTGGCTATCGCTGCTACAATAGGAGCTGCACCTGTACCGGTTCCTCCTCCCATACCACACGTTACGAATACCATATCAGCACCTTTTAGTGCTTCCTGTATATCTTCTGAACTCTCCTCGGCTGCTTTCTCACCTACTTCAGGCTTTGCACCCGCTCCGAGACCTTTGGTTAACTTCTCACCGATTTGTAACAATTTCGGTGCCTTACAAAGCTGTAAAGCCTGTTTATCCGTATTCACACCAATAAACTCAACACCTGTAATGTTCTCATCTATCATTCTATTAACCGCGTTATTACCTGCACCACCGACACCTACAACGATAATTCTTGCTGCAGCATCTGTTTCATTTGATTTAATCTCGAGCAAGTTTCCTTCCTCCTTCACAATTCCTTATAAATTCCATCTATCCTATCATATAATTTTTTTTGCAATTTATCAACCTCTTTTTTACTTTTCTTCGGATTTTATGTTACTCTTTTTCAAATGTAATGCTTTTCTTGTCTAAAGTGTAATTCTGCAAATCCAAAGTCCCCCGTTCTCCTTCCAGTGACGGCAGGATATAAGGCAACTGCATCAGCTTCTCATCTAAATTCTCCAGCTTGCCTATGTTAACCTTTACCATCCCATATCCCAATGTAACTTGATAATTCGCATCAAACTGAATCTTATCGCAGATTACATCATATTTGCTTAACACCTTCGTAATGGTTAGAATATCTTGAAAAATACTTTCATTTTCGATAGGAAGCTTCTCATATAACACAACATGATCAAAAGAGAGCCCTGTAACCTGCGGAATACCTCTTGTTGGTACCTTTGCCGCTTCAATAACAACGCCGTCATTATCAAAATACATATACCTTCCAAGATACTCCACATAACCGGCAAGGGATTTTTCATATACCATAATCTTAATTGTATCATTCGATGTAACGTTAACGTCCATTGTTTCTACAAACGGAATATCTGTTATTTCTTTATTTTTATATTTTATTGACAGATACAGCGAATTGTCTCCAAAGTACCCTGTCATGATCATATCCTGAATTTCCTTTGAGGAATAATGCTTATTCCCCTCAACAATCACATTTTTCACTTCATAATGTATTAAAAGGAAATACAGAACAGACAGCAATACCGTAATCGTCCCCAAAACAATAATCAAGCCAATCTTTAATTGTAAGTGTGGTATAACCTCTTCCTCTCTCTTCATATACTTCCCTTCTAACAATTCCGTACCTTCATGGTTATTTTTCTTTCCCATTATCTATCCATCCAGTCAATAAGCGCTCCTAGCATTTTAAAATCTCTGACAATATCTTCATAGCCTCTGTTAATATAGCAGGTGCCCACAATTGTTGTCATGCCCTCTGCCACAATTCCTGCAGTAACTAGCGCTGCACCTCCTCGCAATTCTCTTGCAATAACGTTGCGTCCTGTCAGCTCTGTTCCACCACTTATCATAACCTGACTTCCATCTTCTCTGATATAAGCTCCCATTCTCCGTAATTCTTCGACAATCTTAAATCTTCCTGAGAAAATGCTTTCCTTCAACATCAGTTCCCCCTCTGCCGTTATCGCTGTCACCAGTAAAAGTGATTGTAAATCCGTCGGAAAGCCCGGATATATATCCGTTTCCACAAGTGGAAGATTTCGTATTTTCTTCCCACATCGAAGTTCTATCTCTTGCTGTTCCTGTCTGACAACGATATCACATCCCATTGCTCTTAATATTTGTAAAATACAATTCATATGCTCTATCGGCGCCTCTTTCAGACATATGCTTCCACGCGATGCTGCTGTTGCCAATAAATATGTACCTGCTACAATACGGTCAGAAACCACATCATATTCTATCGGATGCAAGGTTTTCACACCTCTTATCACAAGTCTTGAAGTACCAATCCCTTCAATATCTGCTCCTGCCATCCTTAAAAACGTACAAAGAGTATCAATTTCCGGCTCTCTAGCCGCATTTTGTATTCTCGTTTCCCCTTCTGCCAATACTGAAGCCAATATTACATTCTGAGTTGCTCCTACACTGGAAAAAGGGAACACAATATCTGCTCCCTTGAGTTTTTTGGCTTCTGCGTGAATATAATTACCCTCGATTGCAATATCTGCACCAAGCGCCAACAACCCTTTCAGATGCAAATCTATCGGTCTTTCACCAATCACACATCCTCCCGGATACTCAATACCAACCTCCTGTACACGACCAAGCATTGCTCCTATCAAAATAACAGAGGAACGCATCTTTCTGACATATTTTCCCGGCAATCGATATTCCCGCAGCCCCAAAGCATCAATGGTAACTACATTTCCCTTCTGTTCTATCTCACATCCTGCACATTCGAGCAATCTTAGCATGTAGCTTACATCCGTTATAATAGGACAATTTCGAATGACACACTTTCCCTGTATCAACAGACACGCCGCCAGAATCGGCAACACAGCATTTTTTGACCCCTGCACTCTAACACTACCATGAAGCGGAGTTCTTCCTTCGATTCGTATTAGCTTATCCTGATGCAGACAGTCAATTTCTGCCATTTCTTTGGTATCCGTTTCAGGCAATGTTATTTTATTCATAGAGTCACACCATATACTAGTAAATTAAAACATTATATGTATGACTTTATAAAATTATGTGCATTCCTGCTGAACAGTTACAATTATGCAACATTTACATTCTTACTTACATTTAATACAATACCAATCTCTGCAAGCAGGAACAATACCGATGTTCCTCCGTAACTGATAAACGGCAACGAAATACCGGTATTCGGAATGGTATTCGTTACTACCGCAATATTTAAGATTACCTGTATCGCATAATGTGCCATAATTCCTACCACAAGCAATGCTCCAAATAAATCCACCGTATTGTTGGCAATAACCATACAGCACCATATTAATACGATAAATAAGAAAATGACAGCAATTGCTCCAAAAAGACCAAGCTCTTCACAGATAATCGAAAAAATCATATCATTCTGCGATTCCGGCAAAAAGCCTCGCTTCTGCATACTCTGTCCTAGCCCCTTGCCCCAGATACCACCGGAACCTATCGCATATAATGCCTGTAAGGTCTGGAATGCCTTGTCAGTGCTATGTGCCTCCGGATTCAGCCACGCTCGAATTCTCTGCATACGGAACTCGCCATTTGCCTCACTTGCAACTGCATAATAGACAATCGCTACCACACCTGCAATTCCAGCACATCCTAATGCCACAAACTGCTTATAATCAGGAACCGCTACAAACAGCATCGCAACTGCAATTCCCAATACAATAATTGCAGAACTCATATTATTCGTAATCTGCCACAGCATCAACGCCAATGCTGTCGGAGGCACCAGCACAACAGCTAATCCCTTTGGTGTTCTAAGGCTTTTTCCAAGCTTTGTAATAATACTCGCTTCATAGATAATAACACCTATTTTAGCAACCTCAGCTGGTTGCATGGTTATAAAGCCCAGATTAATCCATCTCAATGCACCATTTCTTTTGATTCCCAATGGTGTTAGTACTAACAGAATCAGTAGTGCTGAGCCTATAATCGCAACTGCATCCCACTTTTTCCAAAACTGATATGGTATTCTCGATACAAAAAACATTGCAAAAAATCCAAGTAAAGTTGAACCTGCCTGTTTTTTCAAAAAATACGCAGAATCTCCATAATCAATCCCGGCCTCATAGGAACTTGTAGAATAAATCATTAAAAGTCCAAAGCCTACCAAGAATAATACTACCGTCAGCAGTACATAGTCAAAATTATGTCTTTCCTTTTTCTTTTTACCGGTTGTCTGTTTACCTGACACCTCATCACTCCCCAAGTTTATTGTAATTATTCAGCTTATTTACATATTCCTTGAACATCTTGCCTCTTACTTCATAGTTCGGGAACATGCCCCAGCTTGCACATGCAGGAGATAACAGCACGGCATCGCCAGCCACAGCTTCCTTTACACAGATATCCAAGGCTTCCTCAAAACTTTCGGCAAACACAATCTGCTCAAAGCCATTTTTTCTTGCACACTCGGCAATCTTCTCTTTTGTCTGTCCGATTAGAACTAACAGCTTTACCTTATTATCAAAGCTCTGAATCCAGTCATCGTACTCGCTTCCCTTATCATAACCGCCGCCAATCAGAATCGTTGGCTTATCCATTGCCTTGATTCCCTGAATCGCTGCGTCGGTATTTGTTGCCTTAGAATCATTATAATACATAACGCCCTTTTTCGTCGCTACATATTCGATACGATGCTCTACTGCTACAAAACGCTTAATCGTCGCCAGAATATTTTCCATTGGTACTCCGGCATGCATGCTGATACCGATAGCAGCCATAACATTCTCAATGTTACAGATACCAACCAGATTCATATCGTTCTTTACATTTAACAGACGAGTTACTTCTCCATTCTTGGCAAGAAAGATTTCTTCTCCTTCAAAATACAAACCGTTTTCCAGTCTTCTTGCAGACGAGAAAAAGACCACCTGTGCCGGACAACGCCCTCCAAAATCTCTAGTATATTCATTCTCGTAATTCAAGACACAGAAATCATCCTTTGTCTGATTCAAGGTCACAGCTTCCTTTGCTGCTACATAGTTCTCCATCGTATGATGTCTGTTCAGATGATCAGGTGTAATATTTAAAATCGCTGACACTTGTGGATGAAAATGTTCTATCGTTTCTAATTGGAAGCTGGAAATCTCTGCTACAGAAACGGTTTCTTCCGACATAAGAGGCGCCGCCTGTGTGTATGGATTACCAATATTTCCAACAATATATACACTTTCATAATATTCCTGCATAATCTGACCTACTAAAGAAGTCGTGGTTGTCTTACCATTTGTTCCTGTAATCGCCAGCACTCTGCCCTTTGCATAGTTATAGGCAAGCTCAATCTCACCCCATACCGGAATCTGCTTCTCCTTCATCATCAACACAAAATCTGCATCTGTTGGCACACCTGGGCTTAACACCGCCAATGCTATATTCTCAAGAATCTCTTCTGTAAATTCTCCAATGACAATCTCAGCCTTACTTCCTGTCTTCAGCTTCCCTCTGACATCGCTCTCCTTCACGGCTGTATTGCCTTCATAAATCACTGGAATCGCGCCGTTATCCTCTAACAGTCCCGCTGAACCGATACCGCTGATTCCTGTTCCTACTACGATTACTCGTTTGTTGTTTAAATCTACCATAACTAATCTCTCCTTGCAGCTATCGCTCCAAAAACATTTTGCTTCAACTCTTTTTGTTGCTTTCTACAAAGCTCCAAAAACATTTTGCTTCAACTCTTTTTGCTGCGCAAAATTCGTGCTTCGCACTTATGTTTTTCTCGCTAACCGTATCTGCAAAAATAAATGCCTGCTTCGCAGTCGCTTATTTTTGTTGCGATACGGTTACATTATATCCTATCTCATTTAAATAAGGAAGAATATTTTCAAAAAGCTGTCGCACAATAGGTGCTGCAATCTGTCCGCCATAGTATTGTCCCTGTGGAGTATCTATAATCGCAATCGCCATAACCTGAGGGTCATTTGCAGGCGCAAATCCTAAAAAGGACGAAATATATCTGCCGGTTCCTCTTGGGAGTGTCTGACTGGTTGCGGTCTTTCCTCCAACACGAAAGCCCTCTACATAGCCATTTTTTCCACCTCCGTTCTCCACTACCTGTTCCAGAATATAACGCATTTTTTCCGAGGTGTCCTCTGACACAATCCCTTCCATGACCGGATATTCGAATTCCTGTATGATATTCTGTTCTTCATTCATAACCTTAACACCAAAATGGGGCGTTATCACGTTTCCTCCGTTGATTATTCCTGCCACCGTCGCCATTAGCCTTACCGGTGTAATCTGAAAGGACTGCCCGAAGGAAATCGTTGCCAGCTCCACCTCACCGATATTATCCAACTTATGCATAATCGTTGCTGCTTCTCCCGGCAAATCAATCCCTGTCTTTTTCTTCATGCCAAACTGTTCGAAATAGCTATAATAACGCTCTGCTCCAAGCCTTAACCCTAACGATACAAAGGCAGGATTACACGAATTCATCGTTGCCTCTACAAAAGTCTGCTGCCCATGCCCTCCTGCCTTATGACAACGTATACGCCTATCATCTACAATTGTATAACCCGGACAGCTAAATCCATCTTCCAACGTTACTGTTCCTGCCTCTAAGGAAGCCGCAGCTGTAATAATCTTAAATATTGAGCCCGGCTCATAGGTATCATTGATACAACCATTTCGCCACATCTGGTTTAACAAATTCTGTTCATCCTCCTGTGTCGTGCAGGAAGCTTTCGCCTCTTCCAATTCCGGTATCAATGTAAACGGCTCATTCAGATTAAACTCCGGTACATCTGCCATTGCTAGTATCTCACCATTTTTTACATTCATAACGATAATAGATACACCTGCTGCCTGTTTCGTCTCATATGCCTGCCTTGCAAGCTGTGTTGCATATTTCTGAATATTCACATCAATACTAACATACAAGTCATTTCCTGCAATCGGCTCTTGCCGCTTTTCTCCCATACCTTCCTGCTCAATACCCTTCGCATCGGTCAGTGTCAGAATCTGCCCCTTTTCCCCAGTCAGATATTCCTCATACTTCACCTCTAATCCAATAATTCCCTGATTATCACCTCCTGTAAAGCCAAGCACCTTGGAAGCTAAATCTCCATAAGGATAGTAACGCTTATAATCCTCATCCACCTTCACTCCTGCAAGGTCAAGATTACGTATCACATCCCCCGTTTCCTTATCCACATTACTCTTAATACGCTCACGTGCAGAATATTTCTCGACTCTCTTTCTTACATATTCCTCTGACAGACCTAGCTCACTGCTCAATACCTCGATTACTTCTTCTGGATTTTCAATCTGACTATGAATCACCGAAATCGTACATACCGTGCGATTATCTGCAAGTACCGTTCCTGTTGAATCAATAATTCTTCCCCGTGCTGCTTTAATATCTCTTTCTCTCTCGTGCAGTTCATCCGCAAGCTCTGTGTAATGTTCCGAGCAAAATAACATCAAATAGCTCACTCGCCCTAATAAACCGATAAGCACCATAATACATAACATACACATGACAAATGTCTTCTTTTTCTGTGTTGTCTTATTCCTTGCCATAGAAAAACCCCATACAAGTCCTTACTAATAGTTTATTAACACTTGCATGGGGTTATGTTATGTTTTATTTATGATGTACTTGCTATTACATTTTTTGTCGCTATCACATCCACGCCAGTTCCTGCCACATCTGCAAGAACCACATCGCCAATAGCCACTGGTGCCTTCACGCAGACATCCTTTAACGCCGTTACACATTCGAAGATTTTTCCCTTTGGAATATCTTCTTTTGTTTTTACGGATACTGCTGCCAGTACTCCGCCCTCTACCTTTACAGACGAAGTCACGATTCTGGTCGGATTGGTTACTTCCTTTCTCGCATATACATCGCCACGCTTACAGGTATTTCCTGTTACACTGACTACCTCTGTGCCCTCTATCTCTACGGTAAGTGGACAGCCAAGAGGACAGCCGATACATACTAATTCTCTTTTTTCCATTTTATCTACTTACTCCTTTCGCCCTTATTCTGTTTCGATTTTTACCGTAATTTCTTTGAGGTCAGGATATGCCTCTAACTGTTCCTTTTTCAGCTCAATCTGCTCCATCTCTCCCGGAGCCACAACCGGACGTTTTCTATGAATGATTCTCTCATCGTCAAGATATACAGATACATAGCAGTTTTTATAGACATCACCTACACGGAAGCGAACCACATGCTTTTCATCCATTCGCTGAGGATTCACTGTCTTAGGAACAGTATATCTTGCTCCCTGTGTTGCAATAATCGGAATATCCTTTCCGCCCTCTTTCTTGCCATTCAGCACATATTCTGCCGCATTTTTACCTGCCGCCTGTGCCTCCTGAGAAACAAAATCTACTAAGTCATGTACATGCAGTACATTACCACATGCAAATACGCCCTCAACATTTGTCTCTAAGGATTCATTTACCAACGGACCTGATGTGACAGGACTCATCTCAACGCCTAGTTCTCTTGATAACTCATTTTCCGGAATCAAACCACAGGACAGAAGCAGCGTATCACATTCATAGAATTCCTCCGTTCCCGGAATTGGTCTTCTGTTTTCATCAACCTGTGCAAGTGTGATTCCTTCCACACGCTCCTTACCCTTGATATCTACTACCGTATGGCTAAGCTTTAACGGAATACCAAAATCATCCAAACACTGTACAATATTACGCTTCAAGCCACCAGAATACGGTAACAGTTCTGCTACAACCTTTACTTTTGCACCTTCTAAGGTCATTCTTCTTGCCATAATAAGACCAATATCACCGGAGCCTAAAATAACAACCTCTCTTCCCGGCAGATAACCTTCCATATTAACCAGTCGCTGTGCCGTTCCTGCTGAAAAGACACCAGCTGGACGATAACCCGGAATATTGAGTGCACCTCTGGAACGCTCTCTACAGCCCATCGCAAGGATTACAGCCTTTGCCTGAATCTCTAGAATACCTTCTGAACGATTCATTGCAGTAACAACCTTTTCCTTGGAAATATCTAATACCATGGTATTAAGTTTATATTCAATGTTTTCTTCTAATAACTGGTCAATAAAACGCTGTGCATACTCAGGACCTGTCAACTCCTCCTTAAAGGTATGAAGTCCGAATCCATTATGAATACACTGGTTTAAAATACCTCCAAGTTCCTTATCTCTTTCTAACACCAAAATGCTCTCTGCACCATTTCTCTTCGCTGACACCGCTGCTGCCAGACCTGCCGGACCGCCACCAACGATTACGATATCATAATTTAGCATCTAATTAACCACACCTTTCCACTACCTTCAACTATAAATTATCTTTATTGATTCCTACAATAATCTTGGATTCTCCACCTGACTTTGTGATTTCTGATGGGTCTACACCTCTCTCACGAGCCAGAATCTCAATCGTTCTTGGTGAACAGAAGCCTGCCTGACACCGTCCCATTCCTGCTCTTGTTCTGCGCTTTACACCGTCTAAGGACTTTGCACCTAACGGTCTGTTAATGGCATCCATAATCTCACCTTCTGTAATCATCTCACAACGGCAGATAATGTTACCATATTCCGGCTTCTCCTTAATCAGTGCAGCATATTCTTCCTTACTCAAGGTCTTAGGGTCTAAGATACCCTTTCTAGTAGCAATGAAGTCCTCACGCTCCTTTGCTCCTGTTAAGTCCTTAATGATTCCGGCAACCATTTTTCCGATTGCTGGTGCACTAGAAAGTCCCGGTGACTCGATTCCCGAACAATCAATAAAGCCTTTGGCATCCTCTAACTCCTCAATAATAAACTCATGACCGTCTTCATGTGCTCTAAGTCCTGCAAAAGAGGTAATAACCTGACGAATTGGCAGATTCTTCACAGTCTCTCCTGCCTTCTGCGTCAGTTCATCAATTCCCTGCTGTGTGGTATTCGTTCCATCCTTATCCTCGATATCAATCGCCGTAGGTCCAACTAAGGTATTGCCATGAACGGTTGGTGTTACTAATACACCCTTTCCGTATTTGCTTGGAAGCTGGAAAATCGTATGTGTTACATACCCCTCTACCGAACGGTCTAGCAGGCAGTAATCACCCCTTCTTGGTGTAATATGAATCTTCTTCTCACTCACCATATTATGGAATACATCTGCATAAACACCTGCTGCATTGACAACATACTTTGTCTCGATATCTCCCTTACTGGTCTGTACTACCCAGTAATCATCTTTCTTCTCAAATCCTGTTACCTTGGTGTCAAATCGGAACTCAACACCATTAACTGCTGCATTTTCCGCCAATGCAATATTCATGCCAAAAGGACATACAATTGCACCAGTTGGAGCGTACAACGCAGCCACAGCCTTATCAGAGATATTCGGCTCCAGCTTTACCAGCTCATCACGCTCAATAATGCGTAAATCCTTTACGCCATTCTTCACACCACGCTCATATAATGCCTGTAAATTATCTCTTTCTTCCTCATGAATACAAACAACCAACGAGCCATTTCTCTTATAGTGGAAATCAAGCTCCTTGGACAATTCCTCCATCATCTCGCTTCCTTCTACATTCAGCTTCGCCATCAGACTTCCGCTTTCTGCATCAAAGCCTGCATGCACGATCGCACTGTTTGCCTTCGAAGTTCCGCAGCAAACATCCTCTTCCATTTCTACTACACAAACCTTCAGGTCATAGCGCGAAAGTTCTCTTGCCGATGCACTTCCTGATACACCTGCACCGATAACTACTACATCAAACATTTTTATAACTCCTTTCTCATTAAATGAGCTAAACACATATCGAAAAGAAGCAACAATTGTATCCCAAGCTTTTCCTTGGGATACAACCATTGCTTCTCTCTACTCTGCAACTTATTATCTTTAATTTACAATGATTATTATTTTATCCTTACCAAGGAATAATACCATATAATCCGACTGCAAGCAATGCACCAATAATTGGTCCGCATAAGGTTACAATACCATATTTCCAATTAGAATCTCCCTTGCCCTTAATTGGAAGAACTGCATGTGCAAGACGAGGACCTAAGTCTCTTGCAGGGTTGATTGCGTATCCTGTTAATCCTCCAAGTGACATACCGATTGATACGATAATTCCGAATACTAAGATATTGCTAACACCTGGCGCAACCTCTGCCGGAACACCCTTGATTGCAAATACTAATACAAAGGTTCCGATAATCTCACTGAGTAAGTTACGTGGAAGATTTTCTACAGATGGTGCTGTACAGAACACACCACGCTTTGTTGCTGCATCTTCTGTTGCATCAAACTGATCCTTGAACAACAGGTATACAAGAACTGCACCTACAAATGCGCCTGCAAACTGTGCAATGATATATCCAGGTACCATACTCCATGCAAGGCTTCCTTCTGCTGCTAATGCAAGTGTTAATGCCGGATTAAAATGCGCTCCTGAAGCTGCTCCAAAGATAAATGCCGGTAACATTACTGCAAGACCCCAAGCAAATGTAATCTGGATAGAACCTGCCCCCTTCATACCTGACTTATTCAGGTTCACATTCGCTACAACACCATCTCCTAATAAAATCAATAACATTGTTCCAATAAATTCTGCAATATAAGGTAACATATGTATAACCCCCTTCTCATTTTATCTCTTGTTATTAGTCTTCTTTTGCCCATCCATAAGAATATTTTACTGCCTTATTCCAGCCATTGACCTTCTTGGTTCTCTCTTCTTCTCCAATTTCAGGTTCGAATACTCTGTCAATACCTGAATTCTTAATAACATCTTCCTTGCTTGACCAGTAACCAACTGCAAGTCCTGCAAGATATGCAGCTCCCATTGCTGTTGTCTCTACACAAATCGGTCTGTTTACAGGAGCGTTACTGATATCAGCCTGCATCTGCATTAATAAGTTGTTTGCACACGCACCACCATCAACCTTTAAGGTCTCAAGCTTGATTCCTGAATCTGCTCTCATTGCCTGTAATACGTCATTTACCTGATATGCAAGTGACTCTAACGTCGCACGGATAATATGATACTTGTTAACGCCTCTCGTAATACCAACAATGGTTCCTCTCGCATACTGATCCCAATGTGGTGCTCCTAAACCTGTAAACGCCGGAACAACATAACAACCATTTGTATTCTTAACCTTCTTAGCCATATACTCAGAATCAGCTGCACTATCAATAAACTTCATTTCATCACGAAGCCACTGAATAGAAGCTCCTGCCACGAAGATAGAACCTTCCAACGCATACTCAACCTTGCCATCTAAGCCCCATGCAATCGTTGTTACCAGTCCGTTCTTAGAGAATACCGGCTTTTCACCTGTGTTCATAAGTAGGAAGCATCCTGTACCATAAGTATTCTTTGCTTCACCTGCCTTGAAACAGGTCTGTCCGAATAATGCTGCCTGCTGGTCACCTGCTGCTCCTGCAATCGGAATCGGTGCTCCAAAGAATTCAGGATTCGCATTGCCATATACACAGCTTGAAGGCTTAACCTCTGGTAACATGCACTTTGGAATATTAAGCTCTGCAAGAATCTCATCATCCCACTCTAAAGTATTAATGTTGAACATCATAGTTCTTGATGCATTAGAATAATCCGTTACATGAACTGCACCCTTAGTTAGTTTCCAGATTAACCATGTTTCAACAGTACCAAAGAGAAGCTCTCCCTTTTCTGCTCTTTCTCTTGCGCCCTCTACATTCTCCAAAATCCATCTAACCTTGGTAGCAGAGAAATAAGCATCAATTACAAGACCAGTCTTTTGACGGAACTTATCTGTTAAGCCCTTATCTTTTAAGGAATCACAATACTCTGAAGTTCTACGGCACTGCCATACGATTGCATGTGATACAGGTTCGCCTGTCTCCTTATCCCACACAATTGCTGTCTCACGCTGATTCGTAATACCGATTGCAGCAATATCTGCTGGTGTAGCCCCGATATTAGCCATAGCTTCTTTTGCTACTTCTAACTGTGTAGACCAGATTTCCTCTGCATCATGCTCTACCCAACCCGGCTTTGGAAAAAACTGTGTAAACTCTTTCTGTGCTACGCTGCACATCTCCCCCTTCTCGTTAAAGAGAATACATCTGTTACTTGTTGTTCCTGCATCCAGTGCCATTACATATTTTGCCATTTGCAAATTCCTCCTTCTTTGCATACACAAGTCTTTGTGCGAGTGCGCATCCTCGTGGAGCGTTTTTGTTTTGTAAAACAAAAAGCACAACAAACGGCAACATTTCTGTTGCATTTGCCGTGCTCTCGTCTCTTGGCTTGTGTTATTTGTTTATGTAAATAACATAACATATCACCAATACCATTACAAGCATTTTTTATTGTTTGTTGTGAAAATGTGTAGTTTTGACGTATCTTGTTTATTATTTTTGTGCATTTTCACAACATTACATCTTCCACACCTTTTCATTCGTTGAAGAAATTGCTATAGCACCCGCTTTCAATGCTGCCATAACATCTTCTTTATCCGAAATCAATCCACCTGCAATAATAGGCAGTTTTAGTTTCTTTGACAGCATCGTAATCATCTTCGGCATCAGTCCGGGCAAAACCTCTACAATATCTGCAACCTCTGTAATACGGCTGTTCAGCTTATCCAGAACCTTAGAATCCAGTAAAAAGATTCGATAAATTGTGCTGAGTCCCAAATCCTTTGCACGCTTTACCTGTTCTATATGCGTAGAAATCACTCCATCTGCGTCAGTATATTTTGCAATAAAGTCTACCGCCTCTACCTTACTGCTTAGTCCTGCTACCAAATCCATATGGACTACTGCTGTCTTTCCTGCCTTTTTAATCCGTTCTACAATCCCCGAAATACTACTCACTTCCCCATAAAGGACGAATACAACACTAATATCCGACGATTTCAAACACTTCTCCAAACCAGCCTCATCCTTAACTGCTGCGATAATTGGATTACTTGCTACCGCATCATAAAATTCCTGCTTCATTCTTCATTTTCCCTATCTTCTTCATCTATTTGCCCTTCGTAGCTTCGACTTATTTCTGCCGGAAGCCCACTAACGGGATCTATCAATTCACCCGTTACCGGATCAACTTCATAAAAAGCTCCCTGCGGTGTATTTTCCTCTGTACCTTCGCCAGTTCCACCTGTATTCTCTGTATTTCCTGCACCTTCACCCTCTGTCGGCTGTGCTTCTCCTTCCAAGCCTTCTACTCCTTCTTCTTGCGTACCTTCACCTTCCTGCTGCCCTTCCTCTGGCTGTTGTACACTTCCCATCAATGCTGCTTCTGCTTCAGCCTGCTCTGTTATAGTCATTTCCTCTGTCTTACCTATATGCAGATATGGAAGCACCTCTGTTAGAATATTTCGAACAATTCCTGTCGCATAGGATGCATGAGGCTGATCCTCTACATTTGGTTCATCAATAACTACATAAATTACAACCTGTGGATTATCAGCCGGAGCATATCCGATAAAAGAAACAACATAATTCTTCTTGTCACGCGGTACCTTTTCTGCGGTACCTGTTTTTCCACCTATAGCATACCCTGCCGGTCTTGCTGTTTTTCCAGTTCCCTCTGCAACTGTCGCATGCAGGTATTCCCTCATCATTTGTGATGTTGTTGCCGATACCGTCTGTTTTAATACTCTTGGTTCAATATTTTTAACCGTATTTCCACTGGAATTAGTAATCTTACTAACCATATGAGGTTCATAATAATAACCTCCATTAATAACCGATGAAAAAGCACATGCCATTTCTATCATAGTTACATTAAATCCTTGTCCAAAAGATGATGTCGCAAGCTCTGTCGGTCCCATTGTGTTTTCATTAAATATTAACGACGCTGTTCTCGCCTCACCCGCAAGATCAATATTCGTCTTTAATCCCAGGTTAAAAATACTATGAAACTTAACCAAGTCCCTCACACCAATGCTTTCACCCATTTTCATCAATGCAACATTGCAAGACTGTTCCAACGCACCACTAAAGTCCAGTACACCGTGCCCTCTTAAAAGATTACAGGAAATATCCCTGTCTGCAACTGTATAAGAGCCAAGACATTCATATGTCTCATTCCCAGTCAGCTTACCTGTTTCCAATCCCGCTGCCATTGTCAGCACCTTCGCTGTAGATCCTGGTTCATAAGTATCTGAGATGCAAAAATTACGCCATAACTTATTTAAAGTATCATAATATGTTTCATCATCCTGTATCTGCTGTATCTGCTCTTCGGTATAATATGCAGAAAGATCCTTTGGCGTATTTAGATCAAAGTTGGGATAGCTCGCCATGGCAAGAATTTCACCATTGTTCGGATTCATTACGATACAACCCGAATTGGTCGAACCTAATCCCTCTCGAAACTCATCCTTATGCTCCTCATTAAACTGAATAAGATATTTTTCTACAATCGACTGAATATTCGCATCAATGGTTGATACCAATGAATTACCATCTACCGCTGCAACTGTTGTTCTTTCAAGTGTTGCATCATCATTCAGATAGCCATACTCTCGACCATTGGTACCGTTTAGCTCATCATTATAATATTCTTCCAGACCATATGTACCATTATTATCGCTACCTGTAAAACCAATGACATCACACGCCAAAGTATTGTTAGGATATCGACGGATATACTCCTCTTCAAACCAGACTCCTGTAACCTTGCCAATATCCGTTTTACTTTTCTTCGCCTGCTCATTATAATTTTTCTCACGTTCCAAAAAAGGACTAATTTCATCATATGTTTGTCTCTTTTTTAAAACATAATATTGTGAGGTCGGATGCTCCTTAATATACTTATCTAAATCTGTGCGGTCAAGCCCAAAGCATTCTACCAACGCATCTACTGTCGGAGCCTGATTTTTCTTGTTATCTAACATGACCTTACAATCCAAAACAACATTATATACCTTCTCACTGACCGCAAGAATCGTTCCATTCGCATCGGTAATAGTTCCTCTCTTAAATGGAAGTGTCGTAGAATCATACCTCTGCTGAGACAGAATTTTCTTCTGATAATCTACCTGATTATCATTTGTAATCCTTACCAGCTGGGCGCACAACCCCGCAAAAGCCAGTAGTATGATAATAATCATAACTGCCAGCTTTTCTCTCATAATTCTTCTATGTAATTTTATTTTATTCCTCTTTTTACCCCTGCTACTCTTTGCCATGCTATCACTCCCACTAATTACTGTTTACTTTATTCCAGTATCTTTCTATTTGCTGTCTGGAATCTCCTTATACTGTCTTACGTAATCGCTTCCTGCCCCGGAATAAGTGATAACCTGTCCTTCTTTTGCATATTTCATACCAAGCTCATTAATAGCGATTCTCTTGATTTCTTCTAAGTCCACGCCACTCATAATCTTCGTATATGTTTCATCATTTTCCAGTCTGAGTTCATTTAACTGACGCTCTAACTGCGAAATGTGATTAATTCTATTTGTAATATCTGCCTGTAGCTCAACATATCCTATCAGTACAACACAAACACCAAGCATGGCAATCATCATAAAGAAAATATACCCAAAATTCATAGGTGATGACTTAACACGTCTTCTTACCTGCTGCCTCTTAATCTCGTCATTCTGCTTTCTATCCCGTCTTACCGGAACTGTCTGCAGCTTCCTTGCTGTATTTCCATCTATATAAATTCGGTCTTCTCTGATATTTCTATGCATTGTTCTGTTCGTGTGTACTTCTGACGAACCTGCATGATTCATGATTATTCAACCTTTCTAATCGCCAGACTTCCTTATCCAGCACATATTTGCATGTAGCTTCACATGCTCCGCTCTCTTTTGTATCTCTCAATATTGCTTAGATTCGTTCGTAATTATTCAGTACCTTCATAATTACGATGCAAAAATCCATTTTAAATCGCTTTCAGCGATGGAATTTTTGCTTTCTGTACATTTTCTTACGGTCTCAGCAGTAAATGCTTCGACCTACCTGATTAGTTACATTCTTTCAAATACTCTAAGCTTCGCACTCTTTGATCTTGAGTTCACTTCCAACTCCTCAGCACTTGGCAAAATCGGTTTCCTAGGAGTTGCTTTACCGTATGGCACCTTCCCACATACACAAACCGGGAATTCCGGTGGACAAGTACATGGATTCTCCTTCTCTCTGTAAATCGTTTTCACGATTCTATCCTCTAAGGAATGGAACGTAATAATACAAAGTCTTCCACCCGGATTAAGCATATCAATCATATCATCTAAGGATTCTCTCAATACCTCTAATTCATGATTGCACTCGATACGAATCGCCTGAAATGTTCTTTTGGATGGATGTCCACCCGTTGCACGAATCTTTGCCGGAATTGCTGCCTTAATGAGTTCATTCAACTCAAAGGTCGTTTCAATCGGCTTTTGTGCTCTTGCTGCCACGATATGCTTTGCAATATTTTTCGCAAACTGGTCTTCTCCATAATCTCTGATAATACGATATAGCTCCTGTTCCGAATAATCATTTACAATATCTCTCGCAGTCAGACTCTGTCTCTGATCCATTCTCATATCAAGGGCAGTATCATATTTATATGTGAATCCTCGCTCTACTGTATCAAGCTGATAAGAAGATACTCCTAAATCCAATACAATACCGTCTACCTTAGTAACTCCAATTTCCTCTAATGCGTTTCTTGCATTACAGTAATTATTACGAATAATCGTTACCTTATCTCCAAACTCTTCCAGTCTCTTTCCGGCTGCCTTGATAGCATCCGCATCCTGATCTATTCCAATAAATCTTCCCTTATCTCCAAGGCGCTTACATACCTCATAAGCATGTCCACCACCACCTAATGTTCCATCCAGATAAGTTCCGTTTTCCTTTATCTTAAGTGAATCAATTGTTTCCTCCAACAATACCGATTTATGTTTGAATTCCATAATCGTTTGCTCCCCTCTTAAATCATTAATCCCAGCTCAGACATATGCTCAGCAATCTCTTCCATATCGTCATACTCTGAAGTTTCTTCCCACTTAGTCTTGCTCCAGATTTCAATACGGCTTCCAACACCTACCAGCACTACATCCTTGTCAAGCTGTGCAAACTCTCTTAGCACGGACGGAATCAGGATTCTTCCCTGCTTGTCCACCTCTACATTCGCTGCACCTGCGAGAAAAAAACGTACAAACTTACGCGATTCCTTGTTCATAAGCGGTAATGCCTTAAGCTTCTCTTCGAAAGCGGACCATTCTTGGTTGTCATACACAAACAGGCAGCCATCCAGCCCCTTTGTAACTACAAATTCATCTCCTAATGCTTCTCTGAATTTGGATGGGACGATTAGCCTGCCCTTCGTATCTATCGTATGATTGTATTCACCCATGAACATGCCAATCACCCGCTTTCGGAACATGGAGTTTATGGTTCTCATCTCGCACTTTTCCACCACTTTGTTCCACTTCGAACCACTTTCCTCCACTTTTATGTCCATTTTACATGACTTTTTATAAAATAACAAGTGTTTATACACATTTTTTATTATTCAGAGCCCAGCTGATTTGTATAAAGAAGTATGATGAATACTTGCACTCAAGAATACTTCTTTATACAAATCTATTTAGCGGATACGCCAAAGCTCAAAAATGCACAGCATTTTTGATGCTTGCTCTGAATAAAAGAAACAAAAAAGTGGTAACTAATCCCAAAATTTAGGGAAAAGTTACCACTTTTTATATAATATATTCAATTTACACCAAATCAAATAAGCTTATCTGATTGGATTCCGGAATATCACCCAATAGTCCAAGTGATCCCATTAAATCAATAACAGTCTTAGATACCTTGGTACGACTTCTAAAATCGTCCTTGGAAAGGAAAGGTCCATCCTTTGCCGCCTCCATAATTGCATCTGCTGCTTTTTCACCAAGACCATCAATACTACTTAATGATGGCATAATCTTTCCATCTATAATCTGGAAATTACGCGAATGTGCACGGAATACATCAATCGGCATAAAGTCAAAGCCTCTTGCATACATCTCCTGCACCAATCTCATATCTCTCATACAGTCCTGTTCCTTATTACTTAACGAATCAGAACGTTTCTTATAATCTGCCAGCGTTGCCTCAAGGTGTGCCTGTCCCTGACACATAATCTCATATGAAAAAGCCGAAGCACGAATACTGAAAAAGGCACAATAATACGCTAAAGGATAATATATCTTACAATACGCAATTCGCCAAGCCATCATAACATATGCTGCCGCATGCGCTTTTGGGAACATGTACTTAATCTTCTTGCACGACCAGATATACCAATCCGGTACATTATGTGCTGCCATTTCGTCTTCCCATTCCTTCTTCAAGCCTTTTCCCTTACGAACACTCTCCATAATTGTGAAAGAAAGCTCACTATCCATTCCCATACCAATCAGGTAGACCATGATATCATCTCGTGTACAGATTGCCGTTGAAATGGTTGCCTTTCCTTCCTGAATCAAGGTCTGGGCATTACCAAGCCAAACGTCCGTACCATGTGACAGTCCTGAGATTCGAACTAAGTCTGAAAAATACTTAGGCTGCGCATCAATAACCATCTGCATAGCGAAGTCTGTACCAAACTCAGGAATTCCCAATGCTCCCAGCTTAGTTCCACCAAGCTGTTCTGGTGTCACACCCAATGCTGATGTATCCTGAAATAAAGACATAACCTTCGGATCATCCAGCGGAATCGTCGTCGGGTCAATCCCTGTCAAGTCCTGCAACATACGAATCATGGTCGGATCGTCGTGTCCAAGAATATCAAGCTTTAATAGGTTATGGTCAATGGAATGGTAGTCAAAGTGCGTTGTTATCGTATCCGTTGTCATGTCATTTGCCGGATGCTGTACCGGAGTAAACGAATTAATCTCCTCTCCCACCGGCAATACTACGATACCGCCCGGATGCTGTCCTGTTGTTCTTCGAACACCTACACAGCCCTCTACGATTCGATTGATTTCACTAGTACGTTTATGCTTTCCACGTTCTTCATAATAGTTCTTTACATATCCAAACGCAGTCTTATCTGCTAGTGTACCAATCGTTCCTGCTCGGAAGGTCTGACCGTAACCAAAGATAACCTCTGTATATTTATGAGCTTTACTCTGGTATTCGCCAGAGAAATTAAGGTCGATATCCGGCTCCTTATTTCCCTTGAATCCAAGGAAAGTTTCAAACGGAATATCAAAGCCATCCTTAACCAGCTTCTCTCCACAATTCGGGCAATAAGCATCTGGCATATCACATCCTGCCATACCTGCAAACTTCTTCACCTCATCGGAATAAAAATCACTATAATGACATTTTTTGCAGTAATAATGCGGACTCAGCGGATTAACCTCTGTAATTCCTGCCATAGTTGCAACAAAAGAGGAACCAACAGAACCTCGCGAGCCTACCAGATATCCATCTTCTACAGACTTCCATACTAGCTTCTGCGCAATAATATACATAACGGCAAAACCATTGCTGATTATAGAATTCAGCTCTTTCTTAAGTCTAGCCTCCACAATATCCGGCAACTCTTCACCATACATCTCATGTGCCTTACGATAACAAATATCCGTCAGTGTCTGGTCACTGTTCTCAATAACCGGAGGACACTTATCCGGCCTTACCGGAGCAATCCTGTCACACATATCTGCTATCATATTTGTGTTCTTGATGACGATTTCTTCCGCTTTTTCACTTCCCAGATAATAAGCAAATTCATCCAACATTTCCTCCGTTGTACGTAGGAACAACGGTGCCTGATCATCTGCATCCTTAAAGCCCTTACCTGCCATGATGATTCTTCGATAGATTTCATCCTCCGGATCCAAGAAATGTACGTCACAGGTTGCCACAACAAGCTTATTAAATTGTTCGCCAAGCTTTACTACCCGCTTATTCAATGCTATCAAATCTTCATCTGACTGAATATCACGATGTTTGTCTGATTCTATCATAAAGCGGTTATTACCGATAGGCTGAATCTCCAAATAATCATAAAAATTGACAATTCTTGCAATCTGTTCCTCACTCTGTCCATCCAGCATTGCACGGAACAGCTCACCCGCTTCACAGGCACTGCCGATAATCAGTCCCTCTCTATATTTCTCGATTAAACTCTTTGGAATCAATGGTCTCTTATAATAATACTTTAAATGCGATTCTGATACCAATCGATAAAGATTGATTCTACCCGTCTGATTCTTTGCCAAGATAATAATATGATAAGAATGAAGCTTTCTAACTGCCTCTACACTGGACTTTCCTAACTCATTCAGCGCCTCCAGTGTCTCAATACCATCCTTTTTCAGCATATCAATAAACTTCACAAAGATTTCAGCCGTACATTCTGCATCATCTACTGCCCTATGATGATTCTCTAAAGAGATTCCCAAGGTCTTCGCAACCGCATCTAATGTATACTTTGCCTGACCTGTCAGTAACGTTCTTGCTATACCAACCGTATCTACATAGGTAAAGTCTACTGGTATGTCCATTCTTTTTGCATTTTCTTTGATGAAACTCACATCAAAGTTAGCATTATGCGCTACTAACATGGCATCACCTACGAATTCCAGAAACTGTGGTAATATTACCTCTATCGTTTCTGAGTCAATAACCATGCTATCATTGATGCTCGTCAACTTCTCTATCTCAAATGGAATCGGCACTTCTGGATTCACAAAGGTAGAGAAACGATCTGTAATTTCACCATTTACTACCTTTACTGCACCAATCTCAATAATACGATTTGTAACTGGTGAAAAGCCTGTTGTTTCTATATCAAAAACGACAAAGCTTTCATCCAAGGTCTGACCTTTTCCATTGGTAACAATTTCTTTTTTATCATCTACCAGATAGCCTTCTACTCCATAGATGACCTTAAACTCATCTCCATGATCCAGGGCATGATTGGCATCCGGATATGCCTGTACACATCCATGGTCTGTAATGGCAATCGCTTTATGCCCCCACTTTTTTGCCCTTTTGATAATGGTCTTAACATCTGCAACACCATCCATATCGCTCATCTTGGTATGGCAATGCAGTTCAACACGCTTTACCGGACTATTATCCATTCTGGTCGTCGTAAAGTCAGGAATCTTTTTCACACCATTTACAGATGCAATAGTCAGTTCTCGGTCAAAGGTATCGTTAACCGTAACACCCTTTACCTTAACAAAAGCGCCAACCTTTAACTCTCCAAGTAATTCCGGCAACTGCTCATTATGTACGAACATCTTTACCTTAATGGTATCAGTATAGTCCGTCATTTCAAAGCTAACAATCGTTTTCTCATTTCGAATCTCTCGCTGTTCGAGCGTTCTCACCTTACCACGTATGGTAATCTCGCCCATTTCACCCCAGATTTCCTCAATGTTGATTGCTTCATCCTCAAAATCACGTCCATAGATAACGTCAGGATTATCTGATTTCTTCGGCAGTCGACGTTGAAAGCCTTCACCCTTTTTGCTCTGTGAACTCTTTTCCTCTGGTCTTGCAGTTTTTCCAGTAACAATTTTATCCTTAGGCGCTGTATCCGCAGCTTTCGCCTCTTTCTGCTCCGACTGCTTTGGCTTCACCTCTGCCTCTCTTGGAACATATTCATCATCAGAATGGTTCGCAATACGATTTGTAATGCCCTCAACAATCTGTTGGATTCTAAGTTCATCTGCTTTTTTATACTTACTCTCTGATTCCGACTCCCGATAGTCTACCATGAACTTTACATAGAACCCACATCGTTCATTCAAAACCTTATCCAATATTCGAACTAGCTCATCCTCCTTGGACTTTGCAATAACACTATCCTCTAAGGTCAGTTCCATCGTATTATTATCCGGGAACTGCATCTGGGCAGTACGAAACATAGTATAGAGCATATGCTCACATTCCTTCAACTCCATAAGAATACTATCCTTGTAGACATACATCAGCTTCTCAGGATTATACTGCTCGGAAAGTATAAACTTCTCATATATTTTTATGACAATATTGTCATTTGGAAAGAACTGCTTCTTAATCTCATTCTCCACTACATATATGATCTCTTTTTCTATCAGTCTCTCACTCCGAATATAGATACGAAGGAAATCCTTTCTTTTCGTAGCTGTAACCTTTTCTACTACTACCTGCTCAAACAAATCCTTATGCGTCCCTGTTAGCGTAAGGTTCGGAAAAGCCTCAAAAAATCTCTTCTCCATATAGCCACATCCTTCTTCCAGTCCCCTTGAACCCTGATTCTACTTCCAGTTATCAAGCTCTGCCTTCAAGGTTGCCAGAAGTTCATTCTCTGGTACCTTACGTATGATTTCACCTTTTTTGATTAATAGCCCTTCGCCAATACCACCTGCAATTCCGATATCTGCTTCCTTGGCTTCTCCGGGACCATTTACCGCACATCCCATAACAGCAACCTTAATATCTAAGTCATACCCCTGAACCATGGTTTCCACCTGATTTGCCAGACCAATCAAATCTATGTTCGTTCTTCCACATGTAGGACAAGATACTACCTCTATTCCACCTTTACGAAGTCCCAATGTTCGCAAAATTAACTTTGCTGACTTAATCTCTTCCACCGGATCACCTGTCAGCGATACACGAATCGTATCACCAATACCGTTATTTAAGATGATTCCGAGTCCAATAGCCGACTTAATATTACCACTCGTGACCGTTCCTGACTCCGTAATTCCTACATGAATCGGATATACTGTTTTCCCAGCCAACAATTCATGTGCTTTTACACTCATCATAACATCAGAAGACTTAATACTAATGACAAGATTGTCATATCCTAAGTCTTCAATAATACCAACCTTATCCAAAGCACTCTCTACGATACCTTCTGCGGTAACACCATGATATTTTTCCACTAATTCCTTTTCCAAAGAACCGCTATTTACACCAATACGAATTGGGATATTACGTTCCTTTGCGACCTTTACAACCTCTGCAACCTTTTCCTTACTTCCAATGTTTCCCGGATTGATACGAATCTTATCCGCTCCATTCTCAATCGCAGCAATTGCCATTTTATAATCAAAATGGATATCTGCAACCAAAGGAATCGCAATCTCTTTCTTAATCTGGGCAATCGCCTTAGCAGCTTCCATATTCGGTACTGTGCTACGAATAATATCGCAACCAGCCTCCTGTAATCTCAATATCTGATTTACTGTCGCAGCTACATCTTCCGTCTTTGTATTGGTCATGGATTGAATCATAATCGGATTTCCACCACCAATTACCTTATTACCAATCTGAATTACTTTTGTATTATCTCGAAACATTTTCTTTCCTTTCCAAAGAGTGTACCTTTTATGCAAATATTCTCATAATATCATTATACATAACAAATACCATAAGAATCATCAATGCAACAAATCCTACAAAATGTACAATACCTTCCTTTTCCGGCGGAAGTGGCTTTCCTCTCACCACTTCAATCAGCAGAAACAGCAAACGTCCTCCATCCAATGCCGGAATTGGTAACAGATTCATAACACCAAGGTTCACACTCAATAATACTGCAAAATTAATCATCGTTAACACCGTTGCCGATAATCCAAATGGAATCGTCTGCTCAATTGTCTGGTCAATTGTAACTGCAATTCCAACCGGACCTGATAAATCATCCTTGGACAACTGCCCCTGCACCAGCATAAGTAAACTGTCAATCGTTGCATTCAACCAATATCGAACTTCATAAAAGCTATATTGTATCAACCTCAAACCTTTACATTCTATAGGTTCACCAATAGTAAAGCCCATGTAATATCGATTATCTTCTTCACTAAACATTGGTGTTAGTATCGTTTCATGCTTCTCACCATCACGCAAAAACTCTATCTCTATTGTCTTTCCTCGACTCATCGAAGATATTAAGGTAACCTCTGACTGTAAATATACTCTGTCACCATCCATTTTCGTGATGACATCACCAACTTCAAGTCCTGCCTCTTTTGCCGGATAACCCTCCATCAGTCCAATAATAGTCGGCTTCAGAGCACCAGAAAAACCTACTACTATTAACGAAAGCAGAAATGCAAGGATAATATTAAAAAATGGTCCTGCAAATACAGTAGCAATTCTTGCCCATACCTTCGCCTCAGAAAAAGAACCCTCTACCTTCTGATTCTCTTTGCCATCCTCCTTAGTAGAATACACGCCATCTTCTCCCTCAAACATACAAGCACCACCAAGCGGCAATAAACGTAAGACATACTTTGTTTCACCCTTTGTAAACTGAATCAGCGCCGGTCCCATACCAATCGCAAACTCCAACACCCTAATGCCATTGAGCTTTGCAATCAGAAAATGTCCTAATTCATGCGCAATCACCACGATACTAAATACAAGTATAAATACAATAAGCGTTACTAGCATCATTTACCTCCATTAATATTTTGACTGAATTAATTCATAGGTCTCTCTCTCCGCAGCTAAAATCTGCTCTACATCCGGATTCTCTACTCTACTATGAGCATCCATACACATTTCAATAATCTCCGGAATCTCCAAAAAGCGAATCTTTCTGTTCAGGAACAGACTAACCGCCTTTTCATTTGCTGCATTGAATACGGTCGGAACGCTTCCACCCTCTCCTGCCGCACGCATAGCAAGCTTCAATCCGGTGAATGTCTCCATATCCGGCTTCTCAAAGGTTATACTTCCCAATTCATAGAAATCTACACGTTTTCCACCCATTGGTCTTCTGTCAGGATAGAATAGAGCATACTGTATCGGTAGCTTCATATCCGGCGTTCCAAGCTGTGCAATAATGCCACCGTCTACATACTCAACCATAGAATGAATAATACTCTGTGGATGAACCACTACCTGTATTCTATCTAAGTCCATATCAAACAGCCACTTAGCTTCCATAACCTCAAGTCCCTTATTGACAAGTGTTGCAGAATCAATCGTAATCTTACTTCCCATAGACCAGTTTGGATGCTTCAAGGCATCCTCAACCTGAATATTTACCAATTCCTCTCTTGTTCTACCTCTAAACGGACCACCAGAAGCTGTAATTAACAACTTGCTAATTCTATCCTTATTTTCACCTTGCATAGACTGGAAAATAGCACTGTGTTCACTATCCACTGGCAAAATGGACACTCCCATCTGTTCCGCAAGAGGCATAATGATATGACCTGCTGTAACCAGTGTTTCCTTATTTGCAAGTGCAATATCCTTCTTTTTCTTAATTGCCGCAATCGTAGGTCTGATTCCAATCATACCTACAATGGCCGTCACAAGTACTTCTGATTCTTCCATCTCTGCAATACGAATCAGACCTTCCATGCCAGGTACTACTTCTACCTGCATATCTGCAATTCTTGCCTTCAAATCCTCACAAGCTTCCTCACTCTGCAAGGAAACAAGTCTTGGCTTGAATTCTCTAATCTGCTCCTCCAACAACTTTACATTGTTTCCTGCAGCTAATGCAACTACCTCTAAATCAGGGTTTTCTCTTACTATTTCAAGTGTCTGTGTTCCAATAGAACCAGTTGAACCTAATATTGCTATCTTTTTCACTTGTCTAACCATACCTTTCCACTTGTTACTGTTTACTCCATTCCAGTAACTTCCACTTACATTTATATCCAAAAACGCTTTGTCCTATGTTGATTTCTTAATAATTATAAAAAGCTAATAACCAAAAAATAAATCATCGGCGCAGTAAAAATAACACTATCAAAGCGATCCATTATTCCACCATGTCCCGGAATCAGATTGCCATAATCTTTTATAGCATGATTACGCTTGATTGCAGATGCCGCCAAATCACCAACCTGTGAAATCACAGAACCAATTGCCCCAATGATAAACAGCATAATACCATACTGATTGCCACCAAGTGTCTTGTCCAATAACAAGAAACCAAAAAGCGCTCCTACAAGGGCTGAGCCAAGGATTCCTCCTATCGCCCCCTCTATAGTCTTCTTCGGACTAAGTTGTGGAACCAGCTTATGCTTTCCGATTAATACACCTACCAAATAAGCACAAGTATCAGAAATCCATGAACTAATAAAAATCATCCATACCAAATATACACCATACTCAAGCTGTCTGGTCAAAAAGATAAAAGACAACATAACAGGAGCATAAATCAATGAAAAATAGGTTGTCATTACCTGATTCGCCGTAAACTTAGGAAATGCGAATACATAGACAAACATCAATGCCATCAGTAATAAAATGACTGTAATCATAAAATAAGTATGTGTCTGTGCAAAGAAAATCAATAAATAATATGCTGCTATAGCAAGAAGTCCTGTAATTTCTAATGCATTCATTTTCTTGCCTGTATTTATTCCACATGCCTTGGTCAATTCTAAAAAAGCCACATTGGAAATCAAATATAATGTCACAGCAAGTATTGGTCCTCCCGGTAATATCGTTGCCAAAGCTATGATAACTAAAATCACACTACTGATTGTTCTCTCTTTACTAATCTTGGAAGCCATCTTACTCCTCCTTCACAAGTCCGTATCTTCTGTCTCTACTCTGATATACTTCAATCGCCTTCATCAATTCCTCTTTGCTAAAATCAGGCCATGGAACAGGCGTAAAGTAGAATTCTGCATACGCTAACTGCCATAACAGATAGTTCGAAATTCTCTGCTCTCCCGATGTACGAATCATTAGGTCAGGATCAGGAATACCTGCAGTATCAAGCTCATTTGCAATGATTTCTTCTGTTATTTCCTCTAATAACAATTCGCCCTTTGCTACCTTGTTCGCTACATTCTTAACAGCTCTACGGATTTCATCCCTGCTTCCATAGTTAAGCGCTATCTGAAAATGAAGTCCCGTGTTATTCTTAGAAGCCTCTTCAAGCTCTGCAATACTGGTTTTGATATCATCTGCAAGCCTTGACTTATCTCCAATTACACGCACACACATATTATTTTTTGCTGCTGTTTTCAGACATGTCTTCATATAATTTCTAAGAAGCTGCATAAGCGCATCCACTTCGTCCTGTGGTCTGTTCCAGTTCTCTGTTGAAAAGGCATAGACAGTAAGATATTGAACTCCAAGCTTGTAAGCCTCTTCACAAATTATCTCAACATTTTTTGCCCCTTGAACATGGCCTGCCTTTCTTGGCAACCCTTTTGCCTTAGCCCATCTTCCATTGCCATCTAAAATAATTGCTATATGTGCAGGTACTTTCATACTTAAATCTCCTTTTCGCTTTTACGCTATAGCGTAAGAAAAGAGGGGACACTACACCCGTCATGTATTGCCCCTCTCTATCATCGTTTCTTATAAGTCGATACTATACAGTAAGAATCTCCTTAGACTTCTCTTCGATTGCCTTATCAATATCCTTGATAAACTTATCTGTAAGCTTCTGTACAGAATCTTCTAAATCCTTGATTTCATCCTCAGAAACTTCTGTCTTAGCAAGCTTCTTGAAAGAATCATTTGCATCTCTTCTGATATTACGAACTGCAACCTTTGCTTCTTCGCCCTTCTTCTTTACATCTTTAACGAGGTCTTTTCTACGTTCCTCTGTTAATTCCGGAAATACCAAACGAATAACAGAACCATCATTACTTGGTGTAATACCAATATCAGAAGCCAAAATAGCTTTCTCAATATCACGAATTAAACTCTTTTCCCAAGGCGCAATCTGAATCATTCTTGCTTCTGGAACAGTAATATTACCAACCTGCTGAATTGGTGTTGGTGTTCCATAATAATCTACTTTCAATTTGTCAAGAACGTGAGGATTTGCACGTCCTGCACGAATTGTCTGATAATCTCCTAAAAGAAAGTCATATGCCTTCTGCATTTTCTCTTCAAAAGGTTTTACTCTTGCATCCATTATTTTATATCCTCCTGTTTATCTATTATGTTTATGATACGGTAATAATGGTACCGTTTGTTTTACCCATTACTGTATTTATAATACTGTTTTCTTCATTTAAGCCAAAAAGCGTCATAGGCATCTTGTTTTCCATACACAGCACTGCTGCCGCCAAATCCATTACTCCAAGCTTCTTGTCAACTACTTCCTGTACAGGAATCGTATCATATTTCTTCGCATTTGGATTCTGCTTTGGATCAGAATCATATACTCCGTCAATTGCTTTTGCAGACAAAATCATGTCAGCTTCAATCTCAATTGCCCTTAACACGGTTCCCATATCTGTTGAAAAATATGGATGGCCGATTCCTCCTGCAAAAAATACAACTTTTCCACTTTCTAATGCACTTACTGCTTTATCCTTAGAAAACAGTTCCGTAAAAGACGCACACTGGAAAGGAGTATAAATCTCTGTTTTCATACCAACAGAACGAAAAATTTCTGAAACATAGATGCAGTTCATAACTGTTGCCAGCATACCAATCTGATCAGCCTTTGTTCTGTCAATGGTCTCACTCGTCCTTCCTCTCCAGAAGTTACCTCCACCGATCAGAATACTAACCTGTGTTCCACCGTCCACAATCGTCTTCACCTGCTTCGCAACCTGTGTTACAGTTTCCTCATCAAACCCAGTCTTTTTCTCGCCAGCAAGTGCTTCTCCGCTTAATTTTAATAAAATTCTTTGCATCTTATGACACACCTTTCCTGTCTTGTTCTAAATACTTATTTATTCTTCTTATTCTTAACATCGCTAAAGAAGGAAGTTGGACTAACCTCTGCATAACACTGTGAGCACATACCTTCAATAACGGCACCATTATTAATCTGTACAGACTTAGACTTGATATTACCCATAACAATTGCAGAAGTATCTAATACAACTGGTCCATGTACATCAATATCCCCTTTTACAGCACCTGCAATTACTGCACTTGTTGCAAAGATATTACCGATTACTACGGAACTCTGTCCAATCTTAACACTGCCCTTACTCTTTACTTCACCATTTATCTGTGCAGATTCTGCATAAATTTCTGCTGCTGATGAATTACCGTTAATGCTTCCTGTTACATTTAACTTTCCAAGAATCTCAATATTTCCATTAATATTTCCAATCAAATCCATATTGCCACTACTGCTAATATCACCAGTAATTGTCATTCCCGCTGTAATCACAGCTGTATCTGTCGAAATCTCAACAGATGGCTGAATAAAGTTCTCTTCACTTGTATTGTTATAACTTGGTTCTGCCTTTTCAATATATGCTGGTTCTGCCATATTCTGTTCTACCTCATTCAAAAGTTCTTCTACTTCTTCACTTGCCTGTGCATCCATTACTGAATCTACACTTACAGACTCCTCTATCTTAATCTCTGCTGTTTCACATGCCATACCCAATGCTGCAACCTCCTCTTCCAGCATTGCTTCTAAGTCCTTGAACTCTTCACTATCTGACTGTCCAAATAAATCTTCTGAAGATATTGGCGCTGCATCTGTCGAAAGCGCAAACTCATCTCCTTCTAACTCCATATCTTCTGGCATGTTATCAGTTACTGTCTGTGACAAATCCTGCTTTAAATCCTGAAAAAATCCCATTGTTAACTCTCCTCCAATTTTCCACCTTATTTTTGTACATCTAATTAGCCTGTACGTGCTGTATCGGAGATGTATCCTCCGTTATTGGTAGCAAAACAGTATCCTCTGACTCCAATATCTTCTCTATAATCATCGGAAGAGCTTCTACTGTAGTGTCTTTATTCGATGCATCATGCATTAAAATAATCACTGAATCATACTTCCAAACATTATCCAAAACATTTTTCGCAATTCGTTCAGCACTAATATAGCTACTCGCCGCATCACCACTAGAAACATTCCAGTCAAAATAAGGCATTCCCTCCTGCGACAAATAAGCTATTAAATCCTGCATCACATCTTTTTCACATATCGTATTACTGCTACCTCCGGGAAATCGAACAATTTTACTATCCACACCTGTTACCTCATACAAATAGTCATGAAGCCGATTCATATCGTCCAAAAATGCTTCTGTTGATTGATAAATCTCCCGAAATTTATGACTATACGAATGCATACCAAGAGTATGCCCCTCATCCGCTATGCGCTGGTATTCTTCCATATACCGTTCATTCCCACACACAAAAAAGGTTGCTTTTACTCCATATTCATTCAGAATGTCCAATATCTTATCTGTATTTGAGCTAGGGCCATCATCGAAAGTCAGATATACCCTTCGTATTCCTGAATCAGAATTCCAATCCTGTGCATTCTGTTCTATGTCATCCCATATAAGCTTATTCTCCAATGCGATAATATCTGCTGTAGCTTCATCCTCAAATATCTCTACATCTTCCCCTATCCGCACCGTTTCTACAAAAGCTTCCTGATTGCTGCCACTTTTCCACATACGGACTTCACTCTGCAATTCCTTTACCGCGCTACGAAGCCCTGCCATCTGAAACATTAATATAACACTAAAACTTGAAGGTATTAGAACCAAAAGTAAAAGCAATATGACGGCATATCTCTTCCATACTCTGGAACGTTTCTGTTGCTTGTCTTCCTGAGCCATCTGCTTCTCTATCACACCTTCCCTTTTATTATGTTACTCTGATTGATTATACCACAAAGCAACGAGCCAAGTGAACATTTATGTTCATTTGGCGACTACCAGCGATACTAGGCGCTCTGCGTCTAGTATATCATATCAACACAACTTTAGGAAAGAGTATTTTCTAAATAATGTGCTCTTTCTCCACCAATATATTTTGCTCTTGTTCTGGCACATACTATATGTGCACTTCCAATCACCGGATGTTCAATTCTAACCGGAACTGCTACTGCCTTCAAATGCATACCAATCAAGGTATCACCTATGTCAATCCCGCCCTTTGCACGAATCTGCTCTACTGCCACCGGATGCTTCATGTGCTTCCATGCGGCCGTTGAAAAAGAACCTCCTGCCTTTGGCTGTGGCACTACATTAACCTCTTCATATCCAAACTTTTCCGCAACATCACTTTCCAAAATCAACGCTCTATTCAGATGCTCACAACATTGTGTTGCCACCTCAATACCTTCCTTTTGAAAAACCTCATACATCGCCAAAAACACTGCTTCACCAAGTTCAGCACTGGAATACGAACCGATTCCATGAGCCGCAATCTCACTTGTAGAACAACCGATTACCACCAAATCACCTTTTTTTAATTCAGCCTGTTCTAAAAATTCCTCTACTACTCTTACAGCATCTGCTCTTTCTCTTTCAAACATTTTTTCATACCTCACTCAATTTATATTGTTACTATACTATATCTGTATACTTAACCTTCTTTATATTCTAATCCTTCTTAACTCCGACTCTACTCATCATCCTCTTTGCAAACCTTCCAACATTCTACTAATCGTTCTAATGAATATGCTGCATTTGCAGGACTTGTTGATGGCAGACATACAATCTCCCTCTTTACCACCTGCTCCTGATATTTGTGAAACATTTTCGCAGCTGTCGTACCATTGGCATATATCTTCTCTATGTTGGCATTCTCCAAAATCACATTTAAATCAGTAGGAACCACATTTTTTATACTACTATCACTAGAGCCTGTAATATCGCAGCTTGCAATAACATCCCATATCGCAATTCTGTTTTGAAGCAAAAATATTTTTTTCTCTTCTATCGTTATCAGAGGTTCCCTATCATACAATGCCGCAAGAACTTTCCAAAAACGGTTCTGAGGATGTCCATAGTAAAACTGATTCTCTCTAGACTTCACTGATGGAAAAGTTCCAAGAATCAAGATTTTTGAATCAGAATTATAAATTGGTTCAAAAATATGCTCCTGATGAGCCTGTTCATATTTTGTCATATCACGTCTTCCATTCTGTCAGGCACTTTTTGTATTTTTACACCTTATTACCAATTCTTATCGTCCAACCACCCATCTCAACAACGGTATCTTTTTTAATATCAGTGTCAGAACAAAAGAAACGCCAATAATTACAACTGCCTGAACTGAATTCAATAAATAATTTGGTTTAAAACTTCCTTGCACCACGTTGTCCAGTTGTATAGTAAGGTAACCAGAAATCATATAAATGCCAAGACTATTCTTTCCTAATGCAGAAAAGATTGGAAATCGGTAATTCGGAACGCTTCTTAATAGCTTTCGAAATAACAAAATAAAAAAAACAGCACCAACAAAACCAATTATTGTACGGTAAAAATCAATCCCGAGCTGTCTAACTACATTCTTTCCAATCAGCTTATATCCCGACAAATAAATAAATGAATTCTCATTAAATAGCAGAAATAAACCAATAAACAGAATACCAAACAAACCAATCCATGTCCAGTCACTACTATTATTTAACCATTGGGGGTATTTTAAATATTTTCTCACACTGTCCCGTTCTTGCTTTTGCCAGCCTCTATAATAGAATGCTGCAATAAAATATGGCATCATATACTTATATGCACCAAGTCCCAGACCATCCGGAATCACAAATAGCAGTAGAAATCCTATCATATATAATATTCTGGAATCCTTAAAATAAAAATGCATAAAGAAAACAATCAAAAAACACCAAAATACAGCCCACAAAAACCATACATTACTCAGCAAACGAAGCGAAAAGTATTTTATAAATAATGGTATTGACCAAAAAGCTACATACGCTCTTCCTTGCTCTAGCCATATGCATATATGTTCAAAACATGTCCATCCCAAAATCGGCATTACTAAGACTGCACACCTTTTCCCCAATAGCTTCCATTTTTCACCAGTCCCATTTACTCTTTCCATGCTATCCCATGCAAAATAACCACTAATCATCATAAACAGCGGCATATGAAAGCTATATATAAACTGATATACTTTGTCGCTAAAATACATCGTATTCGTTCTAAACTCAATTCCGTTACCTTCCTGTATGCAATGCCCAAACACTACCAAAAAAATGGCAAAGCCTCTCAAAACATCTGGCAACAACTCTCTATTTTTTGTTTTTTCCATCTCTTATGCCTTTCTAACACCAATGCAATTAACTTACCACAATTCCTTTCATAAATCAATAAAAGAAGCGGAAACCTTGACTTTACAAAGCTTCCGCTGATAAATTAAAAGTAGCGAGAGAGGGATTCGAACCCCCGACACCATGGGTATGAACCATGTGCTCTAGCCAACTGAGCTATCTCGCCATTTACTATATATTAAGAAAAAATACATTGTATTCCTTCAAAACCGAACACACAAATCTTTCAAATCTTCCGAACTTTACAATTCTTCCTTTACCTTCCAGGATAAGCCCTCGACCTATTAGTGACATTCAGCTTAATACATTACTGTACTTACACCCATG
>JAFSGY010000043.1 GCA_017440575.1 Lachnospiraceae bacterium | reverse complement strand
CGAAGTAATGTTTCAGTATCTTATATATGATGTAAAAAGGCACCTTTCTAAAAAAGAGATAGGTATCTTGAACATCCAAGATATCTATCTCGATTATTAGCTAGGGACTGCTTTTGCGCTGAGTGCTTTTTTCACAGCCCCCTTACATACTCAGTAACTCAGAAATCTCAGCGAAGTTTATATATAAATCCTCGTAGATATTGACTTTAATAGTAGATTCAAAGGAATACTGGATATTGAGTACATCACCTTCAAAATAATTAACGGTAACAATCTTTCGACGTGGGTCTGCAATCCAATATTCACGCACTCCGGCATTTTTGTAGTAGTAGAGCTTACGAATATAATCGTCTGCCGGATTGCCGGGAGATACGATTTCGATGATGAAATCAGGAGCACCGTTGCATCGTTTTCCATCCAGTTTATCTTTGTCACATACTATCATAAGGTCAGGCTGGACGATAGTAAGCGGAGTATCATTTAATTTGACATCGAATGGAGCGTGGAACACTCTGCATGAGCCTTGATTCTTTTTAATATAAGTATTAAGTATGGTTGAAAGCTCCATAGAGATGGTTTGGTGCTCCTGTGAAGGACTTGACATATAATAAATCTGTCCGTCAAATACTTCGGCACGAGTATCTTCCGGAAGAGCTTCGTATTGTTCTAATGTAATAATCTGAAATTGAGGTCGTAATGTTGGCATAGTATACACGTCCTTTCGTGTTTTTATAATAAAACGGTTATATTAATAATATAACAGTAATTTTCTCTTTTCACAACTTGAAAAGCGTGTATCTTTTTCAAGATTTCCATTGCATTTTAAAATCTCCTATGCTAGAATTACTTCTATATTTAATAATATGTAAACGACCTAGATAAGGAGTAGTAAAGGTGTTATCTATCTCAGAGAGCTGCCGTTTGGTGCAAGACAGCATAGAAAAGCCTTGAACTCGCCTTTGAGTTCCTGTAGTGAATAAGTCTATTTATCGATGACAAAGTAGTTACAGGCGGGAATTCCCGTTATAGAAGTTGAGTGCAGATTTTATATCTGAAACAGAGTGGTACCGCGGATGGATGTTATCTCTTCGTCTCTATTGAAATTATAGAGCGAGGAGATTTTTTTATTACTATTTAGCTTAAGCGATATTGAGCTTGCAGTTCTAAATAGTAACAAATTTAATTAGATAATATCCGTAGATTAACAAAAAAAGGAGCATGAAAAAATGAGCAGAGAGTATTCGCCAAGTGAAATCGAGAAAAAATGGCAGGATGTCTGGGATAAAGAGCAGGCATTTAAGGTGGAATTAGACAAGTCAAAGCCAAAGTATTACGCATTAGTAGAGTTCCCATATCCATCAGGACAGGGACTTCACGTAGGTCATCCAAGACCATACACCGCATTGGATATTGTATCAAGAAAGAAGAGAATGCAGGGATATAACGTATTGTTCCCAATGGGTTGGGATGCGTTTGGTCTTCCGACAGAGAATTTTGCAATCAAGAACAAGATTCATCCAAAGATTGTTACCAAGAACAATGTAGGTCGTTTCAAGGAGCAGTTAAAGTCTCTTGGCTATTCCTTTGACTGGGATAGAGAGATTAATACAACGGATGAGAGATACTACAAGTGGACACAGTGGATTTTCTTACAGTTATTCAAGAAAGGTCTTGCATATAAGAGTGAAATGCCTATCAACTGGTGTACATCATGTAAGGTTGGTCTTGCAAACGAAGAAGTTGTTGGTGGTGTTTGTGAGCGTTGTGGTGCAGAGGTTGTTCGTAAGCAGCAGTCACAGTGGATGTTAAAGATTACAGACTACGCTGAGAAGTTACTTCAGGGTCTTGAAGAAGTAGACTATATCGAGAGAGTAAAGGTTTCCCAGCAGAACTGGATTGGACGTTCTGAAGGTGCAGAGGTGAAATTTCAGTTAAAAGACAAGGAAGAGACTTTAACCGTATATACAACAAGACCGGATACATTATTTGGTGCTACTTATATGGTTATCTCACCGGAGCACCCATTAATTGATAAGTATAAGGCAGAGATTAGTAACTTTGATGAAATTACAGCATATCGTGAGCAGGCTGCTAAGAAGTCTGATTTCGAGAGAACAGAGCTTGCAAAGGATAAGACAGGTGCTTGCTTACAGGGAATTTCTGCTATCAATCCGGTAAATGGAAAAGAGATTCCTGTTTGGGTTTCTGACTATGTATTGATGTCTTATGGTACAGGTGCGATTATGGCAGTTCCTGCACATGATGAAAGAGACTGGGATTTTGCTAAGAAGTTCGGCCTTCCTATTATTGAGGTTGTTGCAGGCGGAGATGTTCAGAATGCAGCATATACTGATGTACAGACTGGTACACTTTGCAATTCTGATTTCTTAAACGGATTAGAGGTTAAGGATGCAAAGGTTGCTATCATCAACTGGTTAGAGGAAAAAGGTATTGGACATAAGAAGGTTAATTATAAGCTTCGTGATTGGGTATTCTCTCGTCAGAGATACTGGGGTGAGCCAATCCCTGTTGTTAAGTGTTCTTGCTGTGGCTATGTTCCACTTGATGAGAGTGAACTGCCATTAAGACTTCCAGAGGTAGACAGCTACATGCCAACTGATACAGGTGAATCACCACTTGCTGCTATGCGTGATTGGGTAGAGGTTCCATGTCCTAAGTGTGGAGCTCCTGCTGAAAGAGAAACTGATACTATGCCACAGTGGGCAGGTTCTTCATGGTATTTCTTAAGATATATCGACCCGGACAATAACGAAGCATTTGCAAGTAAGGAAGCAATTGACTACTGGATGCCTGTTGACTGGTATAACGGTGGTATGGAGCATACAACACTTCACTTACTGTATTCTCGTTTCTGGCATAAGTTCCTCTATGATCAGGGATTAGTATCTTGTTCAGAACCATACAGCAAGAGAACCTCTCATGGTATGATTCTTGGTGAAAACGGCGAGAAGATGTCCAAGTCAAGAGGAAACGTTGTAAATCCTGATGACGTAGTAAATGAATTCGGTGCAGATACCTTAAGAACCTACGAAATGTTCATTGGTGCTTTCGAATTAAGCGCTGCATGGAGCATGGAAGGTGTTAAAGGATGTAGAAAGTTCCTTGATCGTGTATGGAAGTTACAGGATATGTTGGTTGATGGCGAAGGCTACAGAGCAAATCTTGAGACTAAGATGCACCAGACTATTAAGAAGGTTACCAATGACTTCGAGAACTTGAAGTTTAACACTGCAATTGCTGCAATGATGGCACTTGTAAATGAATTCTATAAAGAAAAGAGTGTAACAAAGGCTGAATACGCTACATTGATTCTTTTACTGAATCCGGTTGCTCCTCATATGACAGAAGAATTATGGGAGAACTTGTTCGGAGATGGAAGGGCATATCAGCAGAAGTGGCCTGAGTATGATGAGGCTAAGACTGTTGAAGCAACAGTAGAAATTGCGGTTCAGATTAATGGTAAGGTAAAGGCTACTCTTGCAGTTGCACAAGATGAGGATGAGGCTTCTGTTAAGGAAAAGGCTCATGCAATTCCTTCTATCGCAGATTTAATGGCTGGTAAGACAGTTGTTAAGGAAATCTACGTTAAGGGTAGAATTTTAAATATCGTTGTTAAGTAATAACATTGTTATGAATGTGGAATAAATTGTTTTATACAGAAAAGGGGCGACAGGTTTTTGTTGCCTCTTTTCATGAACGGCGATAGAGTAGTATAATAGGTGATTATGAAGGTACTGAATGGTTACATAATGAATAATTATATTTTCAGATGAGAGGAATGAATATTACCATGTTAACACCCATGAATCACAGGGAAATAGAATACAATGTAAAAAAATTCTGGGATGCAGAGAAAATAATAGAGAAGAATATAGCAGATGTTTTTGTAGGATGGAGCAACGGAACAGAAAAAAATGCTGCAATAAATCTCATGAACTGGCTTGAGGATACACAAAAAGAGGTCTTTCAAGAAGATTTACTGCTTGATTATGGAGCGGATTGTCTTAGATTGTATCTGATGTTCGAAAAAACACCAGAACCGAATGATACATGGCTTGATACATGGGAAGAATGTAATCTGGAGGGATGTTACAAGTTTCTTGGAAGATTTCGACGAATGATATTGGTGGCGGATTATGCAAATGGATTAGGTTTATTTCAAAGTCTTGATGTAATACGGATGAAAAAGAAAGCTTGCGTGCTTCAAAGGTCAGTTATGCAGCATCTTGCAAAAGGAAATACCATGCCAAATCGTCATAATGCAATAGCTGTAATCATGGAAGGAATGAATGAGCTGCAAAAGGAAATGCGAATCGGAGAGCTGGTAACCAGTATGCATTCTCATGAAATAGCTATGGCTGTTCCGCATGCACAGAAACAGATGGAAACAGAGAGAGGAACTCAGGAACCACCAAGAAATATAGAATTGGATGAGTTGTTAAAAAACTTACTTTTGTTATTAGCACCATTTGCACCAGTGCTAACGGAACAGCTGTGGCAACAATTATTTAATAATGATTCTTCTATATTTAGAAGTGGTTGGAAAGAGCAGTATGCAGAGGCTGATATGATGAAGCTTCCTGTTCAGGTGAATGCGAAAACAAAAAAGGTTCTTGATGTTTCTGTAAAGGCGACAAGAGAAGAGATAGAAGAAAAGGCAAAGCAGGAGATTTCGTTGCTTTTGCAGGAAAAGGAATATAATGTGATTTATGTTCCGAAAAAAATAATCAATTTTGTAATTATATGAGATAAGAAAAAACGGTTTTAAATGAAAAAACCGTTTTTTTTTTATCTAAAAATGGAGCAAGGAAAATTTTAAAGAAAAGTTACAATATATAACAATAGTCTGTAATAAAGAAAAATAAAAAATATTTACATAAAATGTCTATACAATTATGGAAATTTGTACTATAATATAAACGATAGTAGGTTACATAAAGAATTAACTAGCAATATAGGTGTAAAATGGGTAATATGACATTTGAGAAAAAACTTCAAGTTTATGAGGATGAAGAAGACAAAATGGAAGCAGATATGCAGATAATACGATTTCTCATGAAAGGAAATGCGCGATTGACAGGAAAACTGGCGGCACATTTGTATTATCGCATTCAGATGGAAAACATTCAGTTTGAAACATCAGCAGGACTCGATTTTCTGGACAGAGTTATAGATGCAATGTCAGAGGAACAGCTGCGAAGGGTAAGAAACAAAATTCGTGAGGAACAACGTAAGATATCCAATCGTGAGAGATTGTCCAAAACGAATAAGGGTATGGTTGTTTTTATCTTTTCGACAGTATTTATTGTTTGTATGATTTATCTAAATTGGAATATTTTCCTTGATATGAAAACGAATTATGATGCATATCAGCTACAGGAGAGAATGGCAGAGGCAGAGAGAACTGCAAAAATTGAGAATTTGTGGAAGGAAAAACGTGCACAGGAGGACGAATGGAAGCGAATCTTAGATGAGCAGACAGCACTTTCACAGATAACTGTTCAGGAGAATGAGCAGGAGCCACAGCCGGAACTGCTTAGTAAGTTCAGAGAGCTGTATGCGGAGAATCCCGATTTTAGAGGCTGGTTGAAGATTGATGGAATGAAAATTGATTATCCTGTAATGACAAGAGCGGGAGATAATGATTATTATCTTGATAAGAATTTTGAAGGTGAAAAGGATAAAAATGGACTTCTGATTCTGGATTATCGATGTGATTTGCTAAGCGGTGCACAGAATTTTATCATATATGGACATAATATGAGTTCAGGAGTAATGTTTGGAACACTGAAAAATTATAAAAGCAAATCATTTTGTGAAGAGCATTCTGTTATTCAGTTTGATACCTTGTATGAAGAAGCAGAGTATAAGGTAGTAGGGGCAATGCTTTCAGAGGTTGCCTATGCGGATGAGGATGTATTTCGTTATTATGATGCGATTGATATAAGTACGGAAGAAAGCTTTAATGCCTTTTATCAAAATATATCAGAAAATGCATTATATATGACAGGAGAGACTCTTTCTTATGGAGATTCCTGTCTGATACTTTCAACCTGTGACAGATATAAGGAAGATGGAAGATTTGTTGTTATAGCTAAGAAAATACAAAAGTAAGAGGGGACTAGTTATGTATCGAAGACTAAAAAATTTACTTGGAGTAAGCTTGATTATTCTTGCAATTGTGTTGTCGCAGCTGCCAATGGGAGCAGTACAGGCAGATACAATCTCCCAGAATGGAACAGAGCTGACGAACGAAAACGTTGGTGGTGGAGAAAACAACGAAGCAGACGAAAATGCTGACAGCGAAGAGAACAATGAAGCAGATGAAAATGCTGACAGCGGAGAGAACAATGAAGCAGATGAAAATGCTGACAGCGAAGAAAATAACGAAACAGGCGAAAATGCTGACAGCGGAGAAAACAGCGAAGTAGATGAAAATATGGTTAATGGAAATGAATCTGCACAGAGTAATACAGATGATATTGCAACATTTTCTAATGATGCTACTACGAATGATGACACAACACCAGCGGCATCTGCAGTAACCCATACTGTGACATTTGATTATGGGTTTCCGTCATCCGTAGTTACGGCAGAGCCTGAATCAGCTTCCATAGCAGAAGGATATACACTTGGTGACAACATCGGTTGGAAGATAGGTGGAAATACATTAGAGGCTGGAACAGATTATGTAATAGGTGGAGTAACATATACTTTTAATGGTTGGTGTAAAGACCCTGCTTGTGCTGATCCATGGGGAAAAACGGAGACTGTTGGTAATCCCATGAAATTATATGCGGATTGGAGCTGCAAGGATAACCGAGTATTTGTTATAACCTACTCAGCAACTGCAGCAGACAGTGCAGATGATAAGACGCAAACAAAAGAGATACCGGCAGGAAAGAGACTGATAGTTGATAAGCCTGATGATCCATCCAGAAGTGGCTATCGTTTTGTGAATTGGACTTATGAAAATACAGATACTGAAATAAATTGGAATGAGATTCCTACAAAGCCAATGACATTTACTTCGGCATGGGAGGATAGGAAATACGATGTGACTTTTCATGCGAATGGAGGTATTTTTACTACCAATGGACAGGAAGTATATAAAGAGGAAGTACCAAAGGGAACAAAAATAGGTACATACCCGGAGATTAATCCTACATATGGCTCTTACACAGTTGAGCCGGATACGTGGTATACGGATCAGGAATGTCTTGTTTCTTTTATAAAGGAAACAGAGATTAATGCACCAATAATCCTTTATAAGAAGTGGTATGAAGTTACAGATAAGGGGTTTAAGATAAGTGCAGATGGTAGAGTGCTTTATGAATTTAACGGAGAACAGACAGATGTAGAGATACCTTCTACAGTGAAGATTATTGCAGCAGAAGCATTTTCTGATATGAAAAATATTGAAAAGATTACGCTACCGGCTGGAATAGCAGATATCAAAGAAAATGCATTTAGTGGTGCTGTTGGACTACCAAGAAAAGTATATATTTATGCAACAATAGATGGTTCTGTTAATTCTATGCAGGAAGGTCAGGCACTTGCAAATAGGTATGACAGCTTTGAGTACGTATCAGCGTCTGGTACTGGAACGGGAAGCGGTTCGGGAACAGGTAATCCGACTATCAGCACAGAGGATGTTCATTGTGGATTATCAGGAGTAAATCTTGGTATTGATGATAATATAGATTTTGTTTATCCAAAGGTAACCTTACCGACAGATTTGCCAACAGGAAGCTATGAGATAACCTTTACAAATGTGAATGAGCCTGATAAGACGAAGCTGAAACAATTGCTTCAGGCGGCAGGACATAATATGGACAGTAATTATATTTATTTTATGGATATTAATTTAAAAAAGAAGGGTGAAGTTTCAGATTATAAACCGGTTTGGAGTACAGGAGAGATGATTATTAAGATGCCGTTACCGGTATCGTGGTATGGTAGAGACAAAAATATGATTTATATGTATACCTTGAATACTGCAGGTACAGCATTGGAACAGGTAACGATATCAGATATAAGTAATAATATTTTTACCTTTAAGCCAAAACATTTTTCGGAATTTGCATTAGTATTTAGTGGATCACTACCGAATACTGGTGACGGAAGCAGCTCTGGGGGCTCTTCATCAGGTGGAAATAGCTCAGGTGGTTCTACATCAGGAGGAAGCAGCTCAGGTGGTTCTACATCAGGAGGAAGCAGCTCGGGTGGCTCATCATCAGGAGGAAGCAGTTCGGGTGGTTCATCATCAGGAGGAAGCAGTTCAGGTGGTTCTACATCAGGAGGAAGCAGTTCAGGTGGAAATAATGTATCTGCCCCGGTAGGAACAACACCAGCGGTAACGACACCGGGAGTGACCACTCCTAATATTCCGCTAGTTACACCTGCACCTGCACCTGGTACGCAGCAGTCGATATTAACACCAACTGGTACGTCAGGTGGCAGTGCTGGTGGAACAACAGCCCATGTGAAGGATTCTACACCAAAAACGGGAGATCCGTTAGAATACAGAAGTATTTTGGTATGTAGCTTTTTCTCGATAGGAGTATTGCTCCTTCTTATTGGAAATAAGAAGAGAACTTCTTCATCTTCTCGATATCTTCGGGTGTAGAATGTTTTTGCAGAACAGAATAGATTAATTGGACCTCGTCCTTTTGAAAAGAAATGTTGTTTTCTCTGCTTTGTTTGGATAAGGAAAGTAGAAAAGGCATCATTTCTTTTTGTGTTAATTTTGAACCTTGTAAAAATAACTTTTCCAGAAATAGAAGTTTATTCTTATCAATTCCCGCAAGGGCAGGATCTTTCATCCAGTTAGTGTTTGTATCACTCATGTAATACCTCCTGATATTATGTGTTCATATTATTAAAAAATTGCATCATATCACCCAAATTAAGGTTGCCTCCCATCATATTCTCAAGATTAGATAAATCAGGAAATGGATTGGAGGAATTGCTATCATCTCCATTCATGCTATGAAAGAAATCCATCATTTTTTGCATTTCTTTCACATTTTCCATAGTATGCATCATATCTATGAGCTGCTGAAGAGTTTTTTCTTCGCTTGGGGCAAGGTACTTTTTGATTGCCCTATAGATTTCTTCCAAATCGGGAGCTTGTTTGCTTGCTGCAAGGATACCAGGGGGAATTGGCTGTATACCTTTTTGGGCAAGTTCTAGGGTATGCTGTAGCTCTAGATATTTGATGAGTACAGGAAGATACGAAGAGAATCCTGTATCAAAAAAAGGAAGCAGAGACTTTAATATCTGGATATGGTTGGTGGTATAGAAATGGTCAAAAACCAAGGCATAATCATTTTCATATTCCGATTCACTCATAAAGCCTCCTAAAGGTAATCATTTTTAAGTATCTTATGAATGCAAAAAGTAATATATGACTAAGAAAAGCCAATGGGCTCATAAAGAACCCATTGGCAGTGCTAAGAATTAGCAGCAACTGTTATTGTTGCAGCCGCCACAGAAGAAGAGAAGGATGATAATCCAGATGCAGCTATTGCCGCCCAAGTTGGAGCTAATGTCATTGCCACAGCCACAACCACAACTATTGTTTCCACCAAAGGATCCATTGCCGCAGCATGATAAGAGGAGAATAATCCAGATCCAGCTACAGCTGTTTCCTCCAAATAATCCGGAGCTGTTGTTGCATCCGCATCCACATCCACATCTGTTATCGTTGTCACATCCACAATTACTTGCTGTTAAGTCACTCATATGAGTACCTCCAAAAGGTTTTTCTATACTATATGTGAAAAATGAAAAGGTGTTACAAAAAAATAAAGAAAAATTATAAACTTGTACAAAAAATACATATTAATACAAAAACACTTGAAATTAACTGAAAATATAGTAAAATAATAATATATATGTAAACTAATTAAGGAAAAATATTATGTTGATTGCAAAAAATATGATATGGAGAGGAAGTATGGAATGGTAGAACTGCAATGGAAGGTTGAGGGCAGGCGCTTCAGAAGCCAAGAGGAATATATGGCAGCGAAGAGAGATAAAGAGCTTATTGACTCCATTACTGCAAACCTGAGACTGGATAAACCACAAGACATCGAAAAGCTGTATATGGAATTGAAGCGTGGTAAGTACCAGTTTGAATCCATAGTCGGAAGGCAATTTGATGATAATGTATATGAACTTTATAAGCAGATAAAGGAAGAAGAGAGACAGCGAATAGAACTGGAACAACAACGTAAAGAAAGGAAAAGGAAAGAAAAGGAACAGCGAAGACAAGTATTTAAAGCTAAGCTATCGAAGCAGACAGAAAGAATTCGATTTGATGAATTAGATAAAGAAATGCAGAAAGAGGTTATTCAGCAGCTTAAACGTAAGGAAAGAAAGAAGAAGCTTGTAGTAGCAATATGTATTCCGGTTTGTACGATATGCTTTGGATATTTTTTGTTTTATTATCAAGAAGTGTTAAAAAGTAATGCAGAGATAGCAGAATTGATAGCGTTGAAGGAAACAACAGCGGCAGAATATAGCAATGAATATCTGGCAGGTAATCAAGTGATTATCAATCGAACGCAGAAGGAAGATACCGAAGCACCGGATATTCTCGCAGAATATAAAAATTTACATAATAAGAATAAAAAGCTAATCGGATGGATAAAAATTGACGATACAATTATTGACTATCCCGTAATGCAGACAGTTAATAATGAATATTATCTGAATCATAATTTTAATCAGGAGGAGGATAGGAACGGCTGTATTTTTATGGATTATCAGTGTGATGTCATTAAAGGTTGTGACAATATGATTCTATATGGGCATCATATGCAATCTGGGAAAATGTTCGGAACATTGAATAAGTACAGTAGTGAGAGCTATTATGAGGAACATCCTAAGATACAGTTTGATACTATTTATGAAAAAGGACAGTACGAGATAATGTACGTATTCCGCTCAAAGGTATTCTCGGAGGAGGAGATAACCTTTAAGTATTATCAATTTATCAATGCCGGTTCGGAACAGGAATTCAATTCCTATATGAACGAAATGGCGGCGTTGTCATTATATGACACGGGCGTGACTGCAGCATACGGTGATCAACTGTTGACCTTATCGACCTGTGATTATCAGGAGAACGATGGAAGGTTTGTAGTCGTAGCCAAAAGGGTGAATTAACAGGCTTGTAGATTAAGTCAAAATGAAAATGGGGAGATGCTTACATGACAAAGAACACAGCAAGAAGGAAAAAAAGAAAGAATCTGAAATTACGCAGAACGATTCGAAAGACGGTAGCGGCATTAATCATGATTATGGCAGTAATCGTGGCTGGTCTTCCAGTTGAGAATCTGGGTACTATGCAGGCGCAGACTAGCTCGGCTATTGATATACCGATTAGTGATATGTATAACGCATACAGAACGTATATGGAAAGCGATGCGGGAAAGGCTATAGAGAATGAATTGGTCAATAAGGGTGGTGTCAGTGATGCGACTACTTATGATCCGGGAGCTGTCGATGATATATCGACATATGCAAAGAAATCATTAAAAATAACTGAAATTGGTAATGAGCCTTATTTGGATTGGCAGTATTTGTTGGATTACAGAGGAACATCAACAAATAAAAATGATATGGTTATCGTCGGATTCAATAAGGATAATACCAATTTTGGTGATCATATTACAGTTGATGAACAGTTATATACGGAGTATTTCGTTATAACACAGGAACATGAGAATAAGGTAAAAGATGTTTTATCAAATAAGAATGAAACATATACGATTAAATTCGATGTGAATTATGATGAAAGCACAACTTGTGATATTCCAGCATCAACGAATTCGGACAATATTTCTAGACCAAGTGTACATAAAACACTTCCGTTGTTGAAAACTAGTTCTACAGAACCTAATATGAATGGATATGCCGATAGTACAGGTGTTTTGACAGATGCAAATGGAAGAAGCTATCAGATTTTGTCAGGAGGACAAAATGATTTTACGGCACAGAAAATATTTGAGACATTCAAATCAGCAGTTTATAAGACGAACTTAGATGCGATTGATAGCTATAACAGACGAGTTGTTGCATTAAAAAATCAGATTGCAGCTGAGAAAGCTGCGAATAGTATTATCTCTGAGTCCGCATATGATGATTTTGTAGTAGAAGCAAATGATTTGGAAGCGTTATACAATCAGTGTTCCGAGCTAACATGTAATTATTCTGAATTTGCGGATAATGATGCATTCTTACAGTTTTGTCTTGAAAATAGATTTATTTTTATCGAAGATGGTTATGAGTTTTCTCTATATGGTTTTAAGCTGAATGTTGCCCAGGGAGATGCAAAGGAAAATGCAAAATATATTCCTAAGTGGCTCAAAAAGAAAGGTGGAGCTACCTTTAAGGCAGATTTGGAAGCTTACGATGGACATCAGAAGCGCTCCCAGTATATAGATGAGCAGGGCTATATTGCATTGGATTCTGCGAAGGTAAACGGTATCGGAAACAAGGCGTTTGAAAATTGTGAGAATCTTGCAAACATTACATTTAATACAGCTATTAAATTTATTGGAAATGATGCCTTTTATGGATGTACTTATTTAAATTCTATTGATTTAAGAAGTACAGTCGTTGTAGGAAACAGAGCGTTTAAAGAGTGTATTCAGCTTCAGAATGTTCAGTTTTCATCAGATGATGCAACTTCTCAGACTAGAGTATTAGGTGCAGAAGCATTCTATCATACAAGCTTGTCGAACGGAATTGAGTTTCCAAATACCATACAGAAGATAGGAAGGGGATGCTTTGCAACATCTGGAATTAGCAGATTCAAGATTAAGCAGAACAATAATGAACATATTGTAATTTGGCCGTTTGCATTCTATGATTGTACCAATCTTGGCAACCCGGGTGATGGGACAACAGAGGATAGCTTCTTCCCTGACCAGAATTTTATTAAGACTATTACCATTGGAATGGGAGCTTTTGCTACATCAGGCGGAACTGGTGTTATGACAGAGTTTGCTTTCCCCAATAATATGACACAGATTATCGATACGAATACAGATAATCCGTTTAATCTGGATGAAGCATTGGGAACACTTTTTACAAATGCAAATAAGACAATTGAGAAAGAAACCTATTATGATTATATTTTGGCAGGAAGAAGTGGGTTACGAAGAGTAGTTCTCCCGATAAAGCTTGGTTTAGGTACAGCTACAAAGGTTCCTGACAATACATTAAAGGGATGTACAGGGCTTGAATGCCTTGTGTTTGGTGAAATGTCAATAAGTGGAACCAATATGAAGGTTTACTATGATGTTTTAGCACCAGATGGAACAGCTGAAAGTAAGAAAAAAGAATATGATACAGATGAGGATGATGAAGCATTATTGCTTGATATTGCAAATGTAAACTTCTATATCGAAGGTCCGGGATATATCAGTTCTGATAATAAGATAACGCCTTCTGAACCGAGAAGAGTTACTGCGCTTGCACAGACAGCAGCAAGCAACACTGTACCATACGCATTTCTTGTAAATGATAATCCAAGAGAAGAGCGAATCGAGATGAGTTATGGTGATAATCATGAGTGTCTTGCAGTTCTTGAGGTGGTTTCAGACACTGCGGATCCTAAGGAAGTAAAGCTTGTTGAATTTATTTACAATGGAACAGGTACACAGGCGATTCCGGATCTGGTTATTAAATCTAGAATCGGTAATTACAGACTTACGGGACTTGGAGAAGGCTGTTTTGCAGATGTTAAGGATCATGTATATGAACTGATTATTGAAGATGGTTCTGTAACTACGATTGAAGATAATGCATTTAATGGCTCTAATACTTTACGTAAGGTTACAATTGGTAACTCTGTAAAGAAAATTGGTGAAGGCGCATTTGCGGGCTGTAGCAATCTGGAAAATGTATACTTTAGTAGTCCACAGGCTGTTAATAGTGTAAATGACAGCAGTACACCGGATGAATGGGCTGCAGTGATGGAGATTGGAGATGCGGCATTCCATACAGGTTCGGAGTACCTGACCTTCCATGGTGATATTCATGCAGGATATGCACCATTTAAGCTTGCAATGTCAGGGTATGACTTTGGAAGCAAGGCAAGTAACAGAACGATATGTTATAAGACGGATGCTCCTAAGAATCTTACAGTTATGTATGATCATGAGTATGAAGTAAGTACCTTGATTGATTATCCTCATTATAAGGAAATCGATGAGTTAAATGATGATTATCGTAAAGCGGTAGCAAAACGTAAAAATGTTGCAGATTCAGATGCATACAAGATAACTGATAATTTTGAGGCTTATAATGGTTGGAAGGAAGTGACTGTATTTGATGCTTCGGCACCTGAATCAGGAGAAAGTGCTATTATTGCTGCAACCTATGATTTAGAGCTTCCAAATGGTGTTCAGTCTGTCGATGTGAAGCAATACATTAAGTATTCTAAGAATGCGCCTAATATTGATTACTTATATCTTACTTATGCAGAGGATGATACGGGTAAGAATATTGGGAAATTGGATAAGAGCAGTAGAAAACTGGATGGTGTAGATATCAAAGAACTGTATTCTAATGATAATACGGGTAGTGGTTCAGATATTACAACTGCTGGTTTGTTTAGTGGATATTTCCTTGAACTTGGATCAGGTATCGTGCCAGGTATCAATCAGGATAAGGTGTTCAATGGAAAGACAATGCATAAGGAGGAACAGACTTCAGGTAATGACCAGTTATTAGAAGTGTCCCTGAATACGGTAGAAAAGCTTCCGTCATATGCTTTTGAAAGCTGTGAGAACTTGAATTCTGTAGCACTTGGTGCAAAGCTTTCTGTATTTGGTAATGTTCCATTTAGAGGCTGTGAGAGTCTTACAAGTATTGATACTTCAAACAATGATTATTTTACTTGTATGGAGGGTATTATTTATCATTTGCCGAGTAGTACTGCGGAAAGTGATCTTGGAACAGGGTATGTGATTGAAGAGTGCCTTATGACACGAGGCGGTGTTGTTGGATATAAGTCCATTAACTCTACAACTGATTCCTATATTAGCCAGGTATCAGGTATTAAGCCGGAAGCATTTTCATATTGTCAGGATATTCAGACAATCGATTTGAGTGATTCTACCATAACAGTTGTTCCAGAAGGATGTTTTAGAGGAGCTAGCCTATTAAAAGAGGTTGTTCTTCCAGAATCTGTATCAAGAATCGATAGCAAAGCATTTTCAGAAACAACAGCAAAAGTAACGATTTATAGTACAACTTGTCAGATTGAATCTGATGCATTTGATAATGGAAATGGCATTATCAGAGGATATAAGTATGCAGATGGAACAAATACAAAGTATAGTACTGCATATCAGTATGCGCAGAATCATAAGATTCAGTTTGAAGAGATTAATGCACAGTATATTTTGACATTCCTTGACTTTGATGGATCCTTAATAGAAACTCAGCAGGTTGAGTTAGGTAAGGATGGTTTGGAACCTAACTGGACACCAACGAGAACTGGATATAACTTCAAAGAATGGTCTTGGGAAAAGACAGGTAGCGATGGAAGCTTATCTATTGTTACAGGGGATAAAACATATCGCAATGTAACGGAAAACAGAACGATTCTTGCAACTTATACAGTTGGAAATGGTATCGTATCAGATGGAAAAGATTATACTTTGACCATTTCTGGTGGTAAGAATATTGCTGGTGAGACAACAATGACAATTAAGGGTGGTACGGCTGTTTCGATTATTGCAGATGATAAGGGAAATTCATCGTTCCAGTATTGGTCTGAATCAACCGGAAAATATGCGGAACTGTTTGAGAATATTCATTCAGGTGTAACTACCTTTATTATGCCAAATGAAAGTGTGACCATTACTTCTAATTATACTGATGGAAGTAGTGGCTCGGGAAGTGGTTCAGGAAATGGTTCCGGAAGTGGATCAGGTTCTGGTTCAGGCTCAGGTGCTTCCGAGACAAAGTATAAGCTGACTGTAAACTATGGTGCAGGAACAGGTGAATATAAGGCAGGAGAGGTTGTATCTATTTCTGCATATGCGCCGGAATCCTCTAGTAAGGTATTCTCTAAGTGGACAAGTACCAATACAGGTGTAGGATTTGCAAATGCGACATCTGCAACAACAACACTTACTATGCCGGCATCAGCAGTTACGGTTACAGCTAATTATAAGACTAGAACAGTTGATGAAGATGATGATAGTGAGTTAGAGGCGCTGAATAAGAGAAAGCCGACATCAACAACGACAACTGTTACAACAGGAACAAATAATGCAACCATAACCACAACAACAGGAACGGTTACCAATACAACGACTACAACAACGCCGACAGGCGATAATATTACTATTAATAAAGGTGGCATTTCTAATACGGGTGTAGCATCTACACAGGTAGAGGGTGCAGCGGATAATTTTGTTGTTAAGGTAACAGATTCAGCAGATGCCGTAACAGAGGCGGAGGAAGCATTGAAGAATAAATACGGAAGTCTGGATGGTATTCTGTATTTCCCAATGGATATTTCGCTGTATGATGTAACGGGTAAGAATCTGATTACAGATACAACAGGATTAGATGTAAATGTAACACTTCCAATTCCTGATGAACTGATTCAGTATGGTGGAAATGTTCGTGTTGCTGCCATTGAAAATGGAAAGCTTCAGGATTTGAATGTAAGATTTACAACAATTGATGGAATTGCATGTATGTCCTTTGTACCACCTCATTTTTCACCATATGTGATCTATGTGGATACAAATAATCTGGTAGCAGGACAGATGCTTGATTCTACACCAAAAACAGGTGATCCAATTCATCCGAAGTGGTTCCTTGCAATTGGTATGGCTTGTCTCTCTGTGATTCTCTTCACAACAGGTGACAAAAAGAAAAAGATTAAGATGGCATAAATAAATAGTATAATGTAACTGTTGGGCAGGAATTCGCATTTACTGTGGATTCCGTAAGAAGGTACTGAATAATTAAGGAGTACTGATATGAAGAAAAAAACAGCAATTGCTATCGCAGTGCTTACCACAGGAGTCTTAATTGGCTCCTGTGGATTGAGATACATGGGCTATCATGTACACGCAAAGGGAGACGAAGAATTCAGAATTGATGGTTCTACATTAACTGCATATCTTGGAGATGACACCTTTGTCAGTATTCCCGATTATGTAACGACAATTGGGAAGGGCGCATTTGCGAAGAATACGACCTTACAGAGTGTGGAGCTTCCAGATAATCTGGAAGCAATAGAATATAATGCTTTTGGAGGGTGTACCGCGTTAGATGATGTGGTATTGCCTGAATCAGTGACAAAGGTGGAACCAGGGGCGTTTCAAGGATGTACGGCATTAAGTGTAGTAGAGATTGGGAGTCAGGTAAGTTCATGGGGCTCAGGAGTATTCAATGACTGCACAGCTTTGAAGAAGCTGATTCTTGAGGAAGAGAATCTGTATCTGACTTATTACAATGGTGCGCTGTATAATGGAGATATGACTTTTCTGTATCAGGTTCTTGCAGGCAGAGAGGGAGAGAATTATGTTATGCCTGAGGAAGTGGAAGCTATTGATACTTATGCATTTTGGAATATGCAGAATCTGAAAAATGTGATGGTATCTGAAAATGTAACGGAGATTCCGTCCTTTTCTATGAGCAATATGGGAAGTGTGGAGAATGTTGTACTTTCTTCAGAGGTTAGTACTCTGGATGAAAAGGCATTTGCCAATAATAGCTCCTTGAAACAGGTTGCAATATATGAAAAGACAACTCAAATCCATGAGAAGGCATTTACAAACTGCCAAAATGTGAAGCTGCTTGTTACAAAAGAGAGTGAAGCAGAAAATTACGGTAAGGAAAAGAAACTGACAGTTATATATAAAGCGGAATATCCAATCGATTTTGTGGATAGTAATGTGTATTTGGAGGAGAAGCCAAGTAAGACGGTTACAATAACAAAAGAGCAACATATAACAACAGAGAAAAATGAGGAAGTAGAAGCTTCTGACGAAGTATCGGAGGTTATTGGTATCTATGAGCATCCGCTAGATGTACAAGAGGAAGGTGTTATTGGTAAGACAATCATTGCCGGTGGCAATGCAGTCGTACTTATTGGTGATAGTGATCAGAAGATTTATGGAAAACCTGCTGGAGAACAAAAAATCCAGGAAGATTCAGAAGAGGAAACAACGCAAGTAGAGGAAGAAACTTCAGAAGAGGAAACAACGCAAGTAGAGGAAGAAATTTCAGATAAGAAAGAAACTGAGAAGGGTACTTCTGAAACACAAAAAGAAAATGAAAGTCAGATTATAAAAGAGAGACAATATTATAAACAGAGTAGTTTGACTGAATATGAAATAAGTGAGACAATAGAAGAGATAGGACGACTTAGCTTTGCTAGAAGTGGACTAACTTCTATCGAGATACCGGATAGTGTGGAAACAATCGGATATGGTGCTTTTTATGCCTGTGAGGATTTGAAAGAGGTAACGATTTCAGAGGCGGTTAAGACCATTGAGACGAAAGCCTTTGCGGATACGCCTTGGTTGGAGCAGTGGTTAAATGGTGCTGATACTGCGGGTGATGGAAGTGATTTCTTGATTGTTGGAGATGGGATTCTTCTTGCTTACAGGGGAACAGAGAGCAAGATAGAGATACCGGATTATGTGAAGCAGGTTGGCTCTGAAGCTTTTAAGGGGCATGAGGAATTGACCGAAGTGACGATTCCGGATAGTGTGACCAAGATTAATGCAGAGGCATTCCGTAATTGTAAGAATCTTAAGAGTGTGAACGGTTGTAAAGGAATAAAAACGATTATTCGTGGAGCTTTTTATGGTACACAGATAGATGAGGAAAGCCTGAAGTAGCAGAAAAGAAAGACAGAAGAGAATTCATTTATTGGAGATGGCGTGATGGAAAAAGCATTTTGGGGAATGGTGGCAGGATGTACGCTTGCCTTTGGTATTCTTCTTACAATGTATCTAAATAAGACTGGTGTTATTGATTTATCACCTGAGCCTGTAACAGAGGCTGTAGAAACCACAGAAAATACACCAAAGCATGAGATAGATAATGACGAATTATATGCTCTTGTGTATGGTGATGAGTGGGAAGAAGAGAAAATAGTACCGGAAACAGAAGAAGAGGAAGATGTAGAGGAGATTATTTATACTTACGAAGAAAAAGTGGATAAAAGCGGATATGTTGAGCCGAACCGAAATGGCGATGAAGAGTATTTTATGCCAGAGGAGAATGCTTACGAGTCTGATACGAAAGAGAATCAGAGTAAAGAAGAGGAAGATGAAACACCTGAATCAAAGAGTAATACAGAATATCAGTATGATTTGTATTCGAATCATGTGGTTATTACCAAATATCTCGGGAAAAAAACAGATTTGATTATTCCTGATACTTTGGATGATAAACCGGTAACTGAGATAGCAGCATCTGCATTTTCTAATGCAAAGAAGCTAATACGTGTTGAGATTCCCAATAGTGTTACAACGATAGGTGATAATAGTTTTAAGGGAAATGCAGCATTGGTTGAGGTATTTATGCCGGAGAGCTTGACTAGTCTTGGAAAAGGAGCATTTGATGGTTGTACGAATCTTGTAAAAATAACAATACCGGAAGGAGTTACAAAGATATTAGAGAAAACCTTTAATGAATGTAATTCCATGACACGAATTATATTACCGGAGGACATAACAGAGATAGGAAAGCAGGCTTTTAATAATTGTTCAAGCCTGCAAAAGATTAACTTGCCAGATGAACTTGTTACAATTGGTGATGAAGCTTTTTTTGAATGCTTGAAGCTTGAAAAAATCGATATACCTGATAATGTTAAAACAATTGGGGATAGTGCGTTTGAAGGTTGCGCAGGGGCAACAAGCATTAAACTTGGAAAATTGGTAGATACAATTGGTGAACTATGTTTTAAAGGATGTGTGAAGGCAGAAACTGTAAAGCTTTCACCTGTTTTGACAGAGATTCCAAGTGAAGCATTTATGGACAATACCAGTCTGGCAAGCTGTAAGATCACTGCAAATGTAACCAATATTGGTGAGAATGCCTTTGAAAATTGTATTGCTTTGACAGATATTTCCATTCCATCAAGCGTGGAAGCTATAGAAGCATCTGCTTTTCAAGGATGCTTGTTATTAGAGGGGGTTAGTTTTAAGAGTGGAATAACCTCGATTGGTGATTATGCTTTTAGTGGCTGTAGAGCACTTACATCGATAGAAATTCCCAAAACTGTAATAAGTATTGGGGCAGAAGCTTTTGCCGGATGTGTGGGCTTGATTGATGTAAGCATTACAAAGAACACATTAAGTATTGAATCAGCAGCTTTTGCAGGGTGTCCACTAACAGAAGTGACCATTAATAAAATTTGTTCCTATAGAACAGATTCTTTCCCTGAAGGAATAACGATTCATAACTATTAATTTAACTTTGATTTTTGCCGAAATAATATCTGAATACTTGTTTAAAACATATACTACGGATAAGAATAGAAAAGTGGTATGATAGGATGGATAGAGCAAGAAAAGTAATTGAATACGTAGATAAGAAGACATATACAGGAAAAGGAATCTGTGTAGCTGTTTTGGATTCAGGTGTTTCCAGACATCCTGATTTAAATGGAAGGATTCTTGCTTTTCGTGATTTCACGGAAGGAAAACGGAATACAAGAGCTTTTTATGATGATAATGGACACGGCACACATGTGTAAGAGCTGAGGAAGGATAAAGAGAGGTTGGAATGAATATGAAAAAACGAATTATGCTTTTTATAAGTGTCATATGTATTTTGATAGGAGCTTTACAGCCCGGTTTTTCAGTTCTCGCAAAAGGTACTACTTTTACTAAAATGGATGATGTGTATTATACAAAAGAAGGATGTGTAATCTATGCTGAGCCAACCTATACATCTACAGTATTGACTACAATTAGTGCAAATATTCCTGTACGTGTTATTGGTGCATATTCCAATGGATGGTATCGTTTAAACATAGGAGTCATTGCTTACTGTAAGATGGACAGCCTGACAACCGCAGGCAATATAGGGATTGTTTCAGAGGTAGATAAGCAGGCGTATTATGCGAAGCAGACAGCAGATGAATTAGGTTATGAATTTGAGTACATGAAGCTGAATAAAGAAAAACAGATAAAAAAGGATATTTTTAACAGTTATATTGGAAAAAAAGTTATTTTATTTGCTGTAATTGATGATATGACAGCAGTGTCGTTTAAGATGCTGTATGCAGATCCGGTAAAAAATGATATCTCGCTAAAGTATACCTGTACTACAACAGAAAGTGTCGGTGGAGGTCGAACGATTGAATATACACTTGCAGACAAAACCGAACTGTGGGGGCAGGTAGCTATATTCCAGTTTATGGTAGGCTATGATAAATCTGCAGATATGTATATTGGAGATATAGAAGGCTCAGATTATACCAAAATGAATACGTATTATACGGAATTCAGCGAGTTTGCGTATGCGCCCGTAACGCAGGTAGGTAATATGAAAGTTGTAGAATGTGAGATCCCTAATAGTTTGAGTGAAGAAGTCAGAGAGAAGATGGGGAATATCCGAAAGGGAATCAAGTATCTGACATATGATGAAAAGGATTATAGAAGTACGATTACGAGCAAGCTTCGTAAGGATACAGAATATATGGATTATGAATATTAATATAAAAAGAAAAGACAAGTTGACAAGTATTTGTTGGCTTGTTTTTTCTTTTGTACAACAACTTTGAGTTATATGGTTGTAACTTTACATAACATCTGCTACAATACATGTTGAGTGTATTAATGGAATTAATACAGTTAAAACGTGTGAAAGGATATGATATCTTAACATGAGCGAAGAGAAAAAAGATACGGCCGTCATTACGGTAAAAGATTTATATAAGATATATCGAATTGGTGATAATCGGGTAAAAGCTTTGAATGGAGTAAGTTTTACCATAAATAAAGGTGAGTTTTGTGCCATTGTAGGAACCTCTGGTTCGGGAAAGTCTACTTTATTAAATATGCTTGCAGGACTTGAGAAACCAACGAAAGGTGAGATTGTAATTGCCGGAGAGCATATGGAATCAAAGTCAGAGAATCAGTTGGTAAAGTTTCGTAGAGAACATATAGGTTTTATTTTTCAGTCCTTTAATCTAATGGGGACGATGAATGCAGTAGAAAATGTGGCGTTGCCATTAACCTTTCAAGGGGTGTCTAAGAGGGAACGAATGAAACGCGCAAAGAAAATGATACATTTGGTGGGATTGGATAAATACTGGGATCATAGACCGAATCAGATGTCAGGCGGACAGCAACAGCGAGTCGGTGTTGCAAGAGCATTGGTAGTAAGACCGGAAATTATCTTTGCAGACGAGCCAACAGGTAATTTGGATTCGAATACATCGCAGGAGATTATGAATCTTATGCAAAGTGTAGTTCGAGAGCAGAATCAAACATTGATTATGGTAACACATGATAATTATCTTGCAAGCTTTGCAGATAAGATTATCCGGATTAAGGACGGCAAGATTGTAGATATGAAGGATAACAGAGGCAAACAAGGACAGGCAAATGAGGAGGATTATAATGAAGAGGCTTAAGAAATTATTGGTAATGGCAATGATGGCATTGCTGTTATGTAGCAATGTTACAACTGTTTTGGCAGATGAAACAGGATATGAGGCTGCGTCAGATGAGGCAAGAGACAGAATCAGAGGTAGCTTAAACCGTTATTATTCTGATTTGAAAATGATAAATAAAATTTCTGATGAGACAATCAAGAAGATGGATAAGATTTATAATAGTGCCATGAATTATTTGAAGGGTGCGAATTTGTCAGAGAGCGAGTTAAAGAGCTATGAATCACAGGTAAGAGGATATTTAGATAATTATGTAAAAGATGACAAGCTGGAATTTGGCTCAACAGAGAAGTTTTTAATGTTATCGAATGAAGTTCCGATTCAAACAGCAGAATATAACCAGCAGACTTTTGTTGTTTTATCTTTGATTAACCTTGGAAAGTCTGATATAAAGGATGTAGTTATTACTCCATCTGTTTCAAGTGAAGAAGATAAATGGCCTTTTGTAATACAGCAGGCATATGATGCACAATGTATTCCGCTGATTCAGCCGGCAAGCTCAACAGCGGATGCATTTACGAAAAGAATGGATATCGGCTGGATGTATACAGTAAAGGAAGATGCTAAGAGTGGTTGTTATCCATTAACTTTCCATGCCCAGTATTATCAGGATGATAAATTTACAGAAACAGACATTACTACATATATTAATATTATTGGTAATCCGGAAAATGGAAAGCTAGGAGAAGATTCTAAGGAAGACGAGAAGAAGTCAAAGCCGCGTATTATTGTGACAGGTTATACAACTAGCCCGGAAACTATTTTTGCAGGTTCTGTTTTTGATTTGACAGTAAAGGTACAGAATACTTCTAAGGAAACAGCAGTGCAGAATGTTTTGTTTAATCTGGAAGCAACGGTAGAAGGTAATGATTCGACAGCTGCATATGCAGCCTTTTTACCGACATCCGGTTCTAGCGCAGTATATGCAGAGAGTATTGCACCAGGGCAGACCTATGAAATGACCATTGAGATGGAGGTTAAGTCTGACCTTGCACAGAAACCTTATGTTTTAACGGTAAATATGCAGTATGAAGATGAAGACTGTGCAGAATATAGTGATACAGCAAAAGTATCCATTCCAATTAAGCAGGAAGCAAAGATTGATACCGGAAGTGCTGATGTTATGCCGGAATCCATTGCAGTGGGTGAACAGTCTAACGTTATGTTCAGTGTATTTAATACGGGAAAAACAACTTTATATAATGTAAAGGTTTCTTATGAATCAGATACGATTGAGAGTGGCATTACCTATCTTGGAAATATTGCACCAGGGGCAACCGGCAATGTAGATTCTATGGTAACAGGTATTGCACCTGATATGGGTGAAGGTATTGTAAAGGCAGTTGTTACCTATGAAGATGAAGCAGGAAATCCGACACGTTATGAGAAGGATTAGAATCTCTATGTATATGAGATGACTTTAGAAGAGGAACCGATGGAGATGTATCCGATGGAGCCAATGGAAGAGGAAAGCGGTAATTCTCTTCCTGTTGCAGCAATTATTGGAATTATAGGTTTAGTTGTTATTGCTGTCGTGGTTATTGTTGTCGTGATTATTACGAAGAAAAAGAAGGCAAAGAAGCAAAAAGAGGATTTAGACTTATTAGATGAGGATGATGTATAATGAAGCTTTCTGATTTATTGCTGATGAGTATATCCAATCTATGGAAGAGAAAGCTCAGAACGGTTTTGACCGTTCTGGGTGTAGTGATTGGTATTACCTCGATTGTGGTTATGATGGCTCTAGGGAATGGTCTGAAGGAATCCATGTTAGAAAGTATATCAAGTTATTCCTCCATTACGCAGATTACTGTAAATTCGGGAAGGTCATGGAATTCAAACGGTGAGCAGACGGAAGAAAAACGTCTTGATGATGCTTTTGTGGAAGAAATGTATGCTATGGAGCATGTTACAGGAGTATTTCCTAAATTGACCTTTTCTGCTATTGCCAAGAGTGGAAAGTATATGACATGGTTGAATCTTTGTGGTATGACACCGGAAGGATTGGCGGGAATGAATATTCCGATTGGTCAGGGAGAACTTCCTAAGGAAGGCGGAGAACTTACCTTGTTTTATGGAAGCAGTGTTTTGACAGAGTTCTATGAAGAGAAGACGAATACTTATCCATATTGGGAAAAAGGTGAAGTTCCTAATATTGATTTGATGGAAAGTCCAATGTTTGTCATCTTTGATACAGATGCGTATTGGAGTTCTCAGAATTCGGGTTCTGAGCCAGGAATGACACCTGTTAAGGCACCGAAGAAATATTTAATAGAGGCGTGTGGTGTCATGGAAGGAGAGCCGGGAGAGTGGACGATGAACAGTAATTATGTATTCTGTGACATGGAAGCTCTTAAGACACAGCTAAAACGTGTTTTCAAGAAAAATCCAATTCCGGGACAGCCAATGCGGGATAATGGTAAGCCTTATAATGAGATATTTTATTCGGAAGTAGTTATTCAGGTTGATGACATGGAGAATGTACAGGCTATCACTGCTTTGTTACAGGAACAGGGCTATAATGCATATAGTGATGCAGAATGGATTCAGTCGGAAACAGAGCAGATGAATACCATTCAGCTTGTGCTTGGTGCGATTGGTGCAGTTTCACTGCTTGTAGCAGCGATTGGTATAACGAATACCATGATGATGTCTATCTATGAGAGAACTAAGGAAATCGGTGTTATGAAGGTGTTAGGTTGTGACATTCGTAATATTCAGGTGTTGTTTTTGTTAGAAGCAGGATTTATTGGTTTTATCGGTGGAATCGTGGGTGTGGCATTCAGTTATGGACTGAGTGTGGGAATTAATTCTCTTATGGCAGCTAGTATGGGAATGGATGGCGGAATCTGCAGAATACCGGGCTGGCTCCCATTGCTGGCTATAGGATTTGCCATAATCATAGGTATGGTAGCAGGATTCCTGCCATCGTTGCGTGCCATGAGGCTCAGTCCGCTGGCAGCGATTCGAAATGAGTAAAGTGTGCATAAATAAAATGCGTGGTTAGAATGTTAACTGCGCATTTTTTGTGTGCAAAGCACATTCTATATTCTGTGTGGAAATACCATCAGTATAAAAACTCTTGCAAAGGAACAAGAATTGTTCTGATATAAGCCATCATAAGTATATAATAAGAGTGAAAAATGGAAGAGATATAACATGGAAAAAGCAGCAATTTACCTTCGGCTTAGTAAGGAAGATGTAGAGAAAGGGGAAAAAGAGAATAGCAGAAGTATAGAGAATCAAAGAGCGATACTGGAAGAATATGCGAAAGCAAATCATTTTCAAATCTTTGAATATTACATTGATGATGATTATTCGGGATTGTATTTTGAGCGTCCGGCGTTTTCTAAAATGTTATCTGATGCAGCTAGACATGAGTTTACTGTTGTGCTTGCAAAGTCCCAATCAAGGTTATCCAGAAATATGGAACACACAGAATATTTGTTGCATAAGTTGTTCCCGCAACTAGGAATCCGTTTTCTTGGAGTGGTTGATGGCGTAGACTCTGCACAGAAAGCGGGGAAAAAGGCGAGACAGATTAATGCACTTGTAAATGAATGGTACAGTGAAGATTTATCGGAGAATATCAGGGCGGTATATCAGAAGAAGATGCAAAAAGGAGAATATCTCGGAGCATATGCCCCTTATGGCTACCAGAAAAGTAAGGAGGATTCTCATAAGCTGGAAATTGTTGAAAAAGAGGCGTATTGGGTAAGAAAAGCATATGAGATGTATTTGCAAGGTTATTCAATAAGAGAAGTACAGCAAGAACTTATAAAAAATAAAGTAGAGACGCCAAGTGCAAAGAGAAAAGAAAAGCCTGATTGTCAATGGAGTGTTTCAACAATGAAAAAAATATTGTCGAATGAGGTTTATATAGGAACTATTGTTCAAGGAAAGAGTAAAAGGCAAAGCTTTAAAGATAAGAAAATAGTATCATGTCCAAGAGAGAGTTGGATTGCTGTAGAAGGCATGCATGAACCGATTATAGAAAGAGAGCTTTTTGAACGGGTACGACTATTGCGGGAAAGCCGGACAAAACGAAAGAAGAGCAAGTTATAATGGCTCTTACACACATGTGTGTGGAATATTGGCAGGATCAGGAATTGCTTCCGCTGACAGATACCGTGGGATTGCTCCGGAATGCATGTTGGTGTGTGGGAAAATTCTAGATTATAAAGGGGGCGGAAGCTTGAAGAGTCTCTTAAAAGGCTTACAGTGGATTATGGAGATTCGCAAAGAATTTCCTATTAAGATACTTAACATTTCTGTGGAAATGGGAATAGATGCCAAGCTGGATAAAGAGGAATTGAAGTTAATGCACCGCTATTTTGAACAGTTATGGCAAGATGGAATGATGATTGTTGCAGCAGCAGGGAATCATGGCCCTAAACCAATGAGTATTTCTCCGATCAGCGAAAATGGTTGCTGTGTCTGTGTTAGTTGCCATGATGAAGGCTTTGTGGGGAAGGGAGGGAAGACTTGTTCGGAATATTCCGGTAGGGGACCGGGTAAAGGTATACTGGTTATGTCTGGAATAGATAATCCGTTGAAAAAGCCGGATATCGTAGCACCAGGAACGGATATCATGTCTTGTTCTCATAAGCTTCATCCTCTTTATGCGACTAAGAGCGGTACTTCAATGGCAACGCCAATGGTAAGTGGTGCATGTGCTTTAATTATGCAAAAATATCCAAATGCAACGAATATTCAGATAAAAAGATGTTTGTTGTCTTCGGCACGTGATTTGGGTGAGACTTGGAATGTACAGGGAGCAGGAATGCTTTCGGTAAAAAGACTTTTGCAAAGTACAATTTAGAAATTGCTTGTGTTTTCTAATACTTTATAAAGAAAAAATGAAAATATTGGAAAATGCATATTGACAGAAAAAGTATAATTGTATACAATTATACAAAAATACACACATGGAATACGGATGTATAAAAATACATTTCGTCAGAGGAGAGATGAAAATGGGTAATCAGGAGTATTTTGAGAATCGTCCAGTCACAATGAATCATAAGAATAATCTTCTTCAGATAGAGGAACATATGTATCCTTTGCAGGATGTTGAGAAGCCAAATGCTTTCCGTAATATGTTTCCATATGATGAGATTCCTAAGATTCCATTTAATGATAGAGTAGTACCACACAATATGCCGAAGGATATCTGGATTACAGATACAACCTTTAGAGATGGTCAGCAGTCAAGAGCACCATATTCGACAGAGCAAATTGTTACCATTTATGATTATTTACATAAGCTTGGCGGACCAAATGGTATGGTTCGTGCGAGTGAGTTCTTTTTATATAGTAAAAAGGACAGAGATGCTGTATACAAATGTATGGAGAGAGGCTACAAGTTCCCTGAGGTTACTTCATGGATTCGTGCAAGTAAGGAGGACTTCAAGCTTGTAAAGGAAATCGGTATGAAACAGACAGGTATTCTTGTAAGCTGTTCTGATTATCATATCTTCTTAAAGCTAAAAATGACAAGACGTCAGGCAATGGAGCATTATCTATCTGTTGTACGTGACTGCTTAGAAGAGGGCATTAGTGTAAGATGTCATTTAGAGGATATTACAAGAGCTGATATCTATGGTTATGTGGTACCATTCTGTGCGGAGTTAATGAAGCTTGCTGAGCAGTATAAGCTTCCAATTATTGTTCGTGCATGTGATACCATGGGTTATGGTGTTAACTATCCGGGTGCTGTTATTCCAAGAAGTGTACCGGGTATCATTTATGCAATCAATGTGCATGCAGGTGTGCCTTCTGAATGGATTGAGTGGCATGGACATAATGATTTCTATAAGGCAGTATCTAACTCAACAACTGCATGGTTATATGGTTGTTCAGGTGTTAATACATCCTTATTTGGTATTGGTGAGCGTACCGGTAATACACCGCTGGAAGCAATGGTATTTGAATATGCGCAGCTCAAGGGTACTCTGAATGGTATGGACACAACGGTTATTACAGAACTCGCTGAATACTACGAAAAGGAAATTGGTTATGAGATTCCTGACAGAACACCATTTGTAGGTAAGAACTTTAATGTAACCAGAGCCGGTATTCATGCGGATGGTTTGTTGAAAAATGAAGAGATTTATAATATCTTTGATACAGAAAAATTCTTAAATCGTCCGGTACTTTGTGCGGTTTCGAATACTTCAGGTCTGGCTGGTATTGCACACTGGATTAATACTTACTTCCGTCTGAAGGAAGAAGATAAGATTACCAAGAATTCTGAGCTGGTTGCCTATGTTAAGAAATGGGTTGATGCCGAATATGAAAGTGGTCGAGTTACCGTTCTTACAGATGATGAGTTGTTAAAGGTTATTGCAGATGGTTGCGATGAGCTTGGCGTTACATTAACAAAATAATAGTGGAGGACACAGATGGGCGAATATGATGTTGAAGCATCTGATAAGTATTCGCTGCGAGGCAAGGTTTTTAAAAAGCTTCGTGAGGATATATTAAATGGTCGTTATCAGGAAAATGACGAGCTTCGCGAGGCCGCCATTGGTGAAGAACTGGGTGTAAGCAGAACTCCGGTAAGAGAGGCTTTTCGTCAGCTCGAGCTGGAGGGGCTTATTCGGATTGTCCCGAATAAGGGGGCTTATGTAACGGGAATTTCTTCTTCTGATGTTGCGGACATCTATGAGATCAGATCGCTTTTAGAGGGGTTATGTGCCAGATGGGCTACAAAGCGGATTTCCAAGGAAGCCATTGAAGAGATGGAAGAAAATATTTTGTTAAGTGAATTCCACTTGTCAAAAGGACATTATGAGCAATTGACGGAATTGGACAATCGCTTTCATATGCTGTTATATGAGGCATGTGAGAGTAAGATGCTGATTCATTTGTTAAAGGATTTCCATCAGTATGTACAGAAAGAAAGGCAGAAAACACTTTCTGATACAGAGAGAAGCAAAGCTTCCATAGCAGAACATAAGAGTATTATGGAGGCTATGAGAGAGGGAAATGCCAAGCTTGCAGAAGAATTAGCAGATAAACATATTTGTAATGCATACAGAAATATGGTAAAATGCGGATTGAGTGATGATAAAAAATAAATACATTAATTAATTTACCAGGAGGAGTAATGATGGAAAAGATTCAGATGACCACTCCATTAGTAGAGATGGATGGAGACGAAATGACAAGAATTCTGTGGAAAATGATTAAGGATGAGCTTCTTCTTCCTTATATTGATTTGAAGACAGAGTATTATGACCTTGGTCTCGAGTATCGTAATGAGACAAACGATCAGGTAACTGTAGATTCAGCAGAAGCTACTAAGAAGTATGGTGTAGCTGTTAAGTGTGCAACCATTACTCCGAATGCAGCAAGAATGACAGAGTATAACTTAAAAGAAATGTGGAAGAGTCCTAATGGTACTATCCGTGCAATCTTAGACGGAACTGTATTTAGAACTCCAATTATTGTAAAAGGTATCGAACCTTGTGTTAAAAACTGGGAAAAACCAATTACTCTGGCAAGACATGCCTATGGTGATGTATATAAAAATGCGGAAATTAAAATTCCCGGAGCAGGAAAAGCAGAATTAGTATTTACAGCAGAAGATGGAACAGAAGTACGTGAACTGATTCATAATTTTAAAGGTGCAGGTATTATTCAAGGTATGCACAATACAGAAGAGTCTATTTCCAGTTTTGCAAGAGCATGTTTTAATTTTGCAATTGATACCAAACAAGATCTCTGGTTTGCTACAAAAGATACTATTTCAAAAAAATATGATCATACATTCAAAGATATTTTCCAAGATATTTACGATGCTGAATACAAAGAAAAATTTGAAGAATTAGGCATTGAATACTTCTATACATTAATTGATGATGCTGTAGCACGTGTTATGAAGGCAAAAGGCGGTTTCATCTGGGCATGTAAAAATTACGATGGAGATGTAATGAGCGATATGGTATCCTCTGCATTTGGTTCCCTTGCCATGATGACTTCCGTATTAGTATCTCCAACAGGAGTATATGAATACGAAGCGGCTCACGGAACCGTTCAGAGACATTATTATAAACATCTGAAGGGTGAAGAAACATCCACGAACTCTGTTGCAACTATCTTTGCATGGACAGGTGCTTTAAGAAAAAGAGGTGAGCTGGATAACATTCCTGAATTGATGACATTTGCGGATAAACTGGAAGCAGCTACACTTTCT
>JAFSGY010000007.1 GCA_017440575.1 Lachnospiraceae bacterium | reverse complement strand
TATCCGTTGCAATTTACATTGCTGTTTATAAAGGATTTGTTCTCTGAATATTCATCGAAAGAGTTCCTTTTGAACTCTTACGAACCTTTGGTTCGTTTCTCATATAGAATTTTCAGGGTTGCATTACTGTTTATTTGTCAATGTTCTGTCTTTTTTCTTTGTTTTACCTTGTCAGGCGCAACTTTGATAGAATATCACAAGTCAGCATTTCCTGTCAAGCACTTTTTAAACTTTTTTATTTCCATATTTCGAAAAGAAAGAAGTTTTGTGTCGCTTTATCGTTTTTCCTCAGCGACGAAACTTATCCTACCACGCCTTCTTCAAGATGTCAACAGGAAATTGTATCTTTTTTCATATATTTTTCTATTTCCACAAAACGCCTATTTTTAGCCTTTTATCCTTTATACAACAACCATTTTTAATCTAAATTGTAGAAATTGTGTAACATTTCTTTTTTCTTTCTTATATTGCATACAACACTCTATTTTTCTAACACTTACTTCATTACAGTTATTTAATATAAAAAAAATATACATTCAATTCAATTTGCTATACCTTAATCTGATAGCATTTCCACCTATTAAGTTCATTGATCTCATCATAAACTTCTTGATGGATTTCTAACATTCTCTACTTATATTTATAACTTATATTTATATAAGTAGAGACGTACACTCGAACTTGCCCAAATAAAGAAAGGGTCATAGAAATATGACTCTTTCTCTATTTACCACCTACCCTATACTTCCTCGGTGTCATCCCATATCTCTTTTGAAATATCCGATGAAAATAGCTGATATTATCATACCCCACCTCCATCGCTATCTCCATAACAGATTTCGATGTGGTATTCAAAAGATAAGCTGCCTGTGCAAGTCGCTTTGCCTGCAATAGGTCTGTGTAGGTCTTACCGGTTCGCTTCTTAATTTCCTTTGACAACCAATAAAAATCATAATGCAATAATTCCGCAAGCTCTGTAAGTTCACCATCTCGATAATGTGTTTCTATGTAACTAAGAACAGAAATAATTAACTTTTGCTCACCTTTGGTGTCTGTCTCCAGCCTGTCCATGTAATTCATAAGCTGTAGAAATAACAGCCCCATAGTAACCTGATTGATACTGCGGTTATTCGCCTGCTTGTTACGAATCGTCCAGATAAGATTCTCTACCAGATTCTGAACAGGCAGGATATCTGCCACCTTAAAATGTAGATATCCCGACTCTTCATTATCACCTCGAAGACAACCAATAACAAAGTCTCGCAATAGGTTCTCTTCCTGCGCCATCATATTTAATCCATACTCAAAGAACTCCGGTAGAATAATGAAATTGACCGCAATGTCATTTTCTCCTGCCGGATAGATTTCCTGTGTTGCCTTCTGATTCAAAAACAACAACTCTCCCTCTTTTAAAATGACATCCTCACCATTTACCACATGCTTGGTACTGCCAGAGCACATATAGATAACCTCAATAAAATTATGAGTATGCTTCGGAAAATGCACAAACCGCGTATGCGTACGCACCTGTATCATTTTTCCTGCCTCCAATAATTTCTGCGCATCAATCACATCCGTTTCCGGAGACATATATATTGTTTTTTCAATTTCCTTATGCCCCTCTAAAATCTTCAATTCTTCCGGGGTTATCTTCTTTAATTCGTTTAACAATGCCTCCGTCATGTAACTCTTCCTTTTTTATCCCACTATGCGGAGAACGGCACACTTGCCGTTCTCCATCGGTAAGGCCTAGAACTTCTTAGATGCTTTGCATCTTAGAAGCTCTCCTTACCGTTCCCACTTGTCACACAGTGCATTAATCTGATCTGCAAACTTCGCCAAATCCTTATTTGCACCGCCTTCATTCTTATGAATAACAGAGATAAGTCTCTGTCCTGCTGCCAGAAGTCTTTGGAATACATCAGATACAATAAATACTCGTTTCTTCACAGGAACTGGAGCTGCCTCATATTCAATCGTATTCGTAATCAAGTCAAATCTTGTTCCCGAATATGGTGCATAAGCACGTTGCCCATGCTCTATTTTCAGGCACTCAGAAAACAGATTACAAACACTGTCTTCACCATGCACAATGAATACCCTTGCAGGCTTCTTCTCAAACGCATTTACCCATTCAATCAGACCATTCTTATCCGCATGACCACTCATACCCGGAAGCTGCCTAATGTCTGCTCTTACCTCAACACTTTCACCAAATAGCTTAACTTCCTTAACGCCATCTACCAGCACACGTCCTAACGTTCCAGCTGCCTGATAACCGACAAACAAAATTGTACACTCCGGTCTCCACAGATTATGCTTCAAATGATGTCTAATTCTACCTGCTTCACACATACCGCTAGCAGAAATGATAACCTTTGGCTTATCATCGAAGTTAATCTGCTTTGATTCATCACTGGTAATAGCGAGCTTTAACCCCGGAAACGTAAGAGGATTGATTCCTGACTTAACCAACTCCATCGCTTCTTCATCATAACAGCTGTATATATTTTTCTGAAAGACTCCCGTTGCCTCCACTGCAAGTGGACTATCTACATATACCTCAAACTTTGGAAACATTGGAATCAGATTGTCAGCTTTAATCTTTCGTAAGAAATAAAGCATCTCCTGTGTTCTTCCTACAGCAAAGGATGGAATGACTACATTTCCACCTCTTGCAAAAGTACGATTAATCACGTCTGCCAAATCCTGCACATATTCTGGTTTCTCTGTAGAATGAAGTCTGTCGCCATAGGTAGACTCCATAACCACATAATCCGCATCCTTCGTATAAATAGGATCTTTAATCAATGGCTGATCCTTATTACCTATATCACCGGAAAAGACAATCTTTTTCGTCACATCCCCCTCTGTCAGCCATACCTCAATGCTAGAAGAACCTAGTAAATGTCCAATATCCGTAAACCGAATTCGGATTCCTTCACTAATCTCAATTTCTTTATCATAATCACAAGGAACCAGTCTACGTATAATACCATCTGCATCCTCCATGGTATATGCCGGCTCTATCGCCTGCACACCAGAACTTCTCTTTGCTTTCCTATTCTTCCACTCTGCTTCCTGCATCTGAATATGCGCACAGTCACGAAGCATGATAGAACATAAATCAACCGTTGCCTCTGTAGTATATACATGCCCTCTGAAGCCTCTTGCATATAAAAGTGGTAAATTTCCCGAATGGTCTACATGCGCATGCGTTAGAAAAACATAATCAAGCTTCGCCTCATCCACCGGAATATCACAGCACTCAAAAGGATTAGCCCCCTGCTGCATACCGCAGTCAACTAAAATATTCTTGCCACAAGCCTGTATATAGTGACAACTTCCTGTAACCTGATGATCCGCACCAACAAAAGTCATTTTCATAATGAATACCTCCTTTTATCTACACCTTTCCCCAGCTCTCTTCTCATATATACACATTTTCTTATATAATATCTTATCATATTCTACCCTCAAATGTACTGATAATTACAATAAATATCTCTATTTTTTACATTTTACTTTTTATAGTGTATGTTAAAATGTAATTATTCATTTGGTATACGCTATTCCTGCATATACCATAACTAACGCAAATATGTCCGTACCGGGACACAGCGGAAAACATGCGAAAACTTAGCCGGTACAGAAAGAGGGATACTATGAAATTCAGTAATGGCTGCTGGCTTCAGCAGGAAGGTTGTGAATGCTTCGCTCCACAGCAGGCTTATTTCACAAAGGTAGAAAAGGATAAAGTTACCATCTGTGCTCCAACTAATAGAATCTACAACAGAGGATGTACTTTAGGTGGCATCAATCTCACCTTAGTTATCACTTCCCCTATGGAAGAGGTACTTCGTGTGCAGACCTATCATCATCTTGGTGCAATCGTTCAAGAGCCTTCTTTTGAAATCAATGCTAATCCGATTCCACTTCAAGTAGAGGAAAATGATGACCGTATTATTATTACAAGTGGTTCTCTTGCTCTGGAAATCGGAAAAGATAACTGGTACATGAAATATACAAGAAACGGAAAGCTCATCACAGAATCCAAAGGACGCGACCTTGCTCTTATGAAAACAGACTGGAAGGGCTTAGCTTATGATAAAGGAGACAATGCAGATACCTATATCAGACAACAATTAAGCCTTGGCGTTGGCGAATTAATCTATGGTCTTGGTGAACGTTTTACACCATTTACCAAAAACGGTCAGTCTGTTGATATCTGGAATTCCGACGGTGGAACAAGTACCGAGCAGTCCTATAAAAACATTCCATTTTATGTTTCTAACAAGGGCTATGGTGTATTTGTAAATCATCCCGAAAAGGTTTCCTTTGAAATCGGCACTGAAATGGTAACAAGAGCCGAATTTTCTGTCGAAGGAACTTATCTTGATTACTTCCTGATTAACGGACCAGCCATGAAGGATGTTTTGGTTCGTTATACTGATATTACTGGAAAGCCATCTCTTCCAGCTCCTTGGACTTTTGGATTATGGCTCTCCACTTCCTTCACAACCAACTATGATGAAGCTACTGTCATGAGCTTTATCGATGGAATGTTAGACAGAGGAATCCCTCTTCGCACCTTCCACTTTGACTGCTTCTGGATGAAGGAATTCCACTGGAGCGATTTCCTTTGGGATAACAGAGTATTCCCAGACCCAGCCGGCATGTTAAAGCGTATCAAGGATAAAGGACTTAACATCTGCGTATGGATTAACTCCTACATCGGTCAGGAATCTGTACTTTTCAAAGAAGGTATGGAAAAGGGATACTTTATCAAGCGTCCTAACGGTCAGGTATGGCAATGTGATATGTGGCAGCCTGGAATGGCAATCGTAGACTTTACCAATCCGGAAGCTTGGAAATGGTTCCAGAGTAAACTGGAAGTCTTAATGGATATGGGTGTTGACTGCTTCAAGACAGACTTTGGTGAGAGAATTCCAACGGATGCTGTTTACTATGACGGCTCAGACCCTAAGAAAATGCACAACTACTATACATATTTATATAATAAATGCGTATACGAATTATTAGAGCGTAAACGAGGAAAAGGTCAGGCAGTATTGTTTGCACGTTCTGCAACCGTAGGAGGTCAGAAATTCCCTGTTCATTGGGGTGGCGACTGCTGGTCTGACTATGAATCCATGGAAGAAAGCTTACGTGGCGGATTATCCTTATGTATGTCCGGCTTTGGCTACTGGGCACATGATATTGGTGGATTTGAAAATACCTCAACTGCTGATGTTTACAAGCGATGGGTTGCTTTCGGCCTGTTATCCTCCCACAGCCGTCTGCATGGAAGCTCCTCATATCGTGTTCCTTGGGTTTATGATGATGAAGCTGTCGATGTTGTTCGTTACTTTACAAGACTCAAAGCTAAGTTAATGCCATATATTTACCAGACCTCCGTACACGCTTCTAAGACAGGTATTCCTACCATGAGAAGCATGGTATTGGAATACACAGATGACAAAAACTGTCAGTATCTAGATAAACAGTATATGTTTGGTGACAATCTGTTAGTCGCTCCAATCTTCAATGATGAGAGCCGTGCAGAATATTATCTGCCAAAGGGAATCTGGACCAACTTCTTTACCGGCAAGGAATATAAGGGCGGTACTTGGGTAGAGGAAAACCACAGCTATTTAAGTATTCCTCTTATGGTTCGTGAGAACTCTATCGTCGCTGTCGGTGCACACGATGACAGACCTGACTACGATTATGCTGACGGCTGCGAGCTTCGTGTATATGCACTTCATGATGGTGCAAAGGCAGATACCGTTGTATATGGCATGGAAAACGTTGCTGAATTAACTGTTTCCGTAAAACGTCAGGGACATACCATCATCGTAACCAGCGAGGGTAATAAGCCATATACTATCCGTATGGTAAATCTTCGTGCAGCAACTGCTGTCAATGGACTTATCGTTATCGATGGAAATGACTCTCTTATCACACCGGATAAGGGCGCAAATGTAGTAGAAATAACCTTTTAACTAATTTTTCTTCATATTGTAAATGACAGGAGCTCAAATACTCCTGTCATTTTTATTTATGATATTATAAACAGCTCATGTAATGCTCTGGTCGCTGCCACATAAAGCAACTTTGCAAGCTTCGGATTATCCTTATACCCCTTCAAATCCGGCTTCCACAACAATACACAGTCAAACTCAAGACCTTTTGTCTGCTGTACAGTTAATACTGTAACACCCTTTGAAAATCCACTTTTTGCAGTATCTTCCAGTTCAATACGCCCGTGAAGTCTTCTTCTGATATCTTCTGCCGTTTCATTATCAAAGCATACAAATGCAATGGTTTCATACCCCTTTTCCTGCATCTCCTGCACAATTTCCTCAGAAATACCAAGAGCCTCCTCTGTTGAGATGCTGTCAACAATATGCACCGGCTCACCATGACGGATAACTGGCTCTATCTTATATGCACCTCTTGATGCACTGTCTAGCAGCTTTCCTGCAAATTCTGATATTTCTATAGTATTACGATAGCTCTTCGCCAATACCCTGAAGTCATCCGTTGCTTCACAGAATATCTTGTCCTTCATATCACGCCAATCATTCATGCCGAATTCATAATTTACATTCTGTGATACATCACCCATAATCGTGAAGAAGCATTGTGGCAGAACGGTTTTTAATACATAATACACACTGGCTCCAAAATCCTGCGCCTCATCAATAAACATCTGACCAAATTCTTCATCCGGCTTCTTCTGTATAGTTCGATAATAAATCAATACCAAGGCCGCCACATCATAGACATCAAAGCATCCTCTATGAAGCTTTGTTATCACAGGCATCACATCAATGTAATATGCCTTACCATAAGCCTCTAAAAACCGCTCATAAATGGTTACAATACTACCTTTATATTGGTGCGAACCAAAATGATTCTTATACTGTGCAAGCTTTTTCCCATAGATTCCGACCTCTTCCCTGTCCATGGACTGTAGCTTGATTCTGGAGCGAAGTCTTTCATCCAAGGTAAGCAACAGGCGATTTATGGAAAAATCAGGATTATCCTCTATCAGCTTGTCATTGTTCTTCTGCGATAGCAAGGTTCCTAAGTCCTTATCTATCACTGCACTATTTCCTAAAAGATTTTTACGAAGCTTCGCCAAGTAATTCTCAAGCTCCTTTGCAAAGAGCATCTTGCTCTTCCATGCATAACGGGTATCCGGCTCTATTAGTTGATATTTTTTCTTCCATTCACGCTTTAACAAGTATGTTAGCAATCCATCCATACGCATGTGCTTGACATCGTAAACATCAAGTTCTGGCAAGCCACCTGTAATATAATCAATCAAAATATCACTGCCACCCACAATACAGAATTCATTGGATGTAAAGCGTTCCTTATAATTGTACATAATATAAGAAATTCTATGCATTGCCACAGTAGTCTTCCCGCTTCCTGCAACTCCCTGCACGATAACATTATGAAACGGATTTTCACGAATAATGGCATTCTGCTCCTTTTGAATCGTAGCGATAATATCTCCCAGAACGGCATCACGATTCTTACTCAGATACTTGACTAACAGCTCATCATTTGCCGCCACATCACTGTCATAGTAACCATTCAGTTTTCCATTCTCAATATCATAAGTTCTCTTTAGGAGCAAATCAATGTTGTACTCTCGTCCATCCGGTATCGAATAACTTCCTTTCCCAAGCTCATTCTCATAATACACCGTGGAAATCGGTGCTCTCCAATCCACCACGACTACATTCGTTTGGTCTTTTTGCACACCGTTTTTACCGATATAGATAGACTCATACAATCGTTCATCCAGATTCTTGTAATCAATTCTTCCAAAAAACGGTCTCTCGAAAGCTGCCTGATTCTTTGCTAACTGATTCCTGCTGTGCTCCTCCAAGCTTTTTGATGTAAACATCTGGTCATAGAGTTCGACGTTACCGCTTTGTACCTCATCAAACAATGCCTGTGTCTCTTCATGCCGTTTTTCCACCTGCTGTTCATACATAAGGATATTATTTCGTATAATCTCCCTGCATTCCTGCAAATGTTTTTCTTCCTGTTGTCTTTCATTCTGTGTGTTATTCATAATACTTTCCATTCCTTCTGAATCCTGTGAAAAATCTTCCGTTTATGGATTTTTCACACTCATTTCTCGTTGCATTTTTAAGCATATCTGCCTTTATCCTGCTTACATACACACTTCCCGCAGCCGCATATCTACGGGGTTTTGTATAAGAGTTAATGGTTAATACAATATAAGTATACTAAATCCACCTCATATTACTAGACTTTTATTTCCATTTATGTTATACTGTATACTGAAGTTTTGCTTGAAGGCACTTTAGTCCACTAAAGTGCCTTTTTTTAATCTTCATACACAAAATAATCAAAATCCGCTGCCTTTCGACTTCCACATCCACCATTATTTGCATAGATTCCTACCAAGGTTCCTGTATGACGTTTTGGGTCATCCGGTACACCTTCATCACAAAGATAGATACAATTTTCAAGCTTTCCAATAAGCATCCAGCTATCACCATCATAGCTGTAATAGAACGTTCTGGTAAGCCTTTCTACCACAACCTTTAGATAAACCGGTACCTCTTTTACATCCGCAATCTCTGCCATCAACTCTTCGCCATGATTCCGATTGATAACTAACTGAATCTTTCGACCTTCCTCATAACAAACAGCACATCTTACATACGTTGCAGTACTGTAATAACAGGTAAGTCCTGCCTGTTCTCCGTTTCGATTTGGATAGAACTCTACCTTTGTTTCCGCGGTATAAGAAAGCTCCTGCTCCCTACGTAACAAGGTATTCTTAGCTCTGATTTCATTCAACTGTCCTTCTCTTGTCCATATACGGAAATGTCCTGGTCTTTCTTCCAAGGACCATGAACCATTATCCGGGTTTCTGACAAACTCCCATTCCAGATTTAATCTAGTACTGTCAAAATCGTCCCTTGTATTTCTCTCAAAAATACACTCCGGTAAATCCGGTGCTATCTGCGTCGTACTTGGTCCCTTTCCTTCATTCACTGTAAACCAGCCATCCTCTGTCCATTGTACGGGGTCAAGTGCAGACTCTCTTCCTACCGTAGTATAATTACCCTCGTTTGGTCTGCCGCACAGATAATAACACCACCATTGTCCGTTTTGATCCTGTACCAGCTTACCATGCCCTGCTCTCTGAATCGGCGCTGTCGGATCCATCTGACGCATAACCGGATTATACGGTGATGACTCATATTCACCATACATTTCTTTACATCTTCCAACATTAATACCATGCCCATAGCCGGTTCCGCCCTCCGCTACGATTGCATAATAATAACCATCCTTTTTCATCATATGAGGACCTTCTGAACAACGTTCTCCGGTTCCTGCCCATGCAAGTCTTCCTTCTCCAATAACTTCAAGACCATCCTCGCTTAGTGGAAAGGTATTGGCTGCCTTTGCGATAATCATATATCTTTTTCCATTATCATCTACAAAAAGCGAGGGATCAATCGCATCCACCTCCAGACAGACAGGCTTGCTATACGGTCCTTCCGGCTTATCAGATACCATGACAAGTTGACGGCGCATTACATTGTTTCCCCGTGTTCCATCTGCATTCAGTCGTAGAGTTGCATAGATGTAGAACTTTCCATCCACATACTCAATATCCGGCGCCCAGATTCCATGAGAATCCTTAATATCACTGATATCCAGCCAGTCGGAATTTGCAATGGCATGTCCAATAATGTGCCAATGCACCATATCTCTTGAATGCGAGATTGGAATCGCTGGAAAATACTGAAAACTGGAATTCACCATATAAAAGTCATCTCCAACTCTAATTACTGACGGATCCGGAAAGAACCCCTTCTGTACTGGATTATGATATACTCTCTTTTCATTCATATTCGCCATCTCCTTTGTACTTATTTGTATATAAACTTCTTATTTATTAGTATAGCTTGCTTTTTACATATTACCAACTATTTACATAAAAATACCCTCTGGTTTCTTTTTCAAAACCAGAGGGAGCATTTTATCCTTATTCCCAGCTTAATTCAATATATTCACATTCCTCATCCTTCATACGAAAGCAAAGCTTTGCATTTTCACCATAGGAATATATGATATAATCCGGGTCTATCAGATAATCTATTCCATACGCCGCCTCAATATCAGCCCTTGTACTTCCTATCCCAATTCCTGATAAAGTCTTTTCTTTTCCATGATACTGAATACTACTTACAATATCTTTCCCATTTTTCGGATTCGTAGAAATGATAATTCCATCATAGGTATAAGTCTTGTCACTTCCAATTCTCGGATTCCTTACCGTCTCTACAAAGCTGTCAGGCTCCCCTAATTCATTCATAAGCTCATTAATCTCTTCGTCCAGCCTCACTAGCGTTCCCTGTATATCTGCGGCAAAATCCGACTCATCTACTCTTGCATCTGCAATCTCTTCTTCTATATGCTCAGAATGTAATACTAAATACTGCTCCTCTACTGTCACATCTGCCAATTCCGGCTTCCTTTCCAAAGGTGTCACCACTTCATCCTTAATCACAATAATCTGTGGCTCACTTGCCTCCACGGAATCCATAGAAAACATAGCTCCACATGCAGTTATACTCCATACAACGACAGACAAAAATCCCACAAATACACACTTTTTCTTCATGCGAATACCCCCGTTATCTATAGCTTCCCTTTACCAATGTTATGTCTGTTCCAAAGAGTGTATTTTGATTATATAATTTCATAAATTATCTGTCAATTTTACTTATTTACATTTTTTTCAGAATTTTTTCGTCATTTTAGACACTTTACATTGCATAATTTAAGACTATGTTAACCATTCTTGGCAAAAGTCATAAAACAGAAGGTTTTCGCATCCCACAAACGCAAATCGCTTTGTCTATTTTTTCTGCTTGTCCAATAATTCTCTCAATGCATCCTCACTATCACTTACCCAGGCATCTTCTTCTTCCTCATTCAAGCCTAGATATTCCGCCAACGTACATTCTTCATCACTCATGCCCCAATCGTAACTATAATCGTCAATTGCTTCAAATTCGATTTCTCCTGCAAGATATAATTCCTTGAACTTTTTTTCCATACCAATACCTCCTATATACAACGAAAGGGCTTCTGAAAACTCAGAAGCCCTTGAGAGCGATAGACGGGGCTCGAACCCGCGGTCTCGACCTTGGCAAGGTCGCGCGTTACCAACTACGCCACTATCGCATTTATCTTATTCGCTATATTTCCTGCGAACAAGATATACTATACTACGTTTTCCTTACTATGTCAACACTATTTTCTATTTTTTATAATTTATTCTACTTCATCTAGCGCATGCTTGTATTTTAAACGATAAATACGGACAAGCGACTCCTGAATACGTTCCTCTGTAATCGTTCCATCCGCTATCGCCTGCATAATCCCCTCATATGCCTTGAAATAGTCATTTGGAACCAATAAAATATCTGCGCCTGCAAGCACTGCCGCAACTGCTGCTTCTGCTTCAGAATACTTTGCAGTAATATTCTTGTCATTCAGCATATCCGTCATAACCACACCTTTAAAGCCAAGTGTATCTCTTAAAATATCCTGAATCATTACCCCTGATAAAGAACATGGTGTCTCATCGCCTATAATCTCAGGTGCTGTTGCATGTGATATCATAATACAGTCCACACCATTCTCAATTGCCATCTGATAGGTTAAAAATTCACTATTTTTTAGCTCCTCCAAGGATTTTGTAATCTTCATTCCCTGACTAACATCGATAGAACCCTCTCCCGGGAACTTGGTCAATACAGCACTAACCTCTTTTTCCTGCAAAGCTTCTACCGCCGCCTTTACAAGAGGTGCTGCTGTCGCTGCATCACTACCAAAGGTTCTGCCCTGCAAGGAGCTGTTCCCTTCTTCGGAAACAACATCTGCTACTGGTGCAATATTCATATTCACACCATATCCTGCAAGCTTATCTGCAATCTGTCCATATGCTTCCTTTACTGCATCCGATTCCTTCAGTTCCGACGCCTTTGCTGTTTCAAAGACTCCAAACTTTCCAGAGGCTCCACATTCCTGCCATACAGCAAGAAACATAGGATATTTCGCATATGCTCTTGAATTCGTCAACATCTCTAAAAACTGTTCATCTGACTTATAGTTACGTTCTGTATATATCATTCCGCCTACAGGATTTTCTTCGAGTGCTTTTTTGGTACCTTCACCAGCTTGTACCACTTTTCCTACACCAGTAATTGATTCTGGCGCTACTACAAATAATCCAGCAACCTTTTCCTCTAGCGTCATTTCCTGCAAGAGTGCATTTACCAGTTCATCCAATGGGGTAACCTCTGATTCTGCCGATTCTGTTACCTGCTCCTGCTGTGTCATTTCTTCCGTTGATATCTCTTGTGTCACAGTCTCCGATGACGTTTCTATAGCTTCACTCTCTTGCGTAGCCTTTGATTCCGCCTCCGTTAATGCATCACTAATCTCCTGTTTGTAAGACTCAACTGCATTTACTGCTGCCTTTATACTAAAAAAGATTCCAGATCCAACCAATATAATCAAAAGCACCAGAACAATATAAGCAATCACTTGATTTCTTATTCTTCTTCGTCTTCTTTTTTCTCTGCTTGTTAAGTCTTCCTTCTTCATCTATCTTCTCCAATAAATGTACTTTTGTTCTCTAAATCAGTTACTCTCTCAACTACTACTTCTAGTATCATTTTTTTATTTTTCTACTTTAGACTACAATATCAAGTAAAACTCTTCTTCTAATATCATAACACAAATCCCCGACATATGAAAACACATGTCGGGGATTTCGTTATATTTTTATATAAAATATTATACTAACGGATACTTATCTGTTAATTCCTGAACGATTGCTCTTGCCTCTGCAACGCCAGCTTCCTGCTTCTTGATTACTAAAGCGATAGCTTCTGCAATCTTATCCATATCTTCTTCGTTCATACCACGGCTTGTAATAGCTGGTGTACCAAGTCTGATACCGCTTGTAACGAATGGAGACTTCGGATCATTTGGAATGGTGTTCTTGTTACATGTAATGTGAGCCTCATCCAATAACTTCTCAACAGCCTTACCTGTTAAATCATATGTAGTAAGATCTACAAGCATCAAATGATTGTCTGTACCATCAGAAACAATCTTGATATCTCTGCTCATTAAGCCCTTGCAAAGTGCCTGCGCATTTGCAATAATCTGCTTCTGATAAGCCTTGAACTCATCAGAAAGAGCTTCCTTGAAGCATACTGCCTTACCAGCGATAACATGCATCAAAGGACCACCCTGGATTCCTGGGAAAATTGCCTTGTTGAAGTTGAACTTCTCAGCTGCTTCCTTGTTTGCAAGGATAAGACCGCCTCTAGGTCCTCTTAATGTTTTATGTGTTGTTGTTGTTACAACATCAGCATAAGGAATTGGGCTTGGATGAAGTCCTGCTGCAACAAGACCTGCAATATGAGCCATATCAACCATTAATACAGCGCCAACCTTATCTGCCACTTCTCTAAAACGCTTAAAATCAATTGTTCTTGCATATGCACTTGCACCAGCAATAATCATCTTAGGCTTGCACTCTAAAGCAAGCTGTTCCATTTTATCGTAATCAAGGAAGCCATTGTCATCTACACCGTAAGGAACGATATTGAAATACTTACCTGACATATTAACTGGTGAACCATGTGTCAGATGTCCGCCGTGATCCAGATTCATACCCATAACAGTATCACCCGGCTCTAAAACAGCAAACTGTACTGCCATGTTAGCCTGAGCTCCTGAATGTGGCTGAACATTTGCATAATCACATCCGAATAATTCCTTTGCACGTTCAATAGCAAGATTCTCTACAACATCTACTACTTCACAACCGCCATAGTATCTCTTTCCAGGATATCCTTCTGCATATTTATTCGTTAATGGGCTTCCCATAGCTGCCATAACAGCCTTGCTAACCCAGTTTTCAGACGCGATAAGCTCAATATGGCTATTCTGTCTTGTCTGCTCTTCCACAATCGCATCAGCGATTTCGGCATCAACTTTCTTTACTTCATCAAGTGTGTACATGCTTAACCTCCAAATCAAAATCACTTTTTGTTAATTGCTTTTTTATACAGTAAATGCTTCGACCTTTACCAGCAATCACTTCTTAGTATAATAATTTTAACAGAATTTGACAAGCCTTATGTTAATTAAAATGAAATATCCTCTGACAAATCTTATATCCATCCACGGAAATCTTTCTACCTACTTTTCCCGGCAGATTCATCGCATTTCCAAGCAATCCATAACGCAGTCTCGTCCATAACCACTTATCCTTCTCCTGAATATACTTCCATAACTCCTTCTTCTTCTCCAGATTCTCTTCAAGCCCAGAACGAATCAACAGGACAGAAGACACGGTTGTAATAATATCAAGATAATTACGCATGTAACGCTTTACCTTGCCGTTTGCATGAATTCTTGCCATTTCATCCACATAATAATCAACCATCAGCTTATTTACCTTAATCTGCTGGTCGATTCTTCCTATCATCACCTGCTCATTTACCGACTGGTCTGCTCTTCCAATATAATAACGATAGAAATTCACATCCAGATAATACATATTCTTCACATATGGTAACGGATTAAAGACAAAAATATTATCCACATAGAAGGTATGCTCCGGTAGCTTTAGTCCACATTCTCTTAACAAATTCGTTCGATAAATGACAGAATGCATCAGGATATACTGTCCTACCCTGAAATGCTTTACCTCATTCCACGTAAACACACGATTCTGTGGAAGGGCATGATGGTACTTCATAACCTTTTTACGCTTCTCGCCTTCCTTCTCATATACAAAGTTGCTAATCAACATATCAATGGATTTACCATCCTTTACCAGTTCCTTCAGTGTATTCAATATCTGAAGATAAGCACTCTGGTTTACCCAGTCATCGCTATCCACGACCTTAAAATACAAGCCCGTTGCATGCCCTATTCCACTGTTTACTGCTGAGCCATGCCCTCCATTTTCCTTATTTACCACCTTAATAATACTTGGAAAACGTTCTCTGTATTCCTCTGCAATATCAGGGGTATTGTCTTTCGAACCATCATTAACAATGATAATCTCTACATCTTCACCACCCGGTAATAGAGAATCGATACAGTTTCTCATATATGCTGATGAATTGTAGCATGGTATTGCAATTGATAATAACTTCATAATATCTCCCTCTTTTCCTTCTGCGCATTTTTCTGTGCGCATAACACTACTGAAACTTCTCGTTACCCAGCTTTATATTAAGATACTTCGTATATGCCACATAAGCCGACGGAATTGCATATTTATTCTGTGCATCCTCTCGTTCCACGAACAAAAGTCCACTCCTATCTTCCGAGCGTTCTAATTCATCCACACGTATTGCATAGCCTGTCATATGCCATTCCTTATGTGAAAAAATATGCTTACTATCCTCTAATTTCTTAATGTGAATTGCCTGTAAGCCTATCTCCTTCAAATACGCCAGCACCCTATCCTCATCCTGAACCCCTTCAAGCCATGGGAATTCATACATTCCTGCAAGTAGTCCCTTTGACGGACGCTTACGAAGTGCTGTTTTCTGCTCATCCTGTAACACAAGGATTGTTTTATACTCTATGGTTCTTGCCTTTTTCGGAGTCTTTTTCGGATAATCCGTCATGCAACCTCGTTCCCTTGCCATACATAAATCATACCACGGACATTCTCCACATTTTGGTTCTCCGTTTGGAATGCAGACTGTCGCTCCAAGCTCCATTAACGCCTGATTAAAATCTCCCGGTCTATTAACTGGCATAATCTTCTGTAAATCCTGTTCTACGCTCTTTTTGACCTTTGCCTGCAAAATATCTCTTTCATCCAGACGTATTCTTGCAATCACACGAAGCACATTGCCATCCACAGCAGGAACACTTCTCTGATATGCTATAGAGGCAACCGCCCCCGCTGTATAACTGCCAATTCCCGGCAAATCACATAGTTCCTGATAAGTATTAGGTATCACACCTGCATACTTCTCCATAATCTGTCTTGCAGCCTTATTTAGATTCCTTACACGATTGTAATAGCCAAGACCTTCCCATAGCTTCAAAAGTGTTTCTTCCTCTGCCTCTGCAAGGTTCCTCACATCAGGCAGGGCATCCATAAAACGTTCATAGTAAGGCTTTACCGCCTCTACTCTCGTCTGCTGAAGCATAATCTCTGAAACCCATACACGATACGCCGTCGGCTCCTCACGCCATGGCAGGATTCTTGCATTCGAATCATACCACGCAAGAAGTGGATCTACAATCTTCTTTAATTCAAACTGTTCCATGTACCAGACACCCTATCTTAAACGATTACATTCAAAACGTTCCATCGTCAGCAGACAATTTAAAATCTCACTATAACGCTGTTCAATGTCTCCACTTTTTACCTCTATATCAAGACATACCGCCATCGTATCAATCATGGCGTCGGTAATCCTTGGATGTAACATGCTTAATATTTCAAGCTTTTCCTCATAGGTATCAGCTTCCAGAAATTTTAAAAGACCTGGATCTAATGAAGACTCTTCTTCATCTCCTGCTTCCTGAATCTCTTCCACCTTCGATGCAACTGTCTGCTCTACTGCTGTTTCAGCATATACACATGACTGCTGTGACACATTTCCCTGCGCTACTGTCTGCTGTGGAATCTGTGCCGCTTGCATCTCCCACGCTGGAACCTGCACCTTTTCAAAGCGATATTCCTGCTGTATCTGTGGATATTTTTCTTTATCCACCTTGCTCATAAACATCACAAGTGGTCTAACATAAACTCCAAAAGGAGCATACAGCTGCTGATATACCACCATCTGTTCGCCAGTCTCGGAATGTGTTGCAATGGACAATACCTGATATTGCATTCCCTTAAAATGTCTATATATTTCATATGGTCTTGGTAACTGCTGCATACAATACCTCCCTTTTCTTACAAATCAATATTCTCTTAGATTATAATCATTTTTTGTTACTTTGTCATTCCAAAGTTTTTGCCATCATTATAACACGAAAGCATAGGCGTAATACCTATGCTTTGAGAATTCACAAAATATTTATAAAAGTTTCATTTTGATATTTTCCTGATCCTGCGCAAACTGTAACGCCATTTCTCGACTGATTTTCGCTTCATGACAAAGCTGCACCAAGGCATCATCCATCGTCATCATCCCCTGCTTACGGTTAGTCTGCATAACACTGGTAATCTGGTGAGTCTTGCCCTCCCGAATCAGATTACGGACAGCCGGATTATTATGAAGCACCTCAAAGGCTGCCACTCTGCCACTTCCATCTATGGTTGGAATCAGCTGCTGTGAGATTACTGCTTCTAGTACATTTGCAAGCTGTACACGAATCTGTTGCTGCTGGTGTGGTGGAAACACATCGATTACACGGTCTACTGTACTTGCTGCCCCTATCGTATGCAAGGTAGAAAACACAAGATGTCCTGTTTCTGCTGCCGTTATTGCCGTACTAATCGTCTCAAAATCACGCATCTCTCCGACAAAGATAACGTCTGGGTCTTCTCGCAACGCTGCACGCAGAGCATGCGCATAATTTGTGGAATCTAATCCTATCTCACGCTGATTTACAATCGATTGCTTATGCTGATGCAGATATTCAATCGGGTCTTCTAGTGTAATTACATGTGCTTCCCGATTGTTATTAATGGTATCTATCAGGGATGCAAGCGTCGTAGACTTTCCACTTCCGGTTGGACCTGTTACCAGCACCAGTCCACGCTTCTTCTGATACAAATCTATAACAGACTGTGGTACACCTAATTCCTGCGGTGTAGGAATACTGGTTCCTACCAAACGAAATGCCATAGCAATAGAGCCTCTCTGCTTATAAATATTCACACGATAACGTCCCTCTCCCGGAATGGCAAAGGACATATCTACTTCACCGTACTCCTCAAAATGCTGTTTTTGCTTTTCGTTCATGACATGAATCGCAATCTCCATGGTATCAGAAGGAAGAAGCTTTACTCCATCCATCGTAATCAGCTTTCCATTGACTCTCATCTTTGGTGGGATTCCCACTGTAATATGCACATCAGAAGCACCTGCTTCCTTTGCTTTGCTCAAAATTTCTTCCACAGATAATGCCATATTTTTGCTCCTTATTTTGTTACTGGAACATAATGAACCGTAACCTTATTTTCAATCTTTATCCATTATATTAACTATTTTATCACTCTATTTCTGTTTAATCAATTATGACATCTACTTTTATTTTCTATTACCTTTTTTGTCTGAAAAAGCATATTTTGTGTATTATTTCATGTATTCACACAATTTCGTGTTGCCGTATTTCTTTGTAGTTTTTGCCACTTGTAAATCATTTCCTCTTATACTATCATGATGATTAGTTATTTACTACTTGGCGACATTCTGCATGTATATGGGAGGACTTTGCATGCCGTTTATCAATTGCATCAACACAACAAGGGAGAGATAAAATGAGGGAGAGCTTTGAATATGAAGGAACTGCTACAGGTGAATATAAAAATGGCCTGTATGTTACTTATTGTGGACAGGAATACGAGGCTGTCTATTTGGGATTAGGCAGATTTATTCTCTATTCTGATGTTGCAGATGAAAACTTTACATTTCCAACACAGGATGGAAGATACTTATTACAAACAGATTTACGTGATTCAGACTTAACACGTGCCAGTGAAATCCGAATGATTGGTATCATGAAAAACAATTATGAAACTGTGATGATTCGAGAGATTTTAGAGGAAGGCATTGTGGTATCTACTTATAATCCAAGACTCGCTTTTGAACTGAACCTACAGCCTATAAAAGAGTTAGGATTTACCGGTCTGATTGAGAGAGAGCTACTGATTGGTATGTATGAAGAACGTGATTATCTTTGGAATCCATCACTTGGCATCTATGCAACCTTCTGTCAGGCATTAAATACCAACTGTGAAACCACATGGTTTGCAGAAAAAGACAGAATGACACAGGTTTATGTTGTCGAGAATCCCAAAAAAGAAATTGAATAAGGTTACATTGTACATAGAAAAGAGGAAACTTTCATGGTTTCCTCTTTTCTTTTCTATTCTCTTATGTATTCAAACTCTTTATCTTCTATCTTATGAAGCAATGCCTCTCCTAAAAAATATCTTTTCACATTCTCGCAGCAGGCATCTACAATCCTGTCCTGTGTCGCCGGACAATGCCCGATACTTGGTCCTGCAATATGAGGTGTAATCATCACACGATCACACTTCCATAACGGATGTTCCTTAGGTAACGGCTCTGGACTTGACACATCCAATACCACTCCCTTCAAATGTCCTGTTTCCAAAACATCTGCCAGCACATTGGTATCCATCAGACCTCCACGTCCCATATTCAGAAGCACAGCCTCCTTTTTCATTTTAAGCAAACGTTCCTTGGTTAAAAGATTTCTTGTCTGTGGCTTATTTGGCAAGCTGCATGCTACTATATCAGCTCTTGTAAGAAGCTCGTCGAGCTGTTCAAAGCCACAGATTTCGTCAAAACCATCAGGAATCTTTGTAATGTCCCTTCTAATACCAATGTTCGTTGTTCCAAATGCCTTTAAGCGCTTTGCGAGATTCGAACCGATATCCCCTGTTCCAAGCAACAATACCATCTTACCATATAAAGAATCTTCTGCTCCTGCATCCATCCAGATTGCATTTTTTTGCTGCTGCCAATAGGTAGGAAAATGCCTGTATAATGCAAGAATCGCGCCAATAGCATACTCAGACATAATGATACCAAATGCACCACTCATGTTGGTAAGCTGCACATGCTTTGGAAAACCATAGTCTGAGCTTTTTATGGTATACTTATCCGTTCCTGCCCATGTCATCTGAACCCATTCCAGCACGTCGTTCTGTCGGATAAGCGCCAAATCCGGTTCTCCGATTATAATATTTGCATTTCTCATACATTCCTGTTCCTGCACTTTATCCATATCTGCTGTAAACTGCACCTTGGCATGACCTTCTGCTGCCATAACTAGTCTATTCTGTTGCTCCCTTGTACATGGAAAGCTTACTGCTATCGTCTTCATATCTGCCTCCTAATCATGATTCGGACAAAAAAAGTACCCTATACATAGGGTACTTTATTCTTTCTTATTGTGCAAGCAACATCATAATCTTATTGCTTCTTGCGATAAACTTTGTCATTGCTTCCGGCTGTAATGGTGCTTGCTGAATCAATGCAAGGTCGTAGAGCTGTTCACAGATTAAGTCCACATTTTCTCCGTCCTGATGCTCTAAGATATATTCTACAAGCTTGTTATTTGCATTCAGAATCAAAGTCTCGCCTTCCTTGCCCATTGCACCAAAGTCCATACCAGGCATTGCATACATCTTCATCATATCCTGCATTCTGCGAGCCTCTTCTGAAACAGTAATCATGGAAGAAATGTCCTTATTCTTAAGCTTCTCAACCTTTACGGTAATATTATCCTTCTTGATTACTTTCTTGAAGAGCTTAGATACCTCTTCACTCTTCTTTGCAAGCTCTTCCTCTACCTTCTTAGATGTCTTAGTCTTGAAAGTATCTGTTAAGTCCGCATCAATACGTGAAAACTTGATTCCCTGATTCTTTGCCTCTAACTGAGAAACAAACGGCTGGTCAATCTTATCCGGCAGGATTACTGCATCCATTTTTGCCTTCTTGAACATATTGATGTACTGGCTCTGCTGTACGGTATCTGTTACATAGTAGATAATCTTTTCCTTGGTCTCTTCATCCTCAGCTGGAATCTCTACTTCATCTTCATCCGTTACTACCTCTGCCTCAATAGTCTCACCTGTTTCTGCGTCGGTTGCAGCTGCCTGATTCTCCTCTGCATCCGGATCAATCTTCTTCACTTCCAGACACTCTGGCAATGTTACATACTGGCCATCCAGATTCTTGAATAAAATGTAATCTGTCATCTTCTCGCAGAACTTATCATCCTTTAAGCAGCCAAACTTGATAAATGGACTGATGTCATCCCAGTATTTCTCATAATTTTCCTTATCGGTCTTGCACATTCCAGACAGCTTATCTGCAACCTTCTTAGTAATGTATTCACTAATCTTAGTTACAAATCCATCATTCTGTAATGCACTTCTGGATACATTCAATGGAAGATCCGGACAGTCTATTACACCCTTTAACAATAACAGGAACTCTGGAATCACTTCCTTAATGTTATCTGCAATAAATACCTGATTGTTGTATAGCTTAATGGTTCCCTCAATGGATTCATACTCCATATTAATCTTAGGGAAGTAAAGAATTCCCTTCATATTAAATGGATAATCCATATTTAAATGAATCCAGAATAAAGGCTCCTTATAATCCTGGAATACCTTGCGGTAGAAATCAATATAATCTTCCTTGGTACAGTTATTTGGATGCTTTGTCCAAAGTGGCTGTGTTTCATTCAAAGGTACTGGTCTCTTCTTAATCTTAAGCTTTGTTTCCTTTTCCTCTGAATCAGGCTTTGTCTCCTCAAGAGTCTCAACAACAACATCGTCCTCTCTCTTATCTTCCGGACTAATTGTTTCATATTCCTCTGGTGCATTTGCCTTCTCTAAGAAGATATTATAAGGCATGAAGGAACAGTACTTCTTGATTACCTCTCTTGCCTTATATTCGTTACAAAACTCTAAGCAGTCTTCATTTAAGAACAACGTAATCTCTGTACCTACAACTGCTCTGTCACCATCCTTCATATCGAATTCTGTTCCACCATCACATTCCCAATGTACTGGTGTTGCACCTTCTTTGTAAGACAAAGTATCAATGTGAACCTCATCTGCTACCATAAATGCAGAATAGAAGCCAAGTCCGAAATGACCTATAATCTGATCATCGTTGGTTTTATCCTTATATTTTTCAATAAAGTCTGTTGCACCAGAAAAAGCGATCTGATTGATGTATTCTTCTACTTCGTCTGCTGTCATACCAAGACCTGTATCGATGAACTTCAAAGTTTTCTTCTCAGGGTCAACGACAACATGAATCTCGTTTTTCATATCTGCCGGATAGGTATACTCACCCATCATTTCTAACTTTTTAAGCTTTGTAATCGCATCACAACCATTTGAAATCAACTCTCTATAAAAGATATCGTGGTCTGAATATAACCACTTCTTGATAATCGGAAAAATATTTTCGCTATTAATTGATAGACTTCCATGCTTCTCTGCCATAACATTTACGTTCCTTTCACTTATCTTTGGGGCTTTTCCCCTTGTCTGTAACCTAGTTTAATACCGCAAAAAATAAAAGTCAATAGAAAATTAGCACTCAAAGTTCTTGAGTGCTAATAATTAATACTTTGTTTATATTTCGTTTAGAAATACTTATGAAAAGTCTCAAAAAAGCTACTTGTTACGATTCCCTCTCCCTCTAAAAATCCCACTGTTTCCCACAACTCAGTATTCAGATTTCTGGTAAGTCCATTCACAAACTTCGTATACTCTTCATCAAATACCTCTTTACGACGCTGTTCTACAATCTTAATCTTATTGCGGTCAGTCTCTTCCCTGTCAAAGGTACTGATACATTTAATAATATGATAGCCTGATGCGCTTTCCACAACACTGCTGATTTCATCTGTTCCCAAATTGAATGCCGCCTCCTCAAAGGCTGCATCCAGACTTCCTTTTCCAAAGGAATAGGAAGGACTGCTATCCTCACTATACTCTGTAATCAGACTGGCAAAGTCTTCTCCATCCATTGCCTTCTGCCATATTTCTCTCGCCTGCTGGTAAGCCTGACGTTTTGCCTGCTCTGTATATGGTACTTTTTCTCCATCTTCATTCAGGGAATATGTCTTAATCAGAATATGCTGAACCGTAATCGTTCTTGCCTCATCATCACTTATCTCCGGATTAATATCTGCAATCAGATGCTCATATACCTTATCTGCAAGAGCATATTCCTCATACATGGCATTGATCTTCTCTAATGTTACTGCAAGCCCTGCAAGCTCTGCTTCATTTAAAGATGCATAATACTCCTGTGCAGCCTGCATGATTCTTCCCTTCTCATCCTCATCAAGTGCAATTCCTTTTTGCTGTGCGAGCAGATTCATCGCCTTTATCTTAGCAAGCTTCGCAAGCACTGTCTCCTTAATGTTCTCTTCCAAAGTAACTCCTTCATGTGAAGTGTTCCATATCTCTTCACCAAAAATCTCCTCATACTGATTCTTGGTATTCATCAGATACACCATAACTTCTGAAAGTTCACAAGAGGACTTCTCTATCCGAAATATCTCATTCGCCTCAAAACCCGTTGTCAGAACAATTTTCGTTCCCTCTCCATCCTTGGCTCCTTTATCTTGACAGCCACAGACAGTCATTGTAACCGCAAGCAGAAGCAATAATCCTTTTAAAAAATATATATTCTTTTTCATATCTGTAATCCTTAATCTCATATATTACAATAACCATTCATTTCCTTCATGGTTACTAATCAAATACCACTTTCCTATACGATTATCGCATAAACTCTGACTCATATGCAACCTAAAAGTTGCTGTGAACGAAGTGAACAGTAACACCTAAAATATTGTCGACAATTTTGTGATAATTTGTAGAATTTTCACTTTTCTTTTGCTATAATATTCTCATATGATAACATAACATATTTACGGGGAATCAATCATGATTATATAGGGGGAAATATCATGGTTTTTAGCAGTTTGGAATTTTTATTTGTTTTTTTACCTATCTTTTTGGTGCTCTATTATTGTCTCGCAGAAAAATATCGCAATGGTCTTCTTTTTGCCGGCAGTATTCTGTTCTATGGAATCGGAGAGCCTACCTACTTATTTCTAATTTTATACTCTGTCTTAATGAATTATTTATTCGGACTATTAATTTCACGATGTATGAACTATCCGATTCGCAAAAGGCTTCTGTTAATTATCTCTTTACTCTATAACTTTGGACTACTATTTTATTTTAAATATATGGATTTCTTTTTAGAAAATATAAATGTTGTATTACGTGAAAGCGGAAGCACCTTACAGTTTACGCTGTTACATCTCGTGCTTCCACTCGGCATCAGCTTTTATACCTTTCAAATCGTGTCTTATATCATTGATGTATACCGTGGCACTGTTCCGGTTGAGACTTCCTTCGTTAACCTAGGAGCTTATTTATGCATGTTTCCACAGCTTATCGCCGGTCCTATCGTAGTCTATTCTGATGTTCGTGAGGCACTTGAAAACCGAAATCTGTCTATCGTAAATCTAGACGAAGGCTTAAAAACCTTTATCCTCGGTCTTGGCTCAAAGGTTATTCTGGCCAACCAGATTGGAACACTTTGGAACGAAGTCTGTATGATTGGCTATGAAAGTATCTCAACTCCACTTGCATGGCTTGGTGCTGTTGCTTATTCCATGCAGCTTTATTTTGACTTCTGGGGTTATTCCTTAATGGCGATCGGCCTTGGAAAAATGCTTGGTTTTCATATGCCTACAAACTTTAATCACCCTTATGCTGCCAGAAGCGTGACTGATTTCTGGAGGCGTTGGCATATTACTTTGGGCGCATGGTTTCGTGAATATGTCTACATCCCGCTTGGCGGCAACCGCAAAGGACGCTTAAAAACCTTACGTAATCTGTTTGTTGTCTGGTTTCTCGTTGGTTTTTGGCATGGTGCAGACTGGAACTTTATCCTATGGGGGTTGCTTATCTTTGTGTTGCAGGTAATAGAAAAAAATTTGCTTCTGCCGCTTCTTAGAAAAGAGCATGTTCTGGCAAAGCTGTTTTCCCATGCATATATGATTCTATATATTTTAATCAGCTGGACAATTTTTGCTATAAGCGATTTTGAACAGCTTCGCATTTACCTTGCCAGAATGTTCCCATTCTTTGGCATTGGTACCCCTTTAAATCCAACAGATTTTGTAAAATACCTTACTACCTATGCACCACTTTTACTGATTTGCCTATTCTTCTGTACGGAATATCCCAAAAAACTGGCCGAGAAGCTGGAGCAAAAGGTTCTTAATGTGGGCGTATCACTTGCCATATTCTGGTATGCTGTATATTACCTGTCTATTGGACTTAATAATCCATTTTTATATTTTCGTTTTTAGGAGGTATAAGCAATGAATTCCATAAAGCATTATTTGTTACCCTTTAGTATTCTGCTTTCCAGCCTCTGTTTTACCTTGATTGGAGCCTATTGGAATCAGGAACATTATCATGAGACACAAGACTATTCTGCCAAAAATCCTCCTCTGACCATAGCCATGAGGGGCTTACATGACGGATTGCTGTTTCAGGGACTTGACTCTGCTCCTCTGAAAAAAGAAGTATTCCTTGCAGAAGTAGCTGAAATCTCTACTGTTTCAGATATATCCAGTGCCCCGGAAGAGCCAGAGGTATTAGAAGACTCTACTGTTTCAACTATTACAGAAGAATTTACAGAACCAAACACAACACTTGCCGACTCACCTATTATACTACCTGAAACCTATTCCTTTACTCCGGTAACAGAGGATTATTTTCAGGATGCTGTATTTATCGGTGATTCCAGAACCGTTGGTATCAGCGAATATTCCGGCATTAAAAATGCCACCTTCCTATGCAAGACCTCCCTTTCCATCTATGATTATGCAAAGCCAAAGATTACCTATAAAGATAAGAAAACATCCATTCAGGAGGTCTTACAAAATGAAACCTTTGGAAAAATCTATCTGATGGTAGGTATAAACGAATGTAGCTATGGAACGCCGGAGTCCTTCTATGAACTCTATCGTGAGGTAGTCGAAGACATCAGAAGGCTTCAGCCGGAAGCACTTATCTTCATTGAGGGAAATCTGCTCGTAACACAGTCCAAATCCGACAGCAGCCAAGGAGTAACAAATGAAAATATCTCCTCCCGCAATGAACTAATCGCTACTCTTGCTAATCAAAAGGATACCTTTTATATTGACATTAACCAAAGCTCTCTTTGTGAGGACGGTGCCCTAGTTCCTGAATTCACATGGGATCAAATACATATCAAAGCACAGTATTACACAGTATGGAAGGACTTTTTGCTAGAACATGGCATTATAAAAAATCACCTTGATACAAATATAGAAATGGCAAAGGGATGACAGCAGCACCGTCATCCCTCTTTCTTTACTCGTTCAACTCTGTTCTTGGCTTACACTTCGCTGTCAACTGTTCGTTCTCTACTTCAATCAGAATCGTATCTCCGGTTCTAACCTTGTCAGCCAGAATGAGCTTTGCAGCAAGCGTTTCCACATACTTCTGTATATAACGCTTCAATGGTCTTGCTCCATAGACAGGATCATAACCATTTTCTACGATAAACCGTTCTGCCTCATCAGAAAGCTCAATTTGAAGCTCTTTATCCGCAAGACGTTTATTCAAATCTGCAATAATCAGATGAATAATGCCTCCAATATTATTCTTTGTCAATGGCTTAAACAGAATCATCTCATCCAGTCGGTTCAAGAATTCCGGTCTGAAGTGCATTCTCAACTCATTCATAACCAGCTCCTGCGCTTCCTTCTTGATTTCACCATTTTCTTCTATGCCCTCTAACAAATACTGCGCACCAATATTAGAAGTCATGATTAGAATGGTATTCTTGAAGTCTACGGTTCGTCCCTGTGAATCTGTGATTCTTCCATCATCCAATACCTGAAGTAGTACATTGAAAACATCAGGATGTGCCTTTTCCACCTCGTCAAATAATACAACACTATATGGTTTTCTTCTAACTGCCTCTGTCAACTGTCCGCCCTCATCATAGCCTACATATCCTGGGGGTGCTCCGATTAATCGTGATACAGAGTATTTCTCCATATATTCACTCATATCAATACGCACCATATTGCTCTCGTCATCAAAAAGAGACGCTGCAAGTGCTTTTGCAAGCTCTGTCTTACCAACACCGGTTGGTCCTAAAAACAGGAAGGATCCAATTGGCTTACTCGGGTCTTTTATGCCCGCCTTGGAACGTATAATTGCCTCCGTAACCTTGGTAACACCTTCATCTTGCCCCACTACACGCTTGTGCAGCTCTTCGTCGAGATGGAGCGTCTTATTTCTCTCACTTTCATTTAGCTTGGCAACCGGTATTCCTGTCCATCTTGAGATAATCTTTGCAATCTCTTCCTCAGATACACTTTCGTGTACTAAGGTCATCTCCTTATTTCTGACAGCCTCCTCTTCGATTTCAAGCTGCTGTTTCATTGTAGGAAGCTTGCCATAACTAAGCTCTGCCGCCTTTTCCAGATTACCTTCTCGCTGTGCAATCTGAATCTGGTTATTGACTTCTTCAATTTCCTCACGAAGCTTTGACAGCTTCTCAACAGATGACTTCTCATTGTCCCATTGAGCCTTGCGGTTATTAAACTCTGCCTTTTGTTCTGCAAGCTCTCTTTGCAGGGCTTCAAGACGTTCCTTGCTTAATCTGTCCTCTTCTTTTTTCAGTGCCGCTTCCTCTATCTCCATCTGCATAATACGCCGCTGCATCTCATCAAGCTCTGCCGGCATAGAATCCAACTCTGTCTTAATCATGGCACAAGCTTCATCTACCAAATCAATCGCCTTATCCGGCAAGAATCGGTCTGAGATATAACGATTGGAAAGTGTTGCTGCACTAACCAGCGCATTATCCATGATTTTCACTCCATGGAATACCTCATAACGCTCCTTCAAGCCTCTTAAAATACTAATCGTATCTTCGACAGTTGGTTCCGCTACCATAACAGGCTGAAAACGTCTCTCTAATGCAGGATCCTTTTCAATATACTGTCTATACTCATCCAGTGTCGTAGCACCGATACAATGTAACTCGCCTCGTGCAAGCATTGGCTTTAGCATATTGCCTGCATCCAATGCACCATCTGTTTTTCCTGCTCCTACAATGGTATGCAGCTCATCAATAAACAGAATAATCTGTCCATCGCTGTTCTTTACATCCTCCAGTACCGCTTTTAAACGTTCCTCAAACTCACCACGATATTTGGCACCTGCCACAAGTGCTCCCATATCAAGGGCAAAAACCTTCTTATCTTTCAGCCCCTGTGGAACATCACCTCTGACGATTCGTTGCGCAAGTCCTTCAACAACGGCTGTCTTACCAACACCAGGCTCACCAATAAACACAGGATTGTTCTTCGTCTTTCTGGACAGAATACGAATAATGTTACGAATCTCATTGTCTCTGCCAATGACTGGATCGAGCTTCTGGTTTCTTGCCTTCTCAACTAAGTCTTGTCCGTACTTTTCCAATGTATCATAGGTTGCCTCTGGGTTATCACTGGTAACTCGCTGATTCCCTCGCACTTCTGACAGACTCTTTAAAAAGCGTTCTCTTGTAATCCCATATTCACGGAAAATCTCCTTAATCTCCTTATTCGGATTCTGTATCATCGACAGAAAGATGTGCTCTACGGAAACATATTCATCTCCCATTCGCTTTGCCTCATCCTCTGCCGTAATCAATACCTTATTCAGATACTGACCTACATAAGGCTGGCCTCCCTGTACCTTTACACGCTTCTGCAAAGCTGTCTCCACGCGCCCTACAAAGTGCTCACTATTTATCTCCATCTTCTCTATCAGCTTCAGAATCAAGCTGTCCTCAATTGTTAAAAGTGCATAGAGAAGGTGCTCCTGCTCCAACTCTTGATTTCCATATTCCATTGCGAGCTTTTCACATGTATTGATTGCTTCGATTGACTTTTGTGTGAATTTCTGAATATTCATAACCTCTCCTCCATTTCTTAAGAGCTTAAGCATTCCCTTACTCGTACTGTTTTATTTGTTCTACATTTACTATAACACCATAATATCATTTGTCAATTTTTTTCTATATTATTTTATTTATTTTTTATT